>NZ_CP024923.1:1800000-2100000 GCF_002796605.1 Sphingomonas psychrotolerans
CAGCCGCGCGAGATAGGCGTCGGCGTCCGCGGCATTCTCGACCCGGTGCTGCGAGTCGAGGAAATCGGGGAGGTCGCGATACGCGCCGCCAAGCTGGCTCAGCACATAGGGCGAGAAACCGTCGCTGTTCGATCCGTAGCGGAAGCGCGTCGTCGCCGCGATGTTGCGTTCGAGCTGCCAGGCAACGACTTCCTGGTCGAGCCGCGCCGCCGGCGACAAGGTCGCGGGGGCGATGGCGCGTAGTTCGGCCAGCTCGCGTTTCGCGCGCGCCGCCGCCTTTGCCAGCCCGGTCTCCGAATTGTCGGCGAGCTTCGCGCGCAATCCGGCGCGCGCGCCGGTATCGAGCCCCAGCCGTGTCGCGCCTTCGGGATCGTCGTTCAGCCGATCGTAGAAGAAGCGGTCGAGCAGCGCCGACAGCTTCTTGTCGGCTGCGGCCTGGCTGCGCGGTACGGCAACGGCGGGAAATGCGCCGACGAGCGACACTGCGCTCGCTCCACATAGAAAGAGACGACGATCCACTTCACTCTCCCTTTTCGTCATCCTGGCGAAAGCCGGGATCTCGTGCCGCATCGCGCCTCCGCCTGAGATCCCGGCTTTCGCCGGGATGACGGGCGACGAGTCCCTACCGCCCCGCCTTTTCCCACCAATAAGCGCCGCGCTTCGCGGTGCCGGTCCCCACTTCGTCGAGCGTTGCGGCGTCGTAGAGCCGTCCGCCGAGCATCACTCGCGACACCTTGTCGCTGTTGCGGATGTCGGTGGTCGGATCCTTGTCCAGCACCACGAGGTCGGCGAGTTTGCCCGGTTCGAGCGAGCCGATGTCGCGTGCCATGCCGAGCGATTGCGCCGGCACGATCGTTCCCGCGCGCAGCGCCTCGATCGGAGTCATGCCGCCGCGCACGAACGACCACAATTCCCAATGCGCGCCGATCCCCGCCTGCTGCCCGTGTGCGCCGATCGAGACGAGCACGCCGCGCTTCGCCAGCTTGCTGGCTTCACGGGCATTGTCGTCGTCGACGAAATTGTCCTCCGGCGCCTTGATCCGCCGCGCATTGTCGGCGAGCAGAACCGCGGGCGGCGTGTGCGCGCGCAGCAGCGGATGGGCATAGACGTCGGTCGCCTGCCGCCAATAGGGGTCACCGGCCAGTCCGCCATAAGTTACCACCAGGGTCGGCGTGTAGTTGGTCTTCGTTTGCGAGAAGAACTGCAGCACGTCCTCGTAGAAGGTCTCGAGCGGCACATTATGCTCGAGCGTCGAGTTGCCGTCGGCGACGAGGTTCATGTCCATCCCGAACAAAGATCCGCCCTCGGCTACCACCTGCATGTTCTCGCGCCGCGCCGCCTCGACCACCTGCTGGCGCTGTTCGCGCCGCGGCTGGTTGTAGTTCTTGACGCTGTTCGCCCCCTGCGCCTTCAATCGCCGGACATGCGCCAGCGCGTCGTCGAGGCTGTCGATTTGCGCGTAAACGTCGGCCGCCTTGGCGCCATAGACGATCTCGCCGGTCGAGAAGATGCGGGGAGCGAGGATCAGCCCGGCGCGTTGCATCTCAGCCGCCGCGAAAATCTCGCTCGAGCGGTTCGACGGATCGTGAATCGTCGTAGTGCCCAGCGCGAGATTCTGGTGCATCGACCAATTGTTCTGCGGGATCAGCTCGTCGTTCCCCGCCGGGCCATGGGCATGCGCGTCGATCAATCCCGGGATGATCGTCTTGCCCGCCGCGTCGATCACGGTTGCGCCGGCGGGCACCGCGATTGAAGCGCGCGGCCCCACTGCGACGATCCGGTCGCCGCGGATCACCACCACGCCGTCGTCGATGATCCCGCCCGCAGCATCCGCCATCGTCACCAGCCGCGCACCGGTGATGGCCACCGTCCCGCCGGGCCTTGTCGCGGCGACTTCGCGCGCCAGCGATACCCCGCTGGTCGGCGGAACGAACGCGGGGGCGCCTTCGGCCCGCGGCGCGTCGGGGAAGAGCTGCGCCGTCTCGGCGGTGTAGAGCGTCGGCCCGAGGCTCCAGTGCAGCCGTTTGCCGTCGTTCGACCAGTGGATGTAATCCGCGCCGCCCGCGCTCGCCCGGGTAACCGGCAGCGCCTTGGCGTCGCTCGCCAGTCCGACCGACTGGTTGCCAGGCATCAGCGGCACGACGAACGCGGCATAGTTCTGGCGGAACGCGACATATTCGCCGCTCGGCGCCACCGAATAATCGGTGACCATCTCGCCGCTCGCATGGACGCGCTTGTTCTGGCCGCCTAAATCGGTGCTGATCAGCTGGCGCTCGCTCTTGCCGTCCTTGCCTTCCTCGCCGATCATGAAGATGCGGTCGTTGGCGGCTCCGAACTGAGCCGCTGCCATGCCCTTGGCCACGCGCACCGGCTCGCCGCCCGACGCCGCGACGCGGTACACGCCCGGATCCTGTGTCCAATTGGGGCTGGTGAGATTGCCGGCGCCAACCCGCTCGAACACGATCGTCTTACCGTCGGGCGAGAAGCGCGGGCGGGCATAATGTCCGGGCTGGCTGGTCACATCACGCGGCGTTCCGCCGCTGGCCGCGACGGTGCGGATGCGTCCCAGCCCCGCGTCGGTCCAGCCGACGAACGCGATCGTCCGTCCGTCGCGCGACCAGCTGGGGAACAGCTCGAAGCCGTCGCCGCCGCTGGTCAACCGCTTCGCCACGCCGCCGCCCATCGACTTGACCCACAATTTGCCGAGGCTCTCGAACACCACGCGGTCGCCCTCGGGCGATACTGTGGCGAAACGCGGCATCGTGGTGGTGAAGCGATCGGGCGCAACGGCGATCTGCGGATGCGGCGCATCGATCACCCCGCGGGTATCGTTCACTGTGAACGGGATTTCGCGGGCGTTCGCACCATCCGCATCGATCCGCCGGATCTTGCCCTTGGCCCAGAACAGCAGCGACTTGCCATCGGGCGTCCACGCCATGTTGGGATAGACTCCGGTGACTGCCCAGGTCTCCTGCACGTCCTGATCGAGATCGTCGTAGATCTTGCGCTCCTCGCCCGAGACGAGGTCCTTCACATAGAGCTTCGAGCGAGTCGCCTCGCGCCGCACGAACGCGATTTTCCGGCCATCAGGCGAGGGCGTCGGCCGCACCGCGCCGCCGGCACCGCTCACCGCGCTGCTCACTTCTCCGGTGTCGAGGTCGTACCGCTCGATGTCGAACAATTCGGTGTTCGAATCCTGGGCATATTCGAAGATCGGCCCGGGGGTGACGTTGCGCGTGTAGAAGATCGACTTGCCGTCCTTCGAGTAGATCGGCTCGCCCAATTCCTTCTGGTGAGTCTCGTTGGGCCGCTTGACCAGCATCACGCCGCCGCCGCCCGAGACATGGTACAGCCAGACTTCGCCGGTGCCGAGCGAGCGGCCGGTGGTGAAGTGCTTCTTGGCGGCGATATAGCGCCCGTCCGGGCTCCAGCTCGGCTGGTTGAGCAGCCGGAATTCCTCCCTGGTCACCTGCCGCTTGTCCGAACCGTCGCGGTTCATCACCCAGATATTGTCGCCGCCGCCGCGGTCCGAAGTGAAGGCGATCCGCCGGCCATCGGGCGAGAAGCGCGGCTGGACTTCCCAGGCGAGCCCCTCCGCGATCCGCCTCGGCGCGCCCCCGGCGATCGGCATCGTATAGAGGTCGCCCAGCAACGCGAACGCGATCATCTGGCCATCCGGGCTGACGTCGAGGTCCATCCAGCTGCCTTCGGAGACGCGGATCGGGATCTGGCGGATGCTGGCCCCGGTTGGTGCATTGACGTCCCATTTGGCCGGCTTGTCGCTCTTCGCGACGGTCGCTGGCGCAGCGGGTGCCGCGGCCACGGGCGCGCCGGTCGGCTGCGGCGTCTGCTGCTCGATCGGGCGGACGATCTCGTCTTCGGGAGACTGGGTCTCCTGCACCGGCTTTTGCTGTGAGGGAGGCGCGACCTGGGCCGCAGCCTGATGCGCGGCAAGTGCAACCAGCGAGACGAGCGCGACCGCGTAAGCTTTCATGATTCTCCCTTCTTCCTGAGCTGCGCACTATCGACGCCGATGTCGAGTGGCGCAATGCGCGAACCGAGAAGAGAGCCTCGATGGCTGCTGTTCGCTGACCCAGTCGCAGGGTTTCGCAAAGAGGCGTATCAGCCGAAGACCCAGCACCTTCGAATTTCCCGGCATGTGGCCGAGAAACTTCGCTTCCCGACGCGTGGTTCCACCTTGGCGATCGACCCGCCGACATTGTGATGACAGCATCATCGCGCGCCGCTATCCCCTGACGATGCTTCGCACCGCATGGCTCCTGCTCCTGTGCCTGATCGCGTCGTCGCTAATGACGACGACGACCGCGCATGCGCAGGAGAGTTACAGCGCGGCGGAATTCTCCTGCGGCGGTGCGGCACATGCCGAAGGCGACGCGGACGAGGTTCCTGCCGACGGCGACCGATCCGTCCCCCACCATCATGGCACGTGCCACGGGCACAATCTGACGGCGACGAGTGCTTCGGCTTCGCTCTCGCCGATGACGATCGTTCGCGAGGCACCCGACGCATCCGGCGCGTCGCGGCTTGCCCGGCGCACGATCGATCCCGCGCTCGAGCCGCCGCGAAGCTGATCCCGCGCATTCGCGCTCGCCCAGATTCATAGCTCGATCGGCGGGGAGGTCCCGCGATCAAGGGAGCCGATCCATGAAGATCACGTTCGCGGGCTTGCCGCTCGTGCTCACGCTCGCCGCCTGCGGCAACGGTAGCGAACCCGTCCAGAACCATGCCGAGGCCGAAGTCGGGCATGGCGAAGAAGGCGTAATCTCCCTCACCCCCCGGCAGATCGCCACGGCGGGGATCGAAGTCGTCAGCCCGACGATCGGCGGCAATGGCGGCGCGATCGAGCGCCCCGCATTGCTGGAAAGCGATCCGCAGGCGACGCGGATCGTCGCTGCCACCGTGCCCGGCCGCATCGTCGAACTCCGTCACAATCTCGGCGACAGCGTCCGGCGGGGTGAGACGCTGGCGGTGCTCGAAAGCCGCGAGGCGGCGGGCCTGCAGGCCGAAGTGCAACGTGCCGCCGCCGGCGCCGAACTGGCGCGAACCACGCTCGCCCGGGACGAAGCGCTCTACACCAAGGGCTTCCGGCCGTTGCGCGAAGTCCAGATCTCACGCGCCGCCGCCAAACAGGCGGACGTGGCGCTGCGGCTTGCGCGCGAACAGGTTGCGGCCAGCGGCGCGCGCGGCGGCAGCTACAACCGCATCGTGATCGCGGCGCCGATTTCGGGCCAGGTCATCGCGCGCTCGGCAATGCTGGGCCAGACCTTCGCCGCTGATGCGGCAGAGACTGAACTTTTCCGGGTCGCGCGCCTCGATCGGCTGAGCGTCACGCTTTCGCTGTCGCCCGCCGATGCCGGACGCGTGCGGCCGGGAATGACGGTGCAGGTCACCGCGCCCGGACGCAGCCAAGCGGCGCGGATAGGCTTCGTCTCGCCCGCCCTCGACACCGCAACTCGCCAGGTGCCCGCGATCGCGATGCTCGACAATCGTGCCGGGCAGTGGCGCGCGGGCGAACCGGTCACCGCCGCGATCCAGCTTCCGGGGACCGGCGATGGCGCGATCCGCGTGCCCTCGACTGCCGTCCAGACGGTGGAGGGAAGAACCGTCGTGTTCGTGCGCACCGACACCGGCTTCCGTGCCGTTCCGGTCACGCTCGGACGACAGGACGGCGCGATGGTCGTGGTCACCGCCGGCCTCACCGGGCGCGAGCGGATCGCCGCGGCCAACAGCTTCACGCTCAAGTCCGCGCTCGGCGCGGCCGAAGCCGGGCATGAGGACTGAGCCATGATCGACCATATCGTCACGTGGGCAGTCGACCGGCGCTGGCTGGTCCTGCTGCTCACTGCCATCGCCGCGATCATCGGCGGCATCTCGCTCGCGCGCCTGCCGATCGACGCAGTGCCCGACATCACCAACAACCAGGTGCAGGTCAACGTCATCGCCCCGGCGCTTTCGCCCGAGCTGATCGAGAAGCAGGTCGCCTTCCCGATCGAGACCGCGCTTGCCGGGATCAAGGGGCTGGAGAACACCCGTTCGCTCAGCCGCAACGGCTTCGCGCAGATCACAGCGATCTTCTCGGACTCGACCGACATCTATTTCGCGCGGGCGCAGGTGCAGGAACGCCTGACCGCCGCGCAGGAGGCGTTGCCGGGTGGCGTGAAGCCCGAAATGGGCCCGATCGCGACCGGCCTCGGAGAAGTCTATATCTGGACCCTGCGCTATGCCGGGCGGGGACATGCTCAACATCGTCCCGGTGAGCCCGGGCTCCAGCCCGACGGCAGCTACATCACCCCCGAAGGCGATCGGCTGGCGAGCGAGGCCGACAAGGCGACCTATCTCCACACCGTGCAGGACTGGATCGTCGCGCCGCAGATCAAAACGGTCGACGGCGTCGCGGGGATCGACTCGCTCGGCGGCTACGAGAAGGAATATCTCGTCGTCCCCGACGTCCAGCAATTGGCGGCGCTGAAGCTTTCGCTCGGCGATCTCGCCACCGCGCTCGAGCGCAACAATGTCGCGACCGGCGGCGGTACGGTCAACCGCAACGGCGAAGGCCTCGCGGTCCGCGCCGACGCGCGCATCCGCAGCCTCGCCCAGCTACGCGGCACCGTCATCGCCAATCGCGAAGCCACGCCGATCACGCTCGGCCAGGTGGCCGAGGTGCGGCTCGGCCAGGGCGTTCGCATGGGCGCGGGGTCGGAGAATGGCCGCGAGGTGATCACCGGCACCGCGATCATGCGGATCGGCGAGAACAGCCGCACCGTCTCTTCCGGGGTCGACGCCAAGCTCAAGGCGATCGCACCCTCCCTGCCGCGCGACGTGGTGATCGAACCGGTGCTGGACCGCACAAAATTGGTCAATTCGACCATCACCACCGTCACCAGGAACCTCGCCGAAGGCGCATTGCTCGTCACCGTGGTTCTGTTCCTGCTGCTCGGTAATTTCCGCGCGGCGATGATCGCGGCTCTGGTGATCCCGATCACCATGCTGCTCACCGGCTTCGGCATGCTGCGCGTCGGCGTCTCCGCCAATTTGATGAGCCTCGGCGCGCTCGACTTCGGACTGATCGTTGATGGCGCGGTGATCATCGTCGAGAATGCGCTGCGCCGTATCGCCGGGCGCCAGCATGCCGAGGGGCGAACCCTGACCCTGCCCGAGCGGCTCGCCGTCGTCTCGGGCGCGGCGCGCGAGATGATCCGGCCCTCGGTCTACGGCCAGGCGATCATCATCCTCGTTTATGTGCCCTTGCTGACCCTGACCGGGGTCGAGGGCAAGACGTTCGAGCCGATGGCGCTCACCGTGATCATCGCGCTGGTGTTTGCCTTCATCCTGTCGCTCACCTTCGTCCCCGCGGCGATCGCCATCGCTTTGTCGCGTCCGGTCGAGGAGAAGGAAGGGCGCGTCATCGGCTGGCTGCGCCGTCGCTACGAGCCGAACCTCGATCGCGCCATGAAGCGGCCGAGCCTGACTCTCGGCGTCGCGCTGGGCGCATTGGCATTGGCTGCGGGCGGGTACTCCACGCTCGGCCAGGAATTCCTGCCCAAGCTCGATGAGGGCGACGTGCTCATCTCCGCATTTCGTGTGCCGGGCACTTCGGTCGAGCAGAGCCAGAAGATGCAGGCGCAGATCGAGCATGCGCTCCAGGGCATGCCCGAGATCCGCACGGTCTTCTCGCGGACCGGCACCGCCGAGGTCGCGTCCGATCCGATGCCGCCCAACGCGACCGACACCTTCATCATGCTCAAGGACCGCAAGGACTGGCCCAATCCTTCCGAGGACAAGGCCACGCTGGTCGAGCGGATTGAGACGCGGCTCGCGCAGGTCCCCGGCCATGCCTATGAAGTCACCCAGCCGATCCAGATGCGCTTCAACGAGCTGATCGCGGGCGTGCGATCGGACGTGGCGGTGAAGATATTTGGCGACGACTTCGCAGAGATGAACGCGACTGCCGCGAAGATCGCCGGCGTGCTTCGCCGCACGGCCGGCGCCGAAGACGTCAAGGTCGAGCAGACCGAAGGCCTGCCGATGCTCGACATCGCTTATGCCCAGGATCGCGCGTCGCGGATCGGGGTGAGCGCGCAGGACGTGGCCGATACGGTCGCCACCGCGGTCGGCGGACGCGAGGCGGGCCGGATCTACGAGGGGGATCGCAGCTTCCCGGTGGTCATCCGCCTCGCCGACGCGGCGCGCGCCGATCTCGATGCGCTCGGCCAGACGCCGGTGCCGACGCCGGCGGGGAGCTTCGTGCCGCTCGCCTCGGTCGCCGACATCCAGCTGGTCGACGGGCCGAACCAGATCAGTCGCGAGAACGGCAAGCGCCGCGTCGTCGTCCAGGCCAATGTCCGCGGCCGCGACGTCGCCAGCGTCGTCGCCGATGCGCGCGCGGCGATTGCAAAGGACGTGCAGCTTCCCGCGGGCATCTGGCTCGAATGGGGCGGCCAGTTCGAGAACCTCGCCTCGGCGCGGCACCGGCTGGCGTTGGTCGTGCCGGCATGCTTCGCGCTGATCCTGCTGCTGCTGTACGGCGCGCTCGGCAACCTGCGCGATGCGGCAATCGTGTTCACCGGCGTGCCGCTCGCGCTCGTAGGCGGCGTGCTCGCATTGGTACTGCGCGGAATGCCGTTCTCGATCTCGGCCGCGGTCGGATTCATCGCATTGTCGGGGATCGCGGTGCTCAACGGGCTGGTCATGCTGACTTCGATCCAGCAGCTCGTGGCCGAAGGAATGGATCGTGCGACTGCGGCGCGCGAAGGTGCCCTCGCCCGGCTCCGTCCGGTGGCGATGACGGCATTGGTGGCGAGCCTCGGTTTCGTTCCGATGGCGCTCGGGCACGGCGCCGGTGCCGAAGTGCAGAAGCCGTTGGCGACGGTGGTGATCGGCGGGCTGATCAGCGCCACGCTGCTCACCCTGTTCGTGCTGCCGACGCTCTATGCGCGGTTCGGCAACCCAAGGCGATCCGGTCAGACGAGCCCGGCCGCAGCCGTAATCGCTTCGTAGATCGCATCCAGATCCGCATCCTCGATGCAGTAAGGCGGCATCACATAGACGGTGTTGCCCAGCGGCCGTAGCAGCAGATCGCGGTCCCGGAAAAAGCCCAAGAGCCGCGGTCCGAGCTCGGACAGATACGCCCCCTCCCCGCCCCCGAGCTCCACGGCGGCGATCGTTCCGAGGACGCGTGGATTGTGCACACCCGCAACCCCCGCCAGCGCCTCGATCCGGTCGGCCTGCCGCCGCGCGAGCCCGGCGACGCGAGCAAGAATCGGCTCCTCCCGCCAGATCGCAATGTTCGCCGCGGCGGCCGCGCAGGCGATCGGATTGGCGGTATAGCTGGACGAGTGGAAGAACATCCGCGCGCGGTCGTCGGCGTAGTGCGCGGCGTAGATCGGCTCGGTCGCCATGGTCACCGCCAGCGGCACTGCCCCGCCGGTCAGACCTTTGGAAAGGCACAATATGTCCGGAACCACGCCGGCCTGCTCGCAGGCGAGTAAACTACCCGTCCGGCCCCAGCCGGTCATCACCTCGTCCGCGATGAACAGCACACCATGGTCCGTGCAGATGCGGCGCATCTCGGCCAGCACCCATGCCGGATAGACCAGCATCCCGCCGGCGCCCAATATCAGCGGCTCGACGATCAGCGCCGCGGGCTTCTCGTGGCAATAGGCCTCGAGCGCATCGAGCGTTTCCTGTGCAGCGCCGGCCGCGGGAAACGGGATCGTCGCCACGTCGAACAGCAAGGGCGCATAGGCCTGGTTGAAGACGCCGCGCGCGCCGATCGACATCGCGCCGATCGTGTCGCCATGATAGCTGTGCGCCATCACTATGATCCGGTGCCTTGGCTCGTCGCGATTGCGCCAGTAGCCGAGCGCCATCTTGAGCGCGACCTCGACGCTGGTCGATCCCGAATCGGAAAAAAACACGCGCGTAAGCGCCGGCGGCATCAGCGCCCGCAGCCCCTGCGCGACCGCCTCCGCGGGTGCGTGCGTCCAGCCTGCGAAGATGATCTGGTCGAGCTGCCCGGCCGCCTCGCGGATCGCTGCCATGATCGCGGGATGGCAATGGCCATGGGTGGTGACCCACCACGACGAGATGGCATCGACGATCCGCCGCCCGTCGGCCGTATAGAGCGCCGCCCCCTCGGCTCGCACCACCTGCGGGATCGGCTCGCCGAGCCCATGCTGGGTGAACGGGTGCCAGACCGGCGAATCGCTCACGCGAAGGCCCCCAGATCGAAGCCCTCGCCAAAGGCCGCCGCCAGCGTCCCGGCGGTCAGTGGATCGAGCCATGGCAGGCGCCCGAGGCGTCGCACGCGCCCAAGCCGGACGATGGTCTCCTCGCTATCGGGTACCGCCGGCCCGACAAAGGCAATGCCGAGGATCGGCACGCCGCGGCTGCGCAGCGCCTCCAGCGAGAGCAGGCTGTGGTTGATCGTGCCGAGCGCGGTGCGCGCGACGAGCACCACCGGCGCAGCCCATCGCGCGAACAGGTCGGCATAGAGCAACTCGCCATCGATCGGTACGAGCACGCCGCCCGCGCCTTCGACCACGAGCGTTCCCGCCACCGCGGGGAGCGCCAGCAACTGCGCATCGATGCGGATGCCGTCGAGTGCTGCGGCGCGATGCGGCGAGCACGGCGTGGCGAGGCGATACGCCTCGGGCAGCACGCGCGCGACCCCCAGCGCCTGGACGCGCGCCGTATCGCCCCTTTCCTCGATCCCCGCCTGGATCGGCTTCCAATAGGTCGCCCTCATGGCCGCCGCGAGGCCGGCGGCGAACACAGTCTTGCCGATATCGGTGTCGGTCCCGGTGACTACGATGGCGCGCCGGTCCGTCACTGCGCCGCCACGATCGCCGCCGCGAGCGCCTCCACAGCGGACGGCGTAGCATGCAGCGTGAGCGAGATGCGCAGCCGTGCGGTGCCGACCTGCACCGTTGGCGGGCGAATGCCCCGGACATCGAAGCCCGCGGATTGGAGCGCCGCGGCGAGCGCCATGGTCGCCTCGTCCTCGCCAATGATCAGCGGCAGGATCTGGCTGCCGGTCGGCACCACGCCGCAAGGCGCGAGAACCCGCTCGGCATGCGCGATCAGCGCGGTGAGTGCCCCGCGCCGCTCCGGCTCGTCCGCGAGGCACCGAAGCGCCTCGCGGACCGCAGCCGCCATCAACGGTGACGGCGCGGTCGAAAAGATGAAGGGACGCGCGCGATTGACCATGAAATCGCGAAGCACGCCGGGCAGGCAGAGCAGCGCGCCCTCGCACCCGAGCGCCTTCCCGCAGGTATGCAGCGTGATGATATTCTCCGCGCCGTGGAGATTGCGGGCAAGCCCGGTGCCGTCCGCGCCGAACACGCCGGTCGCATGGGCCTCGTCGACGAGAAGGAAGCCGTCGTGCCGCGCTGCGATCGCGGAGAGATCGTCGAGCGGCGCGCGATCGCCGTCCATCGAATAGACGCTCTCGACTGCGATCCACGGACGCCCGGTTCCGCCGCGGCGGCGCCAGGCCAGGATCGCATCCTCGAAGACATCGGCGTCATTGTGCGGCACCGGAGCGGTTTCGGCCCGGCCGAGGCGCATGCCGTCATGCGCGCTGGCATGAATCAGTGCGTCGTACACCACCAGGTCGCCGCGTTGCGGGAGCGTCGCGAAGGCCGCCACATTGGCGGCATAGCCGCTCGAGAAGAACAAGGCCGTGTCCGCGCCGAAGGACGCCGCCGCCTCGGCCTCGAGCAGTTCGTGCTCGGGGTCGTTGCCGCGCAGCAGCCGCGATCCGCCCGAGCCGACGGGTACTCCGCGGGCGATGGCCTCCTGCACCGCAGCATGGAGGCGCGGCGCGGTGCCGAGCGCCAGATAGTCGTTCGAAGCGAAATCCGCACCCGCGCGCCGCCGCAGCGACCGCAGGCGGCCACGCGCGTCCAGCTGTTCGAGATCGGCGAGATGCGCTGCGAACTGAGACATGGCGCGGGACCTGTAGCGATTATCCCGGACATGGCCAGCGGCGGCGAGCCTGAGACCAAGACCGAGGAAGTCGTCGCGCCCGATCCCGAGGACGATTCCTCCCGCACCGGGAACAATGACATCGTCGTCGCGGCCCAGCGGCGCGAGCAGCGGCTTCAGGAAGTCGCCGCTTTGCTGCGCGGCAAGTCGATGCGATCTTCCTCAAGGGCGCCCACGGCCCACAGGTGGCGCACCAGTTCGGGCTGACGACGGTGATCGACACCGGCGCGCATCCCGAGCCGCTGATCCGCGCCAAATCTGCGGCTCGCCAAACCCGGGGCGAGCGACGCCGAACTGGTCGATGCCGCACACGAACACGGCATGACCCGGCTCGGCGATTCGGGGCTTCTCGGGTTCGAGCTCGGCGGTCCCGATGTTCGTTACGTCGGCTCGATATTGCCGATCGAAGGCCAGTCTTCGTGATCGCCACCGACACCTCCGGCATCTTCCCTGCTACATGATCTTCAATATCGTCACGATGCCGAAGATCGTGCTGATGTACGGCATCCTGCTGACCGCCGGAAACGCGATGCGAAATCCGTCGGCCTCTCCGATCGTAATGGAGCGGCTCGGCGATCTCACCGGCGACAAGCAGGCCGACGATGCCCATGCCGCATCGCTGATGTCCCGCCCCCAGTTCGTCCAGGACGAGGCATTGATCTCGCCGGTCATGCGCGGTCACCTGATACGGGATTTCGGACCCACGCCGGCGAAGATCGGCGGAGACATGTTTTTGACTGCCGCGGGAACGCCGGATCTGGCCAAGGTCGTCTCGGCGCTCAATTATTCGGGCTGAGCGCTCGCGCCTTGCCCGATGTGATCGGGCTCCTCCCGAACATCTCCCGGACTGGCGCATTTGCGGCTTTCGCTGCGGCTGCGAATGCGGCAGGAACCGCCAAACCATTCCGGAGACCGCATGTTTCGCCCGATGTACGACTGGGTGCTGCGCATGGCGCATCATCGCCACGCGCTGCGCAGCCTCGCGCTCGTCTCCTTCGCCGAGAGCAGCTTCTTCCCCGTCCCGCCCGACGTGATGCTGCTCCCCATGGTGCTCGCACGGCGCGAGCATGCTTATCGGATCGCCGCGGTGTGCACGATCGCTTCGATCCTCGGCGGCATATTCGGCTATGCGATCGGCTATTATCTTATGGAGAGCGTTGGCCAGTGGCTGGTCCAGCTCTACCATATGGAAAGCAAGATCGAGGCGCTGCGCCACGGCTATGATCAATATGGCGCGGCGATCATCCTGGTCAAAGGCCTGACCCCGATCCCCTTCAAGCTGGTTACCATCGCAAGCGGACTTTTCCACTTCAATTTTCCACTTTTCATATTGCTTGCAACCATTACGCGCGCCGCGCGATTCTTCCTCATCGCCGCATTGCTCAAGCGGTTCGGCGAACCCGTGCAGGCGTTCATCGAAAAAAGGTTGAATTTGTTCGCCTGGGGCTTCCTGATCCTGCTCGTCGGCGGTTTTGCCGCGGTGGCAATGCTTTAGACGATCAGAACACTTCTGAAGGGGACCGTATATGTTCAAGAAACTGGCGGTGATCGTAGCCGCTTCGTCCATGCTGTTGGCAACGACGGCGGCACAGGCGGGTTCGGCCTCTGCACTCAGCCTGCGCAACGCGCCCGCGGCCGAAGCGCGCACCAGCACGGCTGCGCAGAAGGAAAGCAAACTCGTGGGCACCCCGCTGTTCGCGATCATCGGTATCGTAGCGGTGGTGGCGTTGCTCGAAGTGACCGGCGTGATCAACATCTTCGGCGACGACGAACCCGACAGCCCCTAGGCTCGAGCGGAGACGCTGCGGCCGATGAGAGATGAGGGGCGCTCCGTTCAGGTCGGAGCGCCTCTTTCGTTTAGGGCTACTTCCCCTCGCTCCCGGCAAGAGCGTTTTGAACAGCAGCGCGCCGCTTGCTTTTGCCCCCTGCCCTCGCTAGATACCCGTTCCAATCCGACAGCGTGATGGGAACACGCCGGTCCTTCCCCCGGAAGGAGCGGCGGCGGACCCATGCCTCGCTGAAGGGACCTTTTTTTGACGAGGATGCCCCCGGTGGCGAAGACCAGTCCCCTCGAATTCATGCGCCAGGTGCGCGCCGAGACCGCAAAGGTCGTGTGGCCGAGCCGCCGTGAGACGATCATGACCGGCGTCATGGTGCTGATCATGGCGACTCTGCTCGGCATCTTCTTCCTCGGCGTCGATTCGTTCTTCGATTTCGTCGTCCGTTCGCTCCTCCGTCTGGCCCAGTAAGGAATACGACACGCATGGCGCGCTGGTACATCATCCACGCCTATTCGGGCTTCGAGGGCAAGGTCCGCGACCAGATCCTCGCCGACGCGACCCGTCTGGGTCTCGACCGTCTGGTCGAGGCGGTCGAAGTCCCGACCGAGACCGTCACCGAGGTTCGCCGCGGCAAAAAGATCCAGTCCGAGCGCAAGTTCTTCCCGGGCTATGTGCTCGCCAAGCTCGAGATGAACGACGACGTCTATCACCTCGTCAAGAACACGCCGAAGGTGACCGGATTCCTCGGATCGTCGGGCAAGCCCCAGCCGATCACCGAGGCCGAGGCCGCACGCATCCTCAACACCAAGGAAGAGGCTGCCTCCGCGGCGCCCAAGGCGCGCGTCCATGTCGACTATGACATCGGCGACACGGTCAAGGTCACCTCGGGCAATTTCGCGACCTTCTCGGGGATCGTCGAGGAGCTCGATTTCGACAAGAGCCGGGTCAAGGTCTCGATCTCGATCTTCGGCCGCGCCACGCCACTGGAGCTGGGTTTCGAGGATGTCGAACGGGTGAAGTAAGCGGGTCCAATATGGTCCTGCTTGAGGGTTCTCGAAAGGCCGGCGCGGAAACGCTCCGGCCTTTTTATTTGCCTCCGGTCAACTTTCCGCAACGTACAGGCACCGTTGAGGACAAGGCATTTGCGTTTCGTCGTGCTTTGGGTTAGGGGCGCGCCCTTCCAAAGCTATAGCAATGGAGACCCTGCGGGAGGACGCCTCGGCGTCCGTCTGAACCGCTAAACTTGATCGGGGCCCGCTTGGGCTCCCTGAAAGAGAGTGACATGGCAAAGAAGATTACCGGCTATATCAAGCTGCAGGTGCCCGCCGGCGCCGCAAACCCGTCTCCGCCGATCGGCCCCGCGCTGGGTCAGCGCGGCGTCAACATCATGGAATTCTGCAAGGCGTTCAACGCCCAGACCGGCGACACGGAAAAGGGCACCCCCCTTCCCACCGTGATCACCGTCTATGCGGACCGTTCGTTCTCGTTCGAGACCAAGACCCCGCCCGCGACCTATCTGCTCAAGAAGGCCGCGAACCTGAAGTCGGGCTCGAAGGAGCCGGGCAAGATTTCGGCGGGAACCATCAAGCGCTCGGCCGTCCAGGCGGTTGCCGAAGCGAAGATGAAGGACCTGAACGCCAACGACATCGAGGCGGCAACGAAGATCATTGAAGGCTCCGCTCGCGCGATGGGCCTCCAGGTTGTGGAGGGCTGAGACCATGGCAAAGCTGACCAAGAAGCAGAAGACCTGGACTGTCGAAGCCGACAAGCTCCACGGCGTCGATGAGGCGATCGCGATCGTCAAGGCGAACGCGACCTCGAAGTTCGACGAGACCGTCGAAATCGCACTCAACCTCGGCGTCGATCCGCGTCACGCCGACCAGATGGTCCGCGGCGTCGTCACGCTGCCCAAGGGCACCGGCAAGGACGTCCGTGTGGGTGTTTTCGCCCGCGGCGCCAAGGCCGACGAAGCCACTGCCGCCGGTGCGGACGTGGTGGGTGCCGAGGATCTGATGGAAGCGATCCAGGGCGGCAAGATCGATTTCGACCGCTGCATCGCCACCCCCGACATGATGGGTCTGGTCGGCCGTCTCGGCAAGGTGCTCGGCCCCAAGGGCCTGATGCCGAACCCGAAGCTCGGCACCGTGACGATGAACGTCGGCGAGGCGGTCAAGGCCGCCAAGGGCGGTCAGGTCGAGTATCGCGTCGAGAAGGCGGGCATCATCCATTCGGGGATCGGCAAGGTGTCGTTCCCGGCGGAAGACCTGCGCGCGAACTTCGACGCGCTGGTCGACGCAGTGATCAAGGCCAAGCCGGCCGGCGCCAAGGGCAAGTATCTGCGCAAGGTCGCGCTGAGCTCGTCGATGGGCCCGGGCGTCAAGGTCGACGCCGCGGAAATCGCCGCGGTCTGATTTTGCGACAAACCGATAAGAAGCGGGCCGGGGGAAACCTCGGCCCTTTTCGTATCCGCGCGGAAATTTCCGTAATGGCGTCGGCACGTCGATCCGCCTATCGGCTGGACGATGCAGGCACGCTGTGACCATTTCGAATTCTGACGGAACGCACGGCGCCGCCGGCGGCGAACAGCCGCGCCCGCAGCGCAAGAATCTGATGCTGGCGGCGACGATCGAGTGCGACGGCACGCGAGCGCAGGTGCGCATTCGCAATCTCTCCGAAACCGGCGCGATGCTCGACGGCGCGACGCTCCCCAATTCCGGTGCGGCGCTCACGCTGGTGCGCGCCGAGATCACCGTCGGGGCGACGGTGGTCTGGCGCGAAGGCGGCCGCTGCGGCATCCACTTCGATTCGGTTGCCGCGACGGTGGACGAGTGGATCACCGGTAGGCGCCCGCCGAGCTTCCACGGCAAACTTGGTCAGGCGCGGGTCGATGCGATCCAGAGCGAAGTCCGCGCGGGCGCGGCACTGCCCGCCGAAGCTGCGCCCCCGCCGGCAGGTGCCCTGAGCGCGAAAGCGCTCGAGCAGCGCGTCGCCGAGGAGGTCATTCACGTTCAGCGGCTGATCGACGCCCTTGGCGAGGAATTGGTCGAGGACCCGGCGATGCTCCAGCGCCATTTGCGCGTGCTCCAGAATCTCGACCGCGCCAGCCAGATCCTCGAGCATCTCGGCAATGTACTCGGCGCGCCCGATCGGGTGGCGGCAGCGCAAGGCATCGCGATGCAGGATCTGCGCGAACGGCTGCTGCGCAAACCAAACTTCTGAAGCTACGGCACGGCAGCGAATTGGCAAAAATCCTCCTCGCGAAGCGGGGGAGGCGTCACGCGCAGCGTAACGGAGGGGCCTGTCCGCCAGTACGTCGCTCGCAGCACGCCCCCCTCACCCCTTTCGTGGCCCTCCCCGCTTCGCGAGGGAAGAATTGGAACCGGCAGACGATGCCAGGCAAGCGGCGGACCAGAGCTGCCCACCGCGTTTTCGTCAACCACAGTTGACAGTCCATTCCGTCAACCTTAGTTGACACTCATGGCCCCAGTCGACCTCCCCTCCCCTGATGATCCCGAAGCCGCTTTGGCCGCGGTGCTCGCGCTGCGCCGGCTTGCCGACGGACTCGAACGTCGCGCGGTGCGTGCGGCGCTCGCCGCCGACTGGAGTTGGGCGGACGTCGCCGAGGCGCTGGGGGTGACCCGTCAGGCCGCGCACAAGCGGCTGGCCCATCTCATTGCCAAGGGAGACCAATGATGTTTCAAGCACTTCGCCGCCGCGCGCGCGACATGGCAGGCATCGCCGCGCTTTGCCGGGCGGCCGAGGCAGTGGCGCGCACCGAAGGCCTCGCCGAGCCCGATGCCGAACATTTCCTGCTCGCCTCGCTCGACATGCCCGACGGCAGCGCCGCCCGCGCCTGGGCTGCGCTCGGGCAAAGCCGTGAGACGCTGCACGCGGCAATCGCCGGGCAATATGCCGAGGCGCTGGCTTCGATCGGCGTGGATGCCGACGCTACCGGCGATGTCGATCCACTGCCGGAGGATGTTCCTGCGGGGCTGTTCAACGCCTCGGGCTCGGCTCAGGCGCTGCTGCAGGCGATGGCTGCCAACAAGACGTCGGGCGGGCCGTTCAGGGCAGTCGAGGTGTTCACCGCCGCCGCGACACTGCGCCATGGCGTGGTGCCGCGCGCGCTTCGGCGGCTGGGGATCGCCCCCGAACAGCTTGCCGCTTTGGGCTGAGCCCCCTCAGGCGCCGTAGAATTGCGGCAACCAGTTGCGCGTGACCGTCACGCGATCGCCGAGCTTGGCGGCGCGGAACAGCAACGCGGCGAACTCGTCGGGCAGTCCGATGCAGCCATGCGTCGCGTAGCGATTGTCGACCGTATCGCCGCTGCCGTGGAGCGCGACGCCGTCCCAGGTCAGCCGCATCATATAGGGCATCGGCGCATTGTAGAGGTTGGAGATGTGATCCTTCTTCTTCTGCAGGATCGGGAAGGATCCCAGCGGCGTCGGCTTCTCGTCCACGCCGTAGATCAGGATGGTCCGGCCGATCTCGACTCCGCCGCGATAGACGTAGAGCGTGTCGCGCGCGACGTCGGCGACGATCTCGAGCTTGCCCGCGGCGGCGCGCTCGGGCTCCCAGAGATATTCGCCTTCCTCGAGCGGGCTGTCGGGGGTCAGGATCGCGAGGACGATCGGGCCCTTGGGTGCGACGGCCGCGGCCGCGGCCGCATCGGCAGGTATCAGCAGCGACGCGAGGAGGAGCAGGAGCAGGCTGCGGAGCATGAGTCGAGTCTTCATGCGCGACGATATTGCTGGCGAAACGCCCGCTGGCTAGCATGGTTTTTGGACTGTTCCGCAGGGGCACAGCTCGGCATGTCGTTAAGCATGCGATCGCAGGGCCAAAGGGAGAGCGGATTTGCGGCTGAACCGGCGAAGCTTCCTCGGCGCGACGCTGGCGGCGGGGCATGCCCCGCTGCTCGCGCAGGAACCCATGATCGCGCCGACCAGCGGCTGGGCCAGCGCCCGGGGCGGCACCGGCGGGCAAGTGCTGCGCGTGACCAGCCTCGCCTCGGATGGGCCGGGCAGTTTGCGCGCGGCGCTGGCAGTGAAAGGACCGCGGCAGATCGTCTTCGCGGTCGGCGGCGTGATCGACCTGCGCCGCGACAGCCTGTCGATCCGCGAGCCGTTCGTGACGATCGACGGCGAGAGCGCCCCGCCCCCGGGGATCACGCTGATCCGCGGCGGGATCGGAATTTCGACGCACGACGTGGTGATCCGCCATATCCGGGTGCGCGCCGGGGCCGACGGCGCGCCGTCCAAAAGCGGCTGGGAAGTCGACGGGCTGTCGACCAGCGCCGCGCACGACGTGATCGTCGATCATTGCTCGTTCGCCTGGGCGACCGACGAGAATCTCTCCGCCTCGGGTCCGCGCTTCGCCGGCGGCGACACTGTGGAAGCCTGGCGCCAGCACACCTCGCGGCGGATCAGCTTCACCAACAACATCGTCGCCGAGGGCCTGTCGCATTCGAGCCACGCCAAGGGCGAGCATTCCAAGGGGTCGCTGATCCACGACAATGTCACGCAAGTGCTGATCGCCGGTAATCTCTATGCGCATAATTACGAGCGCAACCAGTTGTTCAAGGGCGGCGCGCAGGCAGTGACGGTGAACAATCTGATCTACAATCCCGGCAATCGCTGCATGCATTATGCGCTCAACGAAGAGGAGTGGCTCGGCCACCAGTGGACGGTCGGACGGCTGGCGATCGTCGGCAATGTGGTGCGCGGCGGTCCGTCGACGCGCAAGGACCTGCCGTTTCTGATCCTTGAGGGACAAGGCGATCTCGAGCTCCATGCCCGCGACAATCTGTGTACCCACGCCGATGGGCGGGCGATGGCGCCACTGGGAATGATCTCGAACCGGAACCCCAGGGTGATCGCCCTGCCCCGTCCACCATTCTGGCCGGCCGGCCTGCCGGCATGGCCGTCCGGGGAGGTCGAAGATCGGGTGCTGGCCGATGCCGGCGCGCGGCCGTGGCAGCGCGACGCCGTCGATCGGCGGATCGTCACCGAGGTACGCGGGGGCAAGGGTCGGGTGATCGACGACGAGCGGGACGTAGGCGGGTATCCGGGCTAGCCCTGTTTCGTCGATCGGTCAGCCCCGGCGCTGATGCGCCGAGTGTCCCTACCGGTTGACTCCGCCCTGCATTTCGTTATGTGCGCGCCTTCGCAGATGGGGCTTGCCTCGTCTGCGTTCCGTCCGAGACAGCGAGTGACCGGGATTTGCCGGTCTTGATTTCTCGCCAAGACGGGGACAGATTTTTTACCGACACGGCCCGCCTTGCGCGGAGCGTTCGGGTCACGCCGGGGAAGCCCCTGGCCGCGACGATCGTGCCCCTCGGACAATTTGTAACCGGAGCCCCCGATTGGGTGCTTCATAACGAGGAGACCGGCATGGATCGTTCCCAGAAGGCTGATGCCGTTGCCGAGCTGAATCGCACCTTCAACGAGGTCGGCGTGGTGGTTGTCACCCGCAATCTCGGGATGACCGTCAAGCAATCGACGGACCTCCGCAACAAGATGCGCGCAGCCGGTGCGAGCTACAAGGTCTCGAAGAACAAGCTTGCCAAGATTGCCGCAGAGGGCACCGATTATGCGGTGCTCGCGGACCTGCTCACGGGTCCGACGGCGCTCGCCACCTCCGCCGATCCCGTGGCTGCGGCCAAGATCGCGGTGGAATTCTCCAAGACGAACGACAAGCTCGAAATCGTCGGCGGAGCAATGGGCGCGCAGCTGCTCGATGCGGAAGGCGTGAAGGCGCTCGCGACGCTGCCGTCGCTGGATGAACTTCGTGGGAAGATCGTGGGGCTCATCGTGGCACCTGCGACCAAGCTCGCCATTCTCACCCAGGCACCGGCCGCGCAGATCGCGCGTGTTCTTTCGGCATATGCGGAGAAGGAAGCCGCGTAAGCGGACCTTATTCGAGACCTGTTCCCTACACATCTGATTTAATTGGAGTTTATCATGGCTGACCTTAACGCACTTGTTGACCAGCTTTCCGAGCTGACCGTTCTCGAAGCCGCCGAGCTCTCGAAGCTTCTCGAAGAGAAGTGGGGCGTTTCGGCCGCTGCTGCGGTTGCAGCACCTGCCGCTGGCGGCGCCGGCGCCGCGGCTGCGGCCGTCGAAGAGAAGACCGAGTTCGACGTGATCCTCACCGGCGACGGTGGCAAGAAGATCAACGTCATCAAGGAAGTCCGCGCTCTCACCGGCCTCGGTCTGACCGAAGCCAAGACGCTCGTTGAATCGGCTCCCAAGGCCATCAAGGAAGGCGTCAACAAGGAAGAGGCCGACAAGATCAAGAAGCAGATCGAGGAAGCCGGCGGCACCGTCGAGATCAAGTAAGCTTCTTCTGCTTCACGGCAGAGAACGAAAGGGCGGCCCCTCGGGGCCGCCCTTTTTCGTTGCGGCATGGCTGCGCGGCTCGACCCGATGGAACCCTGCTTCACGTCATGCGTAACCTTGCGGCTGCGTAACGAGTGGAGAAAAGGGAATGCGGGATTTTCAACGGGCGGCGTTTCTGATCGTGGCCTCGGCGGCGGTGTTCGCCGCCCTGCCTGCACAGGCGCAAACCGAGTTTACCGGCGCGGGGGAGACGTCGGAACTCGATTGCGACGGGGGCAGCGTCACGATCGAGGGCGCGAGCAATGTTCTGACCATCACCGGCGCATGCACCAGCCTCCGGCTCATGGGAGCGAGCAATCGCATCACGATCGATCTGGGCAAGGTTTCCACAATTCGCGTCGAGGGCGCGGACAATGAAATTCGCTGGCGGGCACCCGGTACCGCCAAACCGCGTCTCAATGTCGTCGGGGCGGCCAACCGGATTTCGCGCCTGCGCTAGGCAGGCTGGCCCGCGGCCACGGCGCGCTGTCCGCTTCGTTTCGATGGCCGGTCCTCGTCCGATTTAGCCCCGAAGGATCGGGCGACAAACGCTTTCTTGCCCGCAAGCCTTGCCGCGGAGGCGGCATCCGGGGATGAGGGCGGATCGATTCGCACGCCTCGCGCTCGCCTGACAGGAACTCGCATGCCCTCCGGACTTGTAGCTCTGCTCGACGACATCGCCGGGATCACCAAGCTCGCCGCGGCGTCGCTCGACGATGTCGGCGCCGCCGCGGGCAAGGCCGGGAGCAAGGCGATCGGCGTGGTGATCGACGATACCGCGGTCACGCCCCGCTATGTCGTCGGGCTCAGCCCCGAGCGCGAATTGCCGATCATCTTCAAGATCGCAATGGGATCGCTGCGCAACAAGCTGCTCATCCTGCTGCCCGCGGCGCTGCTGCTGAGCGCCTTCGCGCCCTGGGCGATCACGCCGCTGCTGATGCTGGGCGGCGCGTTCCTGTGCTTCGAGGGCGCCGAGAAGGTGCTCGAGGCGCTCGGCATAGGCGGCCATGAAGAAGTCGAGGAAGCGCCGATGGAGGCGGCGCATCTCGAGCAATCCAAGGTCAGCGGTGCGATCCGCACCGATCTGATCCTGTCGGCGGAGATCATGGCGATCGCGCTGGCCGACATCGAGAAATCGTCGATCGTCCACCAGGGCGTGATCCTTGCGGTTGTCGGAATCGGCATCACGATCGGCGTCTATGGCGTGGTCGGTCTGATCGTGAAGATGGACGATATCGGGCTCCACCTCGCCGAGCGTCGCGCCGCCACGACCCGCGCGATCGGCCGCGGTCTGGTGCGCGGCATGCCGGTGCTGATGGAGACGCTGTCGATCGTCGGCACCGCGGCGATGATCTGGGTCGGCGGCGGTATCCTCGTCCACGGGCTCGACGTGCTCGGCGTCCACGAGCCCGCAGGCTCGATCCACCATGCCGCCGAAGCGGTGACCCATGCCAGCGGCGCGCTGGGCGGCTTCACCGGCTGGCTGGTCACCGCGGCCGCCTCAGGCGTGTTCGGGCTCGTGATCGGCGGGGCTATCGCCTTGGCTCTGCATCAGATCCACAAGCTGCGGCACTGAGCCGCCAGCGGCTCAGGCTGCGACCGCCTGACGCGGGAGGTAGCGCGTCGCGCTCAGTTGGCTCGCCTGCTGGTTGCGATCCAGCCAGATCGGGCCGAGCTTGCCGCCCTGCCCCGGCGTGCCGATCATGAAATCCATGCCGAAGCGGCGGATGCTGATCCCCGCGCGCCATTTGAGTTCGACCATCACCATCGGCACGAACATCGGCCGGCCATGGACCTGGACGACATGGATCAGTTCGCGCGGGAGCGCGAGCCGCACCGGCATCCGCCCGCCCGCGCCGGCGGCGAGATCGAACGGGGTGCCGGCCGAATCGGCCAACGGATTGGCGTGATAGCCGGCGATGTTGCGATCCTGATCGGGATTGGCGCTCATCATCGCCATCAGCACGCGGATATTCTCGGCGGCGGAGGACTGGGAGTTACCGACCAGCAGTTCGAAATCGAGCACCACCTCGCGCTCGGTGACTTCGATGCGGCCGGGGTGAAGCAGAATTTCGAAGGGCTCGCCGGAGGGCGCCGCGGGCGGCGGCGGGGGCGAGATACCGGGCGGCGGCGCAACCGGGCGCGCAGGCATAGCGGGAGCTGGAACAGGCAGCGGCGCAGCGGCGGGAGCTTCGTATGGCTCCGCATCCTCCACGGCACGGCGTCGGCGCCGCAACATCCAGATGCCGCCAAAGGCCAGCGCGGTGGCGCCGGCGCCGACCAGTGCCCATAGCCAGCCCGGGATGCCCGGCGGCGACGACGTCACCGCTTCGGGCAAGGGCTGGGGTGACGGTGCCGCGACTGGCGGGATCGCGGCAGCGGTGGCGACCGGGCTGGGCACCGTCGCCGGAGTCGGCGTCGCCACGGGGGCCGGTGCAGGCTGGCCCAACGAAGCTCTCGTTGTCGATGAAGCCGGCGTCGAACGGGCTGGAGCCGTCGCCCGCGGCGTCGCCGTCGCGGTGGGGATCGGGACCGCTATCGGCGGCGGCGCGACGACAGGGCTCGGCGTGGGCGTTGCCGCGGGGGGCGCCAAGGTGAAGCGCTCGGGCGCCACATTGGGCAGCGTGGTGCTCGGGCGCGCCTGCGACGGCAGGGGAACCGGAGTCGGCGTGGTCTGCTGCGCATGCGCAGCGCCGGCCGTCCCCGCCACCACGGCGATGCCGAACAAACCGCCGATCCGATGTTTCCCGCGCTTCACCACTATCTCTCTACTGCCTCCAACGTGAATTACAGCTGCACGCGCCGCCTTTTAGCGGCCATCCACCGCAGGTGAAGCATTTCTCAACGGATCAGGGCCTGATAATCGTCGCCGATCTGCGGCAGCATTAGCCGCGCCGCGAGCGCACTGAGCGCGATCAATGCCAGCCCCGCCAGTGCGATCCACGCGCGGCGCTTCGGCAACGGTTCGGTGACGAGCAGGATCGCCGACAGCCACGCCGCGAGCATCGACCAGAGATGGTAGCGCCAATCGCTCGCGATGCTGACGAAGAGGAAGCTCAGCTCCATCGCCGTCGCCGACAATGCCAGCGGCACTGCCAGCCCGTGCGCGGCACTTTGGGCCGGCCGCGCCAGCGCAAGCACTGCCAGGGCCACACCCAGCGCGAGAATCGGAGCGCCGGCTGGGCTGTTGGCCAGCCAGCCGGCAAAGCGGTTATAGACCACCAATTGCCGTCCCGGCGAACCGAGCGCGAGTCGGTTTGGCAAGGATTGCGCCTGCGGCACTGCCTGCGGAAAGTGCCACGGGACGAACCAGCGTGTCGTGGCGTTCCAATGCGCGAACCGGTGCGAAAGATAGGACCCCGGATGTTCGCCGATCGCGCGCGCCCACGCCGAGAATATCTCCCGGCGCGGGCGGCCGGCGAGACCGCGCTGGATGAAGTCGCAGCGTTTGCCGATCGAGAATATGTCCCACAGCACCGACGAATGGCAGCGCTTGGCCTCGATCCGGCGCCACGTCGTCGTCGGGAGCAGCGGCACCGCCTCGGGACCGGCACGATGGGCGATGCCGGCGATATCGAAGAGTGGCTGGGTCGCCTCGACGTCGCTCGGCTCTGCCCCGAACAGGCCGTGATTGATCATCGGGGAAAGCGCGAGCACAGCGAGTGTCGTGGCGCCAATCAGCACGAACCGCCGGCGCCAGTCACGCCATCGCCATGGCGCGAACAGCCCCACCGCGAGCGGAGCCACGGCAAAGATCGCGTTTGAGCGGACGAGCGCCGCATAGCCGAGCAACAGGACGAGCGCCGCCGTCCCGGACCAGCCGAGCGGCCTCCCCTGCAACCGCTTCCACGCGACCAGCCCGGTTGCGCAGAGCAACGCGGCCGCCATCTGGCCGTCCTTGACCACCAGCGCCTGCCAGCCGAGCAGCGGCGGCCACAACCCGAGCGCGAATACGCCTAAGGCCGCCTTCCGCGCGCCGCTGCGGGCAAGTGCCGCCGCGACCAGGCCCAGGCCGATCCAGTAGAACAGGGTCTGCAGCGCGAACATCGGCGCCTGCCCCGTCCAGCCCAGTCGATAGAAGACCGTCCAGAGCCGCGCCATCGCCGGCGGGTGCCAGTCATAATAGGCGCCCGACACGACCTGCTGATATTGCGCCACGCTGTCATAGTGCGCGACGCCCGGCCAGAAGAATGCCAGCACCGTGGCGCAGAGCGAGGTTGCCGCGAACCCGAACCATCCCGCCGGAGACAGGGTTCGCATCAGGCCTGCGCCTCGCCCTCCGCCCGCCAGTGGCGCCACCTAGGGAACAGACACCCGCTGGAACGGCACGTTGGCCAGCTCGGGGAGCGCCTTGAGCTGGGGCTCGACGGTCTTGAGATCGCCGACCGCCACCAGAACCAGCTTCTCCAGCGGATAGCTCGCTTTGGCCGAGGCCTGCATCGCCTCGGGGCTCACCGCTAGCACTGCCGGCACATAGCGATCGGTCCAGTCGGCGGGGAGACCCAGCAGGTCCCGCGTCGCCAGCGTGTTGACCAGCGACGGCGAGGTCGAGTTCGAAATCGCGAACAGCCCCGCCATATAGGTGCGGATGCCCTTCGACTCCTCGATCGGCGCCGGCTCGTTCTGCATCCGGCGGATCTCCTTGAACACTTCGGTCAGCGCCGCGCCGGTGACGTTGGTCGTCACGTCGGCATCGAAGGTCCACAACGCGTCGCCGGGATTGAATGCCACCCCCGAGCCCGGGGAATAGGTATAGCCTTTGGTCTCGCGGATGTTGGTGGTGATGCGCGAGCTGAACGCGCCGCCGAGCAGCGAATTGGTCACTCGCTGCGGAATGTCGGCCGCGCTGCCGGCGACGGCGGCGTCGAACGACAGCCGCAAGGTGGTCTGCGGCGCATCGGGACGGTCAATCAGGATCACGCGCGGCCCAGGCTGATGCGGCGCGGCGAGCGTGAGCGGCTCGGGGCCGGCGGCCCAACCGCCGAATGTCCGGGTGATCGCCGCCTTGACCGCGGCGGCATCGAACTTGCCGGCGACGTAGAGATGCGCGCGCTTCGCCCCGAACTGATCACGGTGGAAGCCCTTGACCTGGTCGATCGTATAACCGGCGAGCTGCGCCTGGCTCGGCACGACGCGGCCATAAGGATGGTTCGGGCCGTAGATCGTCCGCGCCAGCGCGATATCGGCGAGCGTGCCCGGCTGTGACAGCCCGACGCTGAGCTGGCGGCCGAGATTTGCCTTGACCCGGGCGAGCTCGCCTGGCGGCAGATCGGGGCGGATCGCCACATCACCGATCAGCGCCACCGCGGCGGGCGCGAATTCGGACAGGATGTTCATCGTGATCTGGGTGGTCTGCTGGCCCGCGCTAACGCCAAGGTCGCCGCCCATGTCGGCAGCAGCGGTGGCCAGCTGGCCGGCGCTGCGCCCCGCTGCCCCTTCCTTCATCGTCGCGGCGGTCAGGTCAGCGAGCCATGTCGTCTCGCCTTCGCTGACATTGCCCGCGCGGACGCGCAGCGACACCACTGCCTTGGGCGCGATGCCATAAGGGACCAAGGTCACCTGCATGCCGTTGGGCAAAGTGAAGCTCTCGGTCGCGGGCAGCTTGAACGGCTTGGGCTCGCCGACCGGCGGCGGCGGCGGAAAATCCTGCGCGAGCGCCGGAGTGACGACGGCAAACGCCAGCAGGTGTGCGAGCAGCGCGCGCTTCATCACTTGCCTCCCTGTGCAGCGGTGCCCTTGGCGGCGGCACCCGGCTCGATCACGTAGACCGAGCGATTGGTCTTGCGCAGATATTCCTGCGCGGTCTTCTGGATCAACGCCGGAGTCACCTTGGCGAAGCCGTCCTCGATGCGGTTGATCGCTTGCGGATCATCGTCGAACAGCGCGTGGACCGCGAGCAGATCGACCAGCCCGACGCGGCCCCCGCCGTCGATCTCGCCATACAGGTCCGATCGCATCTTGGTCTTGGCGCGGGCGAGCTCGGCGGCCGAGACGGGCGTGCTGCGCAGCGCCTCGATCACGTCGTCCACGGCTTTGGTGATCTGCGCGGGCGTATGCGTCGGATCGTGCGTGAAACTGAAGCTCCACAGCATCGGCCCGCGATAATTGAACATGTTGCCGAGATCGCCATTGATCCCGCCGCTGATCTCGCCGGCAATGCCGGTCTGCTGGACCAGCCTGGTGTAGAGCCGGCTGTCGTCGCCCTGGAGCAGGATCTGGTCGATCAGCCCCATCGCATACCATTCCGGGGTGCCCCGACCCGGCACGTGATAGCCCGCGGCATAACCCGGCTTGGGGGCGAGCGCATCGACGCGGCTCTTGAACTTCTCGGCAGTCTGACGCGGCTCGGAGATGTCGGGCTGGACCACCGCCGGCTTTTTCGGGATTGGCCCGAAATATTTCTCGATCGTCGCGCGGGTCGCCGCGTAATCGAGGTCGCCGGCGATCACCATCACCGCGTTGCTGGGGCGATAAAAGGCGTCGAAAAAGGATTTGGCGTCGGGGACAGTCGCCGCCTCGATCTCCTTCAGATCGCCGTAGAAATTGTGGCTGTTGTACCAATTGGTGTTGGCCAGCATCGGCAGGTCGATCCAAGGCCACGTGCTGTAGGGCTGGTTAAGGACGTTGACCTTGACTTCGTTGCCGACGACGCCCTGCTGGTTCTCGAGCACGGTCTGGTCGATCACCGGATTGGCCATGCGATCGGCCTCGAGCCACAGCATCCGATCGAGCGCGCTCGACGGCAGCACCTCGTAGTAATTGGTGAAGTCGAAGCGGGTCGAGCCGTTGTTGATCCCGCCCGAATTGGTCACCGTCTTGTCGAACACGCCTTTGGGGGCGTGCTTCGATCCCTGGAACATCAGATGCTCGAACAGGTGGGCGAAACCGGTGCGCTCGCGCGGCTCGACGCGGAAGCCGATGCCGTAATAGACCGCGATCGTCACCGTGGGCGCGATCTGATCCTTCGCCAGCACGACCTTGAGGCCGTTGGGCAGGGTGAAATACTGCATGTCGACGTGCAGTTTCTGCGCCGTCGCCGGGGCCGGCTGGGCAAGCGCGGGCACCGACAGGGCCGTGGCGGCGAGCGCGAGCGCGAGGCTCCATTTCTTCATGCCGGAGAACCTCTTCGAAAGAATCGGGATGTGTGTTGGCGTAGCATCACGCCGATAGGGTGGGAAGCGCGCTTGACGCATGTCAGGACCGGACGCGCGATCCCGTTTCCCCAAGGGCAGGCGCTCGTCATCCCGGTGCCAGACGCGGCGACACGCCAGCCGGCGAGCACGCTCGACCGATCATTTCGAACCGGTACGGTGACGCGCTTATTGGGCAGCCGTCTATTGGGCAGCCTTCGCCTTTCGCGCTTCGAGCCGGTTGAACATCTCGCGCGCTGTCTCGCCGTCGGTCACGCCTGCGATCCTGTATTTCACCTTGTCGGCCGCGCGCTGCTTTTGCCTGGCTTCGCTCAGCTCGGTGGGATCAATCGCGAGGAACGCGGCGGGGCGAATGATTGCGATCGCCTCGTCGATCATTCCGCGCGCCTCGAAATCGGCGGCGAGTTGCATCCGCAGATCATCGTGCTGGGGCATCAGCTCGAACGCGCGGTAGAGCGCGTTCTGCGCCGGTTCTGGCGGCAGACGTCCGGCTTTGACGAAGCTGTTGTAGAAGCCCTGGAGGATGCGCGGATCGTCGGGAGTTTTCTTTGCGGCCTCGCCATAAAGCGTGCGCGCAGCGGTCCAGGCCGCGGGTTCCTTGTTGCCCGAGGCGGCGAGCCGGTCGGTCAGCATATCCGCCTTGGCAGCAATCGCTAAACCGTCGTCCGGGGCGGCCTGGAGCCAGCGAGCGGCGAATTCCGCCGCCTGTTCGTCGCGCCCGGCAAGGCGCTGCGCCTCGAAGGCGAGCCGCAGCGCGTAGGCATCCGACGGATGGTCCCTCGCCGCGTCTACGACCTTGTCGGCAAAGGCGGCGGCCTCGCGCGCGGGCACGCCGGCATACAGCCTCATGTCGAACGACAGCATCGCCTCTTCCGCGGGGCGCACCTTGCGCGTGGTGATTGAGCCGGAGTCGAGCTTCTTGAAGGGCAGCGCGAGCGCGTTGAGCTTGAACTTCACCGAGTAGGTGCGCAGCTCTTCGTTGAGCTTGTCGAGGTCTCCGAAGGCGCCCTGCGCGGCCTTTTCGAACGCGACGCCTTTGTTCACGCTGGCGAGATATTTCTGCAATTGCCCGCGCCGCACTCCGGCGTTGCTGAGATAGTGAACGAGCAGCCAGCCCTCTGAATAGAGCAGACCAAGGTTAGATTTGACGTCACTGTAGCTTTTCGCGGCAAGCAATTGCCGCATATGAATCCATTGATTGTACCACAAGGCAGGATATCGGGACTCGAGACGGTTACCGACCACGACGGTGTCGCTCGCATCGATTTCGATCGATCCCATATATTCGGCGAACCCCTCGGAATACCAGACAGGGTACGCCGCCGGGAAATACTGGTGCATGAAGTGGTGGGTGAGTTCATGGAACAGGATCTGCTGCGGCTCCATATCGGCGATATAGACTTCGCCGCGCGACCCCTTGCTGCCGCGAATCTTGGTCCGCGTCATGACCGTGTACGGACCGCGCAGGGTGGTATCGTAGAAGCCGGCGACGCCTCCCCCCCGAAGGGCCTGACTTCCTGCACCGCATCCATGTCGGCGACGAGGAATACCGTCACCCGGATCGGGGTCGAAGGCGCGGTCGCGCCCGACAGATAGCGCAAGGCGACGTGGAATTTCTCGAGCCGGATCGCGGCGTCGCGAGCCGCGCTCTGGCTGCCGGCCGCATAGACCGTGAAGTGCTGCGACGTTGCCACGTGCCATGCCGCGAATGCCGATGACGGCGCAATCGCCAGCACCAGCGCCAAAATAAACCTGAACATATGCCCCCCTTGCCCATCAGAAGCCTATCGCTGGGCAAGGGTCTCGGCAAGTCGGGCCTTGCGACTACTTCGCCATCACCGCCGACTGATCGAGCGGCACCACCGGCAACAGCACCGAACTCGCCTGCACCCCGCCATAGACGATCGACACGGTCGCCTTCTGATAGTCCGACTTCTTGGCGAAGAAGATGTTGTCGACATATTTCTGCGGGTTGCGATCATAGACCGGGAACAGGCTCGACTGGATCTGGACCATGATCCGATGCCCGGGCTGGAAGACATGGTTCACCGTCGGCAGACGAAACTTGTATTGCTGGACCTTGTTCGCGGGGATCGGCTCGGGCTTTGAGAAGGAATTGCGGTATCGACCGCGGAAGATGTCCATCGCGATCGGCAGCTGGAACCCGCCCATCTCCTTCTTCGTCGCCATCTCGTCCGGATAGACGTCGATCACCTTGACGACGAAGTCGCCATCGGTGCCCGTCGTCTTCGCGAAGATATCCGCCAGCGGCGCACCCGAGACGCGGACCGGCACGGTCAGCGGGTCGGTGACGTAGGTCAGGACGTCGGTGCGGCCATCGACGAAGCGCTGATCGGTGACGAGATAGGTCGACCAGCGCCCGTCGCTGAAATTCACCGGCCGCGGCAGATGTGGGACCGGCTTGGCCGGATCGGAGACATAGGAGTCCGACCCCTGCCCCGGCTTTTCGAAGCCGAGGCCTTCGGCAGGCTTGAGATAAATGGGGGTAAGCTTGGCGTCGCAACCGGTCTCGCAGGCGAGTGGCCATTTGTTGAGATACTCCCAGCGATTCTCGCCGGTATTGTAGAAGCTCGCTTTTGCCGGGGTGAACGCCGGCGCGCCGTCCTTGAGATACGCATTGAAGAACGGCAGCAGGATATCGCGCCGCGCCTGGAGCGCGGTGTCGCCCTCGAATTCGAGCTGGCCGAGCTTCGAACCGTTATAGTTGAACCCCGAATGGCGCCACGGCCCCATCAGCAGGAAGTTCTTGTCGGCCTGGCTCGTCTTCTGCATCGCCTCGAAGGTCGTGATCGCGCCGTACATGTCCTCGTGATCCCAGATGCCCTGCTCCCAGAGCGTCGGCACGTTCGACGGGTTCTTCGCCAGCAATTTGTCGAGCGCCTGGCCCTGCCAGAATGCGTCATAGGCGACGTGCTGGCTCATCTTGTTCCACGCCGGCAATTGGTCGTAGCCGAACTGCTTCGCCCAATCGCCGGCCGAGCCGATCCGGCGGAACGTATCGTAATCGTCCCATTCGGGGCGGTTGGGCGCCTTCCCGTCGCCCTTGTAGCCGGTCTGCGCGCCGATCCAGCCGATATTGGCGAGGCGGAAGGCGCCGTAATGGAACCAGTCGTCGCCCATCCAGCCGTCGATCATCGGGCTCTCGGGCGCGGTGACCTTGAGCGCCGGGTGCGGATTGAGCAGCGCCATCACCACAGTGAAGCCCTCATAGGACGAGCCGAGCATGCCGACCTTGCCGTTGCTCTCGGGGGTGTTCTTGACCAGCCAGTCGATCGAATCCCACGCATCGGTGGTGTGATCCACCTTGGTCGGGTTGAGCGGGCCGACCGGCGGCCGGGTGATGACATAGTCGCCCTCCGAACCGTATTTGCCGCGAATGTCCTGGAACACCCGGATATAGCCGTCGCGCACGAACACCTCGTCGCCTTCGGGCAGCGCGTTGAGCATCGTGGTGCTGTCGGTGCGCTTGACGCGGCCGGCGGCGTTATAGGGGGTGCGGGTGAACAGGATCGGCGCGTTCTTCGCGCCCTTCGGGATGACGATGACGGTATAGAGCTTCACGCCGTCGCGCATCGGGATCATCACTTCGCGCTTGATGAAGTCCGAAGCCTGCGTCGGGGGCGAGAATTTCGCCGGAATGTCGTTGAACGGCTCTGCTTGCTGCGCCAGCGCGGGCGATGCGAGGATTGCGGTACCCGCGAGAAACGCGGTGAGCAGCTTGTTCATGGACGACCGTGGCTCCCTGTGTGGAAGCGCCGTCGATAGACCCGGAATAGTAACACATGAAAGGAAATTCCCTCTCCCGTCGGGAGAGGGAGGGAGCCGCTGAAAGCGGCGGAAGGGTGAGGGTCGACCGGCAGCGTACCGTTGACCCTCACCCTTCCTACGCGCTTCGCGAGCAGGCCCCTTCCCGCTCCCAAAGGGTGCGGGAGTAGGTCAGGCGTGTTCGGGTGCCCCGAGCAGCTCTGCCTCGACATCCTCGACCATGTGCGGCCGGGTCGCGCCGATCGGGCCGACGCCGTCGTTCACCGGGCTCGGGCGGCCGATCTTGAACGCCGCGGAGGTGCGGCCCTCGCTGCCGTCGGCGAGCGTGTAGCGCGCCTCGGCGATGACGACCGGGTTGAACACGCGACCCATCTCGCCCTTGGGCACCGCGAGGTGCGCGTCGATGCGCGTGCCGTCGCCCGGCTCGATCGTCACCGGCGGAACCGCGGTATCCGCGGCGCGCCCGGCCAACAGGTTGTCCATCTCGCTTCCTTCGGCGTCGGCGAGCATGAAGGTAGAGATCCGGACGTTGCGCGCGGACACGTCCCCCGAATTGCCGACGGTCAGCTCGACATCGACCAGCGCCTCTTCCTCGCTGGTGCCGGCGCGGACCGGACGCAGGCCGAATTCCAGCCATGGGCGATTGGCGACCGGCGCGGGGGCATCGGTCACACCGGCAAGGTCCTCGCTCTCAGCCTCGGTCACTTCTGCCTCGACATGCGCCTCGGCGAGTTCGTTCGCTGGCGACGGGATCGCCGCAGGGGCAATGGTGGCGGCAGCGGTCGCCGCCATGAACGGGCTCAGCTCGGGCTCGCGACGCGGCTCGATAATCGGCGCGGCGGTGACAGGCGCAATCGGCGCCTCATAAGCGCGCGGCGCGACCGGCTCTTCAAAGACTCGTTCTTCGACGGTGTCGGTCTCGTCGGAGCGGCGGCGCATCAGCAGCAGAACGGCAGCACCGGCGACGAGGATCAGCAACCCGCCCAGCAACCACGGCCAGGCGAAGCTGGATCCACTGCTTGTCGCGGTCTGCGTCGTCGTGGTTTCGGCGGGGGGCGGCACAGCTTCAGGCGCAGGCGCAGCGGCGATCGGCGCGGGCGCGGGCGCCTCGGCGGCGGGTGCCGGCGACTGGGCTACTGGCGTGGCTGCCGGTGCCGGTGCCGGTGCCGGTGCCGCCTCGCGGACCGGTGCTGCGGCACGCGTCGTCTGCCGCACGGTCTGGCGACTCTGCGTGGTGCGGGTGGCCGATCGTTCGGCGCGCTCGGCTCGCGGGGCGGCTTCGGTCACCGTATCGGGGCGGGGTCCGGGCGGCGGCGCGGGCTGCACGATCGGCGCCGACGGCGCCATCTCGATGCGCGGTGCGGACGCTGGCGCCTGAGCGGGCGTGACCGCAATCGGTGGTGGCGTGACGGTCTGCGTCGACGCCTCCTGCGCGAAAGCCGGGGTGGCAAGGAGCGCGGCACCGATCAACAGTGCGGCGCGGGGGCGGACGAGGTGCTTCTTCATCATATCGCAGGTTAAACGAGTGGAACCCGCAACTCGCCCCGTCAGGTGCGCCCAGCCGTTGCCGATCCGCGACGAACAACCGGATTAATTCAAGGTTCAGCAAGTGGATCCCCGCACTTGCGAGCGCGAAAAAGGTTCCCTGCCCCGGTTTGACACGCGCGCCCTCGCCACCTATATCGCTCTCACACCACAGCACCGGGAAATGATGCGCAGTCGCGCAGTGCATCGTGCGAATTGGCGTTGTGGAGTTCATAGGACGCTGAAAGCTGCCGAAACCCGCACAGGGAGTCGTGCAGCCTTTTCGCGTCCTTTCGCACGTCCCGGCCCGGAAAGGGGCACCGAAATTACGGCTGACGAGGCACAAAACACCCATGGCTACCAAAGCGATCGAAGACGGCGCACAGCGCCCGGGCTCGGGCGGCACGATGAAGCGCCGCATCCGCAAGGTGTTCGGCAACATCCACGAAGTGGTCCAGATGCCGAACCTGATCGAGGTTCAGCGCGAATCCTACGAGCAGTTCCTGCGCAGCGATCCCTCGATCGGCTATGTCTCGGGCCTCGAAAAGACCCTGCGCTCGGTCTTCCCGATCCGCGACTTCGCCGGCACCGCCGAACTCGATTTCGTCAATTACGAGCTCGAGCAGCCCAAGTTCGACGTCGAGGAATGCCGTCAGCGCGGCATCACCTATGCGGCGCCGATGCGCGTTACCTTGCGCCTGATCGTGTTCGAGGTGGATCCCGATACGGAAGCCCGTTCGGTGCTCGATATCAAGGAGCAGGACGTCTATATGGGCGACATGCCCCTGATGACGGGCAACGGCACCTTCTTCATCAACGGCACCGAGCGCGTGATCGTCTCGCAGATGCACCGTTCGCCGGGCGTGCTGTTCGATCACGATCGCGGCAAGACCCACGCCAGCGGCAAGTATCTCTTCGCCGCCCGCGTGATCCCGTATCGCGGTTCGTGGCTCGATTTCGAGTTCGACGCCAAGGACATCGTCAACGTCCGTATCGACCGTAAGCGCAAGCTGCCGGTGACGACGTTGCTCTACGCGCTGAACATGAACAGCGAGGACATCCTCAATTACTTCTACAACCGCGTGACCTATGTCCGCGGTCCGGGCGGCTGGCAGATCCCGTTCGATCCGATCAACTGGCGCGGCGCCAAGCCGATGTTCGACATCGTCGACGCCAAGTCGGGCGAGATCGTGTTCCCCGCCGGGCAGAAGATCAGCCCGCGCGCCGCGAACAAGGCCGCCAAGGACGGTCTCGAGACGTTGCTGATCCCGACCGAGGAAATCTTCGGCCGCTACAGCGCGTTCGATCTGATCAACGAGTCGACCGGCGAGATTTACATCGAGGCCGGCGACGAAGTGTCGGCCGAGAATCTCGAACTGCTCGACAAGGCAGGCATCGAAAAGCTCGAGCTGCTCGACATCGATCACATCTCGACCGGTCCGTGGATCCGCAACACGCTCAAGGTCGACAAGGCCGAAGAGCGCGAGCAGGCGCTGTCGGACATCTACCGCGTCATGCGCCCCGGCGAGCCGCCGACGCTCGAGACCGCGGAATCGCTGTTCAGCGGCCTGTTCTTCGATCCCGAGCGCTACGACCTCTCGGCCGTCGGCCGGGTCAAGCTCAACATGCGCCTCGATCTCGACGCCGAGGACACCGTCACGACGCTGCGCACCGAGGACATCCTCGCGGTGGTCAAGACCCTCGTCGACCTCAAGGACGGCAAGGGCGAAGTCGACGACATCGACAATCTCGGCAATCGTCGCGTGCGTTCGGTGGGCGAATTGCTCGAGAACCAGTATCGCGTCGGCCTGCTCCGCATGGAGCGCGCCGTTAAGGAGCGGATGTCCTCGGTCGACGTGTCGACGGTGATGCCGAACGACCTGATCAACGCCAAGCCCGCGGTCGCCGCGGTGCGCGAGTTCTTCGGCTCGTCGCAGCTCTCGCAGTTCATGGATCAGACCAACCCGCTTTCCGAAGTGACGCACAAGCGTCGCGTTTCGGCGCTCGGGCCGGGTGGTCTCACCCGCGAACGTGCGGGCTTCGAAGTCCGCGACGTGCATCCGACGCATTATGGCCGCATCTGCCCGATCGAAACGCCGGAAGGCCCGAACATCGGTCTGATCAACAGCCTCGCGTCGTTCAGCCGCGTGAACAAATACGGCTTCATCGAGACGCCCTATCGTCGCATCATCGACGGCAAGGTGACCAACGACGTCGTCTATCTGTCGGCGATGGAAGAGGCCAAGCACACGATCGCGCAGGCTTCGGCCGAGCTCGACGAGGAGAGCCGCTTCACCGAGGAACTGGTCTCGTCACGTCAGGCAGGCGAATTCCTGATGGCGTTGCCCGAGCAGATCACGCTGATGGACGTCAGCCCCAAGCAGCTCGTCTCGGTCGCCGCATCGCTCATTCCGTTCCTGGAAAACGATGACGCCAACCGCGCGCTGATGGGCTCGAACATGCAGCGCCAGGCCGTTCCGCTGGTGAAGGCGGAAGCGCCTTTCGTCGGCACCGGCATGGAAGAGACCGTCGCCCGCGATTCAGGTGCCGCGATCGGCGCACGCCGTTCGGGCATCGTCGATCAGGTCGATGCGACGCGTATCGTCATCCGCGCATCGGGTGATGTCGAAGCCACCCAGAGCGGCGTCGACATCTACACGCTGATGAAGTTCCAGCGCTCGAACCAGTCGACCTGCATCAACCAGCGTCCGCTGGTGAAGGTGGGCGAAGTGGTCAACGCCGGCGACATCATCGCAGACGGCCCGTCGACCGAGTTCGGCGAGCTCGCGCTCGGCCGCAACGCGCTCGTCGCGTTCATGCCGTGGAACGGCTACAACTACGAGGATTCGATCCTCATCTCCGAGCGGATCGTCAAGGACGACGTGTTCACGTCGATCCATATCGACGAGTTCGAAGTGATGGCCCGCGACACCAAGCTCGGGCCCGAGGACATCACGCGCGACATCCCGAACGTCGGCGAGGAAGCTCTCCGCAACCTCGACGAAGCCGGCATCGTGTACATCGGTGCAGAGGTCGAGCCGGGCGACATCCTCGTCGGCAAGATCACGCCGAAGGGCGAGAGCCCGATGACGCCGGAAGAGAAGCTTCTGCGCGCCATCTTCGGCGAAAAGGCCTCGGACGTGCGCGACACCTCGCTGCGCCTGCCCCCGGGCGTTGCCGGCACGATCGTCGACGTTCGCGTCTTCAATCGCCACGGCATCGACAAGGACGAGCGCGCGCTGGCGATCGAACGCGAAGAGATCGAGCGCCTCAAGAAGGACTCGGACGACGAGCGCAACATCCTCAACCGTGCGACCTGGTCGCGCCTGAAGGAAATGCTGATCGGTCAGGTCGCGACTGCGACGCCGAAGGGCCTCCGCAAGGGTGCGACGATCGACGCCGACCTGCTCGACTCGGTCGACCGCCACGAATGGTGGAGGTTCTCGGTGCAGGACGACGCCATGCAGGCGAACCTCGAAGCGGTGAAGGGCCAGTATGACGAGGCCGTGAAGCGCATCAAGGACAAGTTCGAGGATCGCCGCGAGAAGCTCGAGCGTGGTGACGAGCTGCCGCCTGGCGTGCTCAAGATGGTCAAGGTCTTCGTGGCGGTGAAGCGCAAGCTGCAGCCGGGCGACAAGATGGCCGGCCGTCACGGAAACAAGGGCGTCATCTCGCGCATCCTGCCGGCGGAGGACATGCCGTTCCTCGCCGATGGAACGCCGGTCGACCTCGTGCTCAACCCGCTGGGCGTGCCTTCGCGCATGAACGTCGGTCAGATCTTCGAGACCCATCTCGGCTGGGCCGCGCGTCAGCTCGGCCAGCAGATCGGCGTCGCGCTCGAAGATTGGCGTCATGCCAATCCCGACGCGGTCGGCGGGCAGATGCCCGATGCAGTCAAGACGCGCCTCAAGGAAGTTTACGGCGATCACTATGTCGCCGAGATCGAGGCGCGCACGTCGGACCAGATCATCGAGCTGGCGACCAATTTGAAGCCGGGCGTGCCGATGGCGACCCCGGTGTTCGATGGCGCCCGCGAGGCGGACGTCTCCGAGATGCTGGCGCTGGCGGGTCTCGATACGTCGGGCCAGTCGACGCTGTACGACGGTCGCACCGGCGACACGTTCGATCGCAAGGTGACTGTGGGCATCATCTATATGCTCAAGCTTCACCATCTCGTGGACGACAAGATCCACGCGCGTTCGATCGGGCCGTACAGCCTCGTCACGCAGCAGCCGCTGGGTGGTAAGGCGCAGTTCGGCGGCCAGCGCTTCGGCGAGATGGAAGTCTGGGCTCTGCAGGCATATGGCGCAGCCTATACCCTGCAGGAGATGCTGACGGTGAAGTCCGACGACGTGGTCGGCCGCACCAAGGTCTACGAAGCGATCGTCAAGGGCGACGACACCTTCGAGGCCGGCATCCCGGAGAGCTTCAACGTGCTCGTCAAGGAAATGCGCTCGCTGGGCCTCAACGTCGAACTCAAGACCGACGAACCGGGCTTCGACAGCGACGGCGTCCAGATCGCGGCGGAATAAGGGAACCGGGGAGCGTCGGTTTACAAAACCGATGCTCCCTTCCCTCCCCCGCCCAGAGATTTGTCCTCCCATGAGGAAACAGAAATGAACGAACTGACCAACTTCGCGAACCCGGTGGCCAAGCCGGAGACCTTCGACCAGATCCAGATCGGCATCGCGTCCCCGGACCGTATCCGCTCGTGGTCGTTCGGCGAGATCAAGAAGCCGGAAACCATCAACTATCGCACGTTCAAGCCCGAGCGTGACGGCCTGTTCTGCGCGCGCATCTTCGGGCCGATCAAGGATTACGAGTGCCTGTGCGGCAAGTACAAGCGCATGAAGTACAAGGGCATCGTCTGCGAGAAGTGCGGCGTCGAGGTCACCGTCTCGAAGGTTCGCCGCGAGCGGATGGGCCATATCGAGCTCGCCGCCCCGGTCGCGCACATCTGGTTCCTCAAGTCGCTGCCGTCGCGCATCGGCCTGTTGCTCGACATGCAGCTCAAGCAGCTCGAGCGCGTGCTCTATTTCGAAGCCTATATCGTCATCGAACCGGGCCTGACCCCGCTCGAGAAGTATCAGCTCCTCACCGAGGATGAACTGCTCGACGCGCAGGACGAATATGGCGAGGACGCCTTCTCGGCCGGCATCGGCGCCGAAGCGGTCAAGCAGATGCTGATCGACCTCGATCTCGAGGGCGAGCGCAAGGAGCTGCTCGACGAGCTCGCGGTCACCAAGTCCGAGCTGAAGCCCAAGAAGATCATCAAGCGTCTGAAGGTCGTCGAAAGCTTCATCGATTCGGGCAATCGCCCCGAGTGGATGATCCTCGATGTCGTTCCGGTCATCCCGCCCGAGCTGCGCCCGCTGGTGCCGCTGGACGGCGGCCGCTTCGCGACGTCGGATCTCAACGATCTCTATCGCCGCGTGATCAACCGCAACAACCGCCTCAAGCGCCTCATGGAGCTGCGCGCGCCGGACATCATCGTCCGCAACGAAAAGCGCATGCTCCAGGAAGCCGTCGACGCCCTGTTCGATAACGGCCGCCGCGGCCGCACGATCACCGGCGCCAACAAGCGTCCGCTCAAGTCGCTGTCCGACATGCTCAAGGGCAAGCAGGGCCGCTTCCGCCAGAATCTGCTCGGCAAGCGCGTCGACTATTCGGGCCGTTCGGTGATCGTCACCGGGCCTGAGCTCAAGCTGCACCAGTGCGGCCTGCCGAAGAAGATGGCGCTCGAGCTGTTCAAGCCGTTCATCTACGCCCGCCTCGACGCCAAGGGTCTGTCGATGACTCTCAAGCAGGCGAAGAAGTGGGTCGAGAAGGAGCGCAAGGAAGTCTGGGACATTCTCGACGAAGTCATTCGCGAGCACCCCGTCCTTCTGAACCGCGCGCCGACGCTTCACCGTCTGGGCATCCAGGCGTTCGAGCCGGTGCTGATCGAAGGCAAGGCGATCCAGCTCCATCCGCTGGTCTGCTCGGCGTTCAATGCCGACTTCGACGGCGATCAGATGGCCGTCCACGTTCCGCTGAGCCTCGAGGCCCAGCTCGAAGCGCGCGTCCTGATGATGTCGACCAACAACATCCTGTCCCCCGCCAACGGCAAGCCGATCATCGTGCCGTCGCAGGACATGGTGCTGGGCCTTTATTATCTGTCGATGATGAAGGAAGGCGAGCCCGGCGAGGGCATGATGATTTCCGACATGTCGGAAGTCCATCAGGCGCTCAACGCCGGTGCGGTGACCTTGCACACCAAGATCATCAGCCGCGTGCCGCAGACCGACGAAGCCGGCGTGATGTCGATGAAGCGCTACGAGACGACGCCGGGCCGCATGCTGCTCGGCGAGACGCTCCCGCAGTCGCACAAGGTGCCGTTCGAGACCGTCAACCGCCTCCTCACCAAGAAGGACGTGGGCGACGTGATCGACGAGGTCTATCGCCACACCGGCCAGAAGGAGACCGTGCTGTTCGCCGACGCGATCATGGCACTCGGCTTCCGCCACGCGTTCAAGGCGGGCATCTCGTTCGGCAAGGACGACATGATCATTCCGGACGCCAAGGTGGGTCTCGTCGACGACACTCGCGGCCAGGTGAAGGACTATGAGCAGCAGTACCAGGACGGCCTGATCACGCAGCAGGAGAAGTACAACAAGGTGATCGACGCCTGGAGCCGTTGCGGCGATCAGGTGGCGAGCGCCATGATGGACGAGATCAAGGCGGTTAAGCGCGATCCGGTGACCGGCCGCGAGAAGGACATCAACTCGATCTACATGATGGCCCACTCGGGTGCCCGCGGTTCGCAGGCGCAGATCAAGCAGCTCGCCGGCATGCGCGGCCTGATGGCCAAGCCTTCGGGCGAGATCATCGAGACGCCGATCATTTCGAACTTCAAGGAAGGCCTGACCGTCCTCGAATATTTCAACTCGACCCACGGCGCCCGTAAGGGCCTCGCGGACACCGCGTTGAAAACGGCGAACTCGGGGTACCTCACCCGTCGTCTGGTCGACGTGTCGCAAGACTGCGTCATCATGGAAGACGATTGCGGTACCGAGCGCGCGCTCGAGATGCGTGCCATCGTCCAGGGCGGCTCGACCATCGCGTCGCTCGGCGAGCGCATCCTCGGCCGCACCACGGCAGAGGATGTGGTCGACAAGGACGGCAAGGTCCTCATCCCGTCGGGCACCTTGCTCGACGAGGCGATGATCACGCAGATCGAGACCACTGGCATCCAGGGGATGAAGATCCGCTCGCCACTGGTCTGCGAAGCGCGGATCGGTGTCTGCGGCAAGTGCTACGGGCGCGATCTCGCCCGCGGTACCCCGGTGAACATCGGTGAAGCGGTCGGCGTCATCGCGGCGCAGTCGATCGGCGAGCCCGGCACCCAGCTGACGATGCGGACCTTCCACATCGGCGGCGCGGCGCAGCTCAACGAGCAGTCGAACCTCGAAGCGCCGATCGACGGCAAGGTCGAATTCCGCGACGTCCGCATGATCGTCGATCAGCGTGGCCGCCGCGTGGTCACCTCGCGTTCGGCCGAGCTGGCGATCGTCGACATGGACGGCCGTGAACTCGCGGTGCACCGCATTCCCTACGGTGCGTATGTGCTGTTCGACGATGGCCACATCGTCTCGCAGGGCGATCGCATGGCGGAGTGGGATCCGTTCACCATGCCGGTGATCACCGAGAACCCCGGCATCGTGAAATATGTCGACGTGATCGAAGGCAAGACGATGACCGAGCAGGTCGATGAAGCGACGGGCATCGCCCAGCGCGTCATCACCGAGAATCGCGGCATCTCCGCCAAGAAGGAGGATTTGCGTCCGCGCCTGACCCTCACCGGCGGAAGCGCCGAGGAGGCCGGCCGTTACATGCTGGCGGCAGGCGCAGTGCTCTCGGTCGAGGACGGTGCACAGGTCCATGGCGGCGACGTTCTGGCCCGTGTCAGCCGCGAGTCCGCCAAGACCCGCGACATCACCGGCGGTCTGCCGCGCGTCGCCGAGCTGTTCGAAGCACGCAAGCCCAAGGAAAACGCGATCATCGCGAAGGTCTCGGGCCGCGTCGTGTTCGGCAAGGACTATAAGGCCAAGCGCAAGATCGGGATCATGCCCGAGGACGGTGGCGAGGTCGTCGAGTATCTGGTGCCGAAATCGAAGGTGATCGACGTTCAGGAAGGCGATTACGTCAAGCGTGGCGACAACCTGATCGGCGGCAGCCCCGATCCGCACGACATTCTCGAAGTGCTCGGCATCGAGCCGCTCGCGGAATATCTCGTGTCGGAAATCCAGGAAGTCTATCGACTGCAGGGTGTGAAGATCAACGACAAGCACATCGAGGTGATCGTTCGCCAGATGCTGCAGAAGGTCGAGATCATCGAGTCCGGCGACACCACCTTGCTGGTGGGCGAGCAGCTCGATCGTGACGAAATGGACGAGCAGAATGCCAAGCTCGAAAAGGGTCAGACCCCGGCACAGGGCAAGCCGATCCTGCTCGGCATCACCAAGGCGTCGCTGCAGACCCGCAGCTTCATCTCGGCGGCGTCGTTCCAGGAGACCACCCGCGTCCTCACCGAGGCGGCGGTCCAGGGCAAGCAGGACACTCTGCTCGGCCTCAAGGAGAATGTGATCGTCGGCCGTCTCATCCCCGCCGGTACCGGCGCGGGCATGAACCGCCTGCGTGTCGCAGCCTCGTCGCGTGACGCGGCGCTTCGGGTGGCCCAGCGCCGCATGAACGAAGCAACGCTGATCGCGCCGAACTCGGCCAAGGAAGAGCATGAAGCCGAACTGGCCCGCTCGGCCCGCGACGCCGGCGGCACCGGCGACGACGCACTGGCCAGCGTGGTCCCCTCGGGCCACGGCACCGACGCGGACGCCGGCGAGTATCTGAACGAGAGCGAGTGATCGCTTTCGTTCGGCGGCTCGGACGCTGAAACAGAAAAGCCGCCGTCCGGGAGACCGGGCGGCGGCTTTTTCGTGGGTGTAGCCAAGTCGGGTCGGCCGCTTTATCTGGCCCGCATGGCAACCGAACTCTACGACCTGACGGTCCCCGCTTTCCTCCGCGGCTTCAAGGCGATGGCCGCGTTCCTCGAAAAGGCCCGCGCCCATGCCGACGAACACGGCGTGGCGCACGAAGACCTGCTCACCGCCCGGCTCTATGAGGACATGGCGCCGCTCGCTTCACAGATCCAGCGTGCGAGCGACGCCGCAAAGTTCGCCGCGTCGCGCCTCGCCGGGGTCGAAGCTCCCGCAATGCCCGACACCGAAGCGAGCTTCGACGAGCTCCAGGCGCGCATCGCCGCCACGGTCGATTTCCTCAATTCGGTCCCGCGCGAGTCGATCGACGGCCGCGAAGACGCCGATGTCGAACTGAAGACCCCGTCGCGCAGCTTCCAGTTCAGGGGCCGCGGCTATGTGCTCGGCTTCGCGCTGCCCAATTTCTATTTCCACCTCACCACTGCCTACGCCATCCTGCGCCACAAGGGCGTGCCGCTCGGCAAGATGGACTATCTGGGCGGTATCGGATGACGCGGGTCGCGGTCATCGGCGCGGGGGCGATCGGCGGGACGCTGGCCGCGTGGCTGGCGCAAACGCACGAGGTCATCGTCTGCGCGCGTACCCCGCTCGCCGATCTCGAGATCGAGGCCCCCGAGGCCGTGATCCGCGCCACGCCGCGCATCCTCACCGATCCCGCCGCGGCGACTCCGGTCGATTGGGTGCTGACCACCACCAAGACCTATGATTGCGCCGCCGCCGCAGCGTGGCTCCCGGGGCTGATGGGTCCCGGCACGCGGCTCGCGGTGATCCAGAACGGCGTCGAGCAAAGCGAGCGCTTCCCGACGGTCCCCGCCGAACGCACGGTGCCGGTGATCATCGACCTGCCCGCCGAGCGCACCGCCCCCGGCCGCATCGTCCAGCGCCGCGACGGCACGATCCTGGTGCCCGAAGGTGCGGCCGGCGAAGCGCTGGTCGCCTTGTTCGCCGGCACGGTGATCGATGCGCAGACCACTCCCGATTTCGCCACCGCGGCGTGGCGCAAGCTCGCGATCAATTGTTCGGGGATCGTCAGCGCGATCACGCGCCGCGCGGCCGAAGTCGCGAACGACGAGGGCATCGCCGAGGTGATGCGCGGCCTTGTCCGCGAGTGCATCGCGGTGGGCCGCGCCGAGGGTGCGACCTTGCCCGACAAGCTCGCCGACCAGGTGGTCGAATGGACGCGGAAAGCGCATCCGGACTCGGTCAATTCGCTCCACGCCGATTTCGTCGCGGGCCGCCCGATGGAGCTGGACGCGCGCAACGGCGTGATCGTGCGGCTGGGGGAGAAGCACGGCATCGCGACGCCGCTGAACCGGGCGCTGGCGGCGGTGCTGGGGGCGGCGGTGCACCCGTAACCGTCACCCCGGCCGAAGTGCCAGGGTGACGGAGGGGCTAAATCTCCACGATCCGGCTCCCCAGCCGCTCGGCCTCGCCGCGATCGTGCGTCACCATCAGGATCGGCAGCCCGAGCGCGTCACGCAGCCGCTCGATCAGTGCCATGATCTCGTCGCGCCGCGCCCGATCGAGCGAGGACAGGGGCTCGTCGAGCAGCAGGAAGCGCGGGTTCGACAGCAACGCCCGCCCGATCGCCACGCGCCGCGCCTCGCCTCCGGAGAGCGTCCGCGGCCAGCGGTCGAGCAACCCCGCCAGCCCGAGCAAGGCGATCGTCTCGTCGACATCGACGGTGCCCTGCCCCGCCCGCCAGCCATAGAGCAAATTGGCGCGCACCCGCTGGTGCGGGAACAGCCGCGGCTCCTGAAAGACATAGCCCGCCCGGCGGCGCTCGGAGGGCAGATCCACGCCCAGCGCGGCGTCGAACAGCACCTCGCCCCCGACGCGGACATGCCCGCGATCGGGCGCCACCAGCCCCGCCACCATATTCAGCACGCTGGTCTTGCCCACGCCCGAGGGGCCGAACAGCACGGTCAGCCCGTCGCCGCCCTCGATCCGGCAGGCGATCTCGGCCTCGCCCAGCCGCTTGGCCACATCGATTTCAAAGGACATGCAGCCCCCGCCCCGCGCGCCGCGCGATGAGTTCGGAGACGATCAGCGCCGCCAGCGAGAGCAGCACCGAAACCCCCGCCAGCCGCAGCACCAAAGCCTCGCCGCCGGGCGTCTGCAGCGCGGCATAGATCGCCAGCGGCAAGGTCTGGGTCTCGCCGGGCACGTTCGAGACGAATGTGATCGTCGCGCCGAACTCGCCCAGCGCCCGCGCGAAGCCGAGCACCACGCCGGCGATCACCCCCGGCAGGCTGAGCGGCAGGGTCACGGTCCGGAAGGTCCGCCAGCGCCCCGCGCCCAGTGTCCGCGCCGCCTGTTCGAGCCGCCGGTCGACGCCCTCGATCGACAGCCGGATCGCGCGCACCATCAACGGCAGCGCCATCACCCCGGCCGCCACCGCCGCGCCGGTCCAGCGAAACAGCACGCTGACGCCGAACCAGCTCGCCAGCCAGCTGCCGATCGGCCCCGCGGGCGCGAAGGCGAGCAGCAGCAGCCAGCCGGTCACCACCGGCGGCACCACCAGGGGAAGGTGCACCACCGCGTCGAGCAACACCTTGCCGGGAAAGCGCCCCCGCGCGAGCAGCCATGCCAGCGCAAACGCCAGCGGCAGACTGACCAGCACCGCCACCCCGCCCACCTTGAGCGACAGCGCGACGATCCCCCATTCCTCAGGCGTCAGCATGTCACGCCGCCGTGAACCCGAAGCGCGCGAAGATCGCCCTCCCCGCCCCCGAAAGCAGGAATCGTCGAAACCCCTCGGCGTCTGCGCTGGTCGATGCCCGCAGCCGCGCCAGCGGATATCGGATCGGCGGGTGGCTCGCCGCGGGGAGCATTCGCACTGCCCGCACGCGCCGCGAAGCGCGCGCATCGGTGGCATAGACCACGCCCCATTCGGCTGCCCCGCGCTCGACCAATGCCAGCGCCGCACGGACATTCTCGCCGCGCACCACCCGCGGCGCGACGGCGTTCCACAGACCCAGCCGGGTCAGCGACGCCTGCGCATAGCGCCCGGCCGGCACCGAAGCCGGGTCCGCCAGCGCGATCCGCCCGTTCGCCAGCAATTGCGACAAGGGCGCCGCCCCGGCCGGTCGCGCGGTCGACGGCTGCACCACCACCAACCGGTTGCCGACAAGATTCGCCCGGCTCCCCGGCGCGATCAGCCCGCGGCGCGCGACATCGTCCATCCACGGCGCGTCGGCGGAGATGAACAGGTCCGCCGCCGCTCCGGCGGCAACTTGCCGCGCCAGCGCCGAGGACGCGGCGAACGACAGCACCGGGCGGGCATGGCCAAGCCGTGCCCAGGCGTCGGCGGCGGCGCCCAGCGATTCCTGCAGGCTCGCCGCCGCCAGCACCAGCGGCGCGCGCTGCGCCGCGAAGGCACGCGGCGCCAGCGCTAGGGTCGCGGCCGTACCGATCAGGAATTCGCGCCGGTCGACCCGCATGCCTCGCCTCCTCGTCGCGACCGCTATGACGCAGGCGCCACGTGCAGGGCAAGGACCGTCCCCAACGCGTGCTCCTGCGAAGGCAGAGCCCAGGATAATGAAGGGCTGCACGACCTTGGGCTCCTGCTTTCCCAGGAGCACTACATGGCTGCAACCGGAGGATTGGGACCACATCCAGAAGCAGCAGAGCCGCCTCGGCCTGCGCCACCCCTCCGCCCGATCGAACATCACCCTTGACTCAATTAGATGTTTAGCTAATTATCGCAATATGAGCCAGGTCTTCAAAGCGTTGTCGGACCCCACCCGCCGGCGGGTACTGCAGCTCCTGCGCAAGGGGCCCATGAGCGCGGGCGAGCTCAGTGGCCAGTTCGATGTGTCGAAACCGACGATGTCGGCCCACTTCGCCGTGCTCAGGGAGGCCGATCTGGTGCACGCCGAAAAGGCCGGAAAATCCGTGATCTATCACCTGAAGCTCTCGGTGCTCGAAGAAGCGCTGTTGGGCTTCGTCGATTCTTTCAGCCTCGGCGCCGAGTCGCCGAAGGCCAGCAAGGAGACTGCACGATGAACAAGGATCTGATCGGGAGCCTGGCCTGGGCCGGCGGCATCCTCGCGGTGGCGCTCGGCGGGACCGCCGCGCGCCAGATGGGCTATGTCGACAATGACACGCTCACCCGCGTGGTGATCGGCATGAACGGGCTGATGATCGCCTGGTTCGGCAATCGGATGCCCAAGGCCTTCGTGCCGAGCATCCTCGCCCGGCGCGTCCACCGGGTCGGCGGCTGGTCGCTGGTGCTGAGCGGCCTCCTCTATGCCGGATTTTGGGCGTTCGCCCCGTTCCAGATTGCGGTGATCGGCGGGTGCGCCGCGGTGCTGGCGGGGATGGCAGTGACGATCGGCTATTGCCTGGTGCTGCGGGCCAAGGCCAAAACGGCCTGATCCGGGCCGTCGCGTAACCGCGAAGGACCTCGCACCTGTCTCGCCGGTTGTGCAATGCGAAAGGATATTCGCATGACGCAACCGGGTCTGGCCCTGATCACCGGAGGATCCAGCGGAATCGGGCTCGAACTCGCCCGCTGCTTCGCCGGGGACGGCCATCGGCTGATCATCGTCGCGCAGGACCGCGACAAGCTCGATCGCGCCGCCGCCGAGCTGCGCGCAGCGGGTGCGCCACAGGTCGATGCATGGTCGATCGATCTCGGCGCCCCCGACGCCGGCGCAAAGCTCTTCCATGAGACCGAAAGGTTCGCCGGCCTGCCCGACTTTCTCTGCCTCAATGCCGGTACCGGCGCCTGGGGGGACTTTGTCGATCAGAGCGATCTCTATCTCGAGCTCCAGTCGATCGCCGTGAACGTCACTTCAATAGTTCAGTCGTCCAAGCTGTTCCTGCCGGCGATGGTCGCGCGCGGGTCGGGCCGGGTGCTGATCACCTCGTCGGTCGTGGCGCTCGGCCCTTCGCCGAAGCTCGCGGTCTATTCCGGAACCAAGGCCTTCCTGCGCAACTTCGCCGAGGCGGTGCGCGAGGAGATCGCCGACAGCGGCGTGACGATCACGGCGCTGATGCCCGACCTCACCGAGAGCGGCTTCTTCGAACGCGCAGGGGTCGATCCGGATTCGCTCACTGCGAGCGAGCCCAAGGCCGATCCGGCAACGGTCGCCCGCGCCGGCTACGAAGCGATGCTCGCGGGCAAGGACCATGTCATCGCCCCCGCCTTGACCGGCAAGATCAAGGCCGCCGCCGCCCGACTGCTTCCCGACGCGTTGGTGGCCAAATTCGCCCGCGCGGATTAGGTCGTGAGCCCATAAACGAGCGCTTTCGGCGCAAGGGCTGAGCGACCGACTATGGGTGGTTAGCTGACAGGCAGCTTTCAGCCGGAGTGCCTTCCCCCAGCACACCCGATCGAACGATCGAGCAAAGAGGCTTGCAATGTAGGATTACGGCTGTTCTCTATATGTTCCCAAAGCAGGAGCATAATATGTCTTTCCACGTCGATGCCAGCGACCACGGTGCCAGCCCTGGAAACACGCCAGAGCAAAATCTCGTGGCGCTAAAGGCAGCCGTTCTTGCCACATTACAAGGTGGCACCCTTCACATAAACGGACATTATGTAGTTGCAACACCCGGGCTGCTCGATGCGATCGTCATCGACAAGCCGATGACCGTTCGGATCGATGGAAGCCTGACCGCCACCTCTGGCGCTTTTCAGCCCAATCCTCCCTATATCTTCAAAGTCGTGGCCGACGGCGTGACATTTCGTGGCGCCGGAGCTCTCATCGGCGATGGCGCCCTCAACGCAGCCAATCTCGACGAAGGCGACCGCATCCAGATGCCGGGACTTCTCTACGTTGAGGGCGATAATTTCGAGTTGGAGGGCGTGACGATAGACTCGCCGCCGAAGGTCGGAATCTATCTGGTCGGCTGCCGACGCGCAAAGATCGCCGGCCGCTTCATTGGCGGGCCCACGACGCACACGAATGGCGAAACCGCCTATTTCGCCATTCGCATGTCCGGCGGCGGCGATCATCTTATCGAGTCCGATTTCGGCGAGGTGGGTAGCGACGCGCGGTACGTAACGGCCATCCGCACTTTCGGACTAGCGGCTGCGAATCGGGTCACGGTGCGTAATTGCTTCGCTAAAGTACACGAGAAGCTCTTCTATGGCCATGGCGAGGAGCATCTCGTTGCCGACAACGTGATTATCGGTTCAAAGACTGACGCGATCCGCATCAACGGTTCGAGAAATCGCGTTCTTCGCAATCGAATTTGGGGAGGCAAGGGTGCAGTGTCGGTCTACGATGGCAGCGACAATGATATCAGTTTCAACAATGCTTATAACCTTACGCAAACCGGTATCTATTTTGGCGTATCGCAAGTGGGCGACCATAGCTCCTCAAAGGTAATTGGTAACCATTTGGCGGGAACTGGGAATGCGCTAGCAGACGGTATTATGTTCGACCTGAAGGGTGCCGATTGCACCGACTTGGAAGTAAAGGACAATCTGGTGGTCAACTTTGCTTCGGCCGAGGTTGATCCGGTTGAGGAACAAGGCCTGATTCGCATCAGGGTCTTATCGCCTCATTCAGTGCGTCGTGCGGTGGTGGCCGGAAACAATCTGAGAAATACGCTTCAAAATGGAGTCGTACTCAATCGCGTAATCGATTCGCTGGTTTCCCACAACAAAGGCAGCGACATATCCAAACACTTCCTCGTTGAAGATGGCGGCGCCTATAACCGTTGGCTCGACAACTCTGCTACCGAAGTCGGCACGATCGGGGTTGCGGGACTGAGCAGCGCAAGTGATACAGCGGGGAACATGTACACCCGGCAACCGCTCACCGCAGAGGCAAGTTGCGCCGCGGGGCTAACCACGCATGTGAACCACGGCGGCATCGCTCCAAACGCTCAGATATTCTTGAAGGCGACGACTGCAGATTTCGCCACTCTGATGGCAGGCCGTTGGCCGCTCGCGACGGTGTCAGGCACTGGTTTCAATGTTGCGCTTGGAACTGGCACTCCCGCCGCGGGGGTCGAGCGTTTCGCGTACCATATCGTTCAATAGCTGAACATTGAAGCGCCGCGAAAGCGGCGCTTCAATTCACTCTGGGAGTGTGGATTGGCCCGCTAATGAAGCGGCTAGCGGGCCGTTCACCCCCACGCTGAACGCATGTCTGCTTTCGGGCAGCGGCGCGGCGATGCTGCATATCCGCTATTGGGGCGCTTGCAGACTGACCGCTTTTTATGGGTCTACGGCCCGGCTGGCGCCCCCTGCTTGCCCCTCCCCTGCAAAGGGGAGGATCCCGTCACCCGCGCCCGGTCAGCCCGCGCTTCACTGCGCGCACTCCGCCGATCATCTGGCTGGCGACGAGGTCCGCCGCCTTCCCCAGCGGCAGCGGCCGGGTGCCGAGCGTGCGGTGGAGCAGCAGCGATCCCGAGCGCACGCTCGCCCGGCAGATGCGCCACCAGAGCTGCGAAATCTCGCGATCGACCGCGGCGAGATCCTCATGCGGGTTCGCGCCGCCGAACGCCGTGCGCAGCGCCGCGATGCCGTCGAACAGCCGGTTGAGTGTCTCGACATCGGATACCGGTTCGCGCGCCATGACATGGCGGACGAGCAGTCCGGCGATATCGGCCGCCGCATCGCCGAGCAAAGCCGCGTGCCGCTCGCGCAGCAACAGCTCGGCATGCGCCCGCATCGTCGCGTTGAACATCTGCGAAGCGCCGCCGGCATGGCAGCGATAGAGCATCAGCACTTGGTCGATCTGCGCGATCCGACCGAACGGCCGCAGCCGATGATAAAGGTCGAAATCCTCGACATAGCGCATCGCCGGGCGCTCGAACGGGTCGAGCCGGCGCGCGGCATCGGCGCGGAACATCACCGAAGACCAGGCGATCGGGTTCTGCACCAGCATCAGCCAGTCGATCAGCATCGGCGTCAGCGGCCGCGGCCAATGGCCGGGCAGCCGCTTGCCCTCCACCAGAAAGTCGGTCGCGCAGCTCACCAGCGCCACGTCGGGTTGCGCGTCCAGATACCCCACTTGCCGCGCGAACCGTTCGGGCAGACTGACATCGTCCTGATCGAGCCCCGCGACATAACGCCCGTGAACCTCGGCAAAGGCGCGGTTGCGCGCGACCACCGGCCCGCCATTGCTCGCCGAGCGGATCACCCGCACCCGCGGGTCGCCGAAGCGTTCGAGCACGCCGACGCTGTCGTCGGTCGAGCAATCGTCGACGGCGATCAATTCCCAATCCTGCAGCGTCTGCGCGCGCAGGCTCGCCAACGTCTCGGGCAGCAAAGCCGCGCCGTTGTATACTGCCATGATCACCGAGACGGCGGGCACGCTCATGCGACCGCCTGCGCCTGCGCGTCGAACAATTGCTCGACGATCATCTGGCCGATGTCGTTCTGCCACAGCCACAGCCCGTTGGCCTTGCCGCTGAAGCTCGCTTCGCCGCCCAGCCGTCCGTCGGGGACATGCCCCGAAGCGAGCCCGATCCCGAACACGCCGGGCACCGGCCGTCCCTCCATATCGATCACCCGGCATTGCTGGTCGACCAGCCGTGGCCGGCCGGGCGCATCGGCGGCGAGCGTGATGCGATTCCCGTCTACGTCGAACAGGGGCAGCGCCCGCGGGCGATAGCCGAGCGCGCCGATCACTACGTCCGCGCCTTCGATCTCGGCGCGCACCGCCGCGTCCTCGAGTTCGCCGATCTGCCGCAGCGCCATCCGCGGATCGGGGGCACGCCCGCCGACGCCGAGCATCCGCAGCACCAGTTCGCGTGCCTCGAGCCGGAAGCCCGCCAGCCGATAGACGAAGCCGCTCACCGGGCAGATGTCCTGCGGGCCGAAATCGCGGAACCCGTCCGCCCGCGCCGCCTCGACCGAAGGATAAAAAGGCCGCAGCGGCCGGCGGTGGTAGAGCGCGAGCGCCCCGGCCCCCAGCGGCAATGCCGGCGCCGCCTTGAGGATCAATGCGGCCGCCGCCAGCGCGCTGGTCGACCCGCCGAGGATCGCGATCTGCGGCGCGGGCACCCCGGCGATCCGTGCGCGCAACGCGTCGAGCCCGCCGATCCGCAGGAACTCGTCCCCGCTCATCAGCCGCTCGCCGGCAAGATCGCCCAGCGCGGCGCCCGCCACCTTCTCGGCATAGATATTGGCGCGGGTCTGATAGCCCCCGGTGGCGATCACCAGCTTTTTGGCACGCATCACCCGCACGTCCCCGGTCACCAGATTGCGCACCCGTGCTGCCCAGATTCCATCGACGCGCCGCGCCTCGACCACCTCGCTGCGCGTCGCCACGATGCCCCCGCGCCCCGCGACGATCGCCGCCAGTTCGGCGCCGGTCGCCTCCAGAAACGGCGTCGTCCGCGCCAGCGGCACCCCGAGCTTGCCGGCATGCATCGCGACTTCCTGCCCCGACGAATGCCCCTCCAGCGCCGCGATGCCCGCATGGCCATTGCCCTTGACCGCAGTCAGGAACGTCTCGGCGGTGCTGTCCGAAGTGATCGCATAGGTCCCGATCTCGCCGCGGCCGAGCACTGCGTCGCGTTCGACCACAGCCAGCCCCGCCTCGGCGAGCCGCACCAGCGCGTCGCTCTTGCTCGCGGCGGTCAGCAGCGCCGTCCCCGCCGGCCCGCCGCCGACGATCAGCGCCGCGTGAACATGCCCGCCGCGCCGCTCGGCCTTTGGCAGCCCTTTGAGCCCCGATGCCGCGCACGCGTCGATCAGCGCCGCGCACACCCGTTCGACATCGCTCTCGGTCATCCCGTCGGTCACCGGCAGCGACAGCACCCGCGCACCCAAATCGTCGCACACCGGCAGCGGCTCGCTCACGCCGTGCGCGCGGAACCAGGGCTGCTCGCCCAGATGCGGACTGAAATAGCTGCCTGCGCCGATCCCCTGCCCGGCCAGCGTCTCGATGATCGCGCGCCTGTGCCCGGCAAAAGCGCGCGGCAGCAGCAGCGACTGGAATTGCAGCGCCGGCCGCGAACCGCGCAGTTCCTGAAACTCGAATCCCTTCTCCGCCGCGAACCCGCCCAAAGCCGCGCGATAGACTGCGTCGAGCCGCATCCGGTGCGCTGCGACGCCCTCGATCTCGTCGAGCTTCGCCCGCGCCACCAGCCCCAGCACTTCGGGCAATTTGGCGTTGATCCCCGGCCCCTCGGCCGATCGCCCGCCGGCAAAGCCGAAATTGCTCATCCGCCGCAGCTTTTCGATCAGCGCCGCGTCGCCCGAATGGATCAGCCCGCCTTCGGCCGTCGCGAACACCTTGGTCGCGTGCATCGAGTACACCACCGCGAACGGCGCCCCCGCGCCGAACTGCCGCCCCTCGGCATCCAGCGCACCCAGCGAAGCCGCCGCATCGATCACCACGCCCACGCCCCGCGCGGCATAGTCCCGGTAGCGCGCCAGATCGATCCCCGCCCCGAAGGTCGCATAGGGCACCACCACCGCGATCCGATCGCCATATTTCTCGAACGCCCGCGCCTCGGCCTCGGCGCTCGCCGCCCAATCCTCAGGGTCGACGTCGCACAGCAGCGGAGTCAGCCCCGCCCATTCCGCCGCGTGCCCGGTCGCCGCAAAAGTGAAGCCCGGGATCAATGCGAAACAGCCCTTCCCCGCGCGCGGTCCCGCGGCATCGCGGATCGCCAGCATCAGCCCTAAAGTCGCATTGCCCACCGCGAGACAGTCGCCCGCCCCGCCAAACAGCTGCGCCGTCGCCGCCGCCTCGAAGCCGCGCACCACCGGCCCGCCGTTCGAATAGACTCCGCGCGCCTCGATTTCCGCCAGCGCCTCGCCCATCAGGCTCAGCTTCGGCGGACGCGGCGCGATCAACGGCAGCCGATCCATAGACACTCCCCAGTTCCATGCTCGCCGGACGCACCGGCGCGATTGCGCGCGATCCTAGCCGCGCCGAACCTTCCATTTCGTAAAGCTATCGCGCCCCGCATGGACGCGGCCCCGCGCGCGGGCTAGCCCGGTGCCATGATCCTCGGTCCTCCGGAACAGCTCGATTCGGCAACGCTCGCCTTTTGCGCGACGATCTCGCCCGAGACCCCCCGCTACGTCCCCGTCCACCCCGCCCCCGCGTCGAAGCCGGCCTATTGCTTCGACAATTCGGTGACCCACGCCGAGGCCCATGGCGGCGAGGCGGTCTATGGCTGGGCAATCTGGCGCTGGCCCGGCCGCTGGTTCGAGGCCGAGCACCACGCCGTCTGGCGCAGCCCCGCGGGCGACTTGCTCGACGTCACGCCACAGCCCGGCGAACCCGCCCGCGTCCTGTTCCTGCCCGATCCTTCCGCGCCTTATGATCCCACCACGTTCCGGCCCAACATCATGGCGCCCGACGGTCATGAGGAACTGGTCCGCGAATATATCGCGCTCGTCGCGAAGCGCGGCGAGATCACGCGGCCTTATTGGGAGCCGGGGATGGACGTGCTGCCGCTCTTCTCGCCCGAGGACCAGCAGCGGATCGCGCCGCTCGACGCGCGGATGGCGGAATTGCGGGCGGCGATGGGGTGAGGATCGGGGCCGAACGCGCCCCGCCATCCACAGAAATGCGCGCAGACGATCCTCTTTTGTTCTTGCGCGCTGTGAACCTCTCGATCAAAATGCCAGAAATTGTCCCAGAGGTGTTCGATGCACGGTCCGCTCAGCTTTTCCCAACTCAGGCAGCAGACCGGGATGAGCGTGGAGGAACTGGCCGGAGAGCTCGGCTATTCCGCCAGCACCGTATATCGCTGGGAACGCGGTGAGATCGAGCCGAAGGCGCCGATCTATCGAACGCTGGAGATGATCGCCAAACTGACCCCCGCCGCATCCAACGACGCAGCCTTTCGTTTCATCGATCTGTTCGCGGGGATCGGTGGCCTCAGGATCGGCTTCCAGGCGATCGGCGGGCACTGCGTGTTCACTTCGGAATGGGACGCCAAGGCGCAGGAGACCTATTCGCGCAATTTCCGCGACAATCATCCGCTCGCCGGGGATATCCGCCCCTTCGCCGAGGATCCGCAGCGCGTTCCGGAGCACGACGTGCTGCTCGGCGGCTTTCCGTGCCAGCCCTTCTCGATCGCCGGGGTCTCCAAGAAGAATGCGCTAGGCCGCCCGCACGGCTTTCTCTGCGACACGCAGGGCACCTTGTTCTTCGATACCGCGCAGATCATCGCGCACCACCGCCCCGCCGCCTTCGTGCTCGAAAACGTCAAGAATCTCGAGCGGCACGACAAGGGCCGTACCTTCGCGACGATCATCAACGTGCTCGAGAACGAGCTCGGCTATCACGTCCAGACGCGCGTGATCAGCTCCGAGCATTGGGTGCCTCAGAAGCGCGAGCGGATCTTCATCGTCGGCTTCCGCGAAAAGACCGCATTCAATCTCAAGGCACTCGAACTCCCGGGCGACGGCCCGAAGCTCGGCAGCATCTTGCAGCCGCACGACGAGGTCGATCCCAAATACACCCTCACCCCGCGCCTCTGGGACTATCTCCAGGCGTATAAGGCGAAGCACGCGTCGAAGGGCAATGGCTTTGGTTACAGTCTGTTCGGCCCGGGCGACGTCGCCCGCACCCTTTCCGCCCGTTATTACAAGGACGGCTCGGAGATCCTGATCGCGCAGCCCGGCAAGCGTCCGCGCCGCCTCACCCCGCTCGAATGCGCCCGGCTGATGGGCTTCGACCGCGGCGAGCGCCGCTGGCACATCCCGGTGTCGGATACGCAGGCATATCGGCAGTTCGGCAATGCCGTGGTCGTGCCGGTGGTGGAATTCCTCGCCCAGGCGATGAAGCCCCATCTGGCAACCGCGCTGGCGCGGCCGGACGGCCGGCATACACCCCCCGTCACCGTCTCGCGACCCGATCGGGAGCCGGCGTTCGCCCATGGCTGACGTGGTCTCGGCTGCGGTCCGCAGCCGGATGATGGCGGGCATCAAGGGCAAGAACACCAATCCGGAGCTGTTGCTTCGCAAGGGGCTCCATGCGCGCGGCTTCCGGTTCCGGCTGCACGACAAATCGCTTCCGGGAACTCCGGACGTGGTTCTGCCGCGCCACCGCGCCGTCCTCTTCGCGCATGGCTGCTTCTGGCACGGGCATGACTGCCATTTGTTCAAATGGCCCAAGACGCGCGAGGAGTTCTGGCGCGCCAAGATCGCGCGCAACCAGGAACTCGATGCGAAAGCCGAGGCGACGCTGGCGAAGACCGACTGGCGCTATGCGGTGATCTGGGAGTGTGCCTTGAAAGGCCGCACGCGATTGCCGATCGAAGACGTGTTGGCATCCTGCGCGGAATGGATCAGATCGGAGGTCCCGCGGCTCGAAATCAGGGGAAGTTGATGCGGCGTGGATTTCTTTCGGATCTGTTCGCAGGAGTCGTCGCCAAGCGACTGACCCTTGTCGAAACGATCACCGAGAAATCGAACCAGCACGAATTTCAGGGTACGCTGCCGCTGCGGCAATTGCTCGGCGTCGAGGATCGCCGAGGCGTGGCGACGCGCTTCATCTGGCTCTCCGGCGAGCAGGAGGCGCTGACCGAAGACGGTTTCATGAGTTGGTCCAACGTGCGGAAAGGCAAGCCGCGGGCGCCGGAATTCCACCTTTATTACTCGACCAACGCGGTCACCGAGATGATGCGGGCGGACGACATGCTGTTCATCGCGCTCGCACGCGACGGCTCGCTGCTCGCCGTCGTCACGCCAGCGGAAAGCACAATCCAGAACCAGCTCCTCTGGTTGTTCGGTTTGCACGACCAGCCGATGTTCGGCTTTACCTTCCAGCCGATCGAAGGATCGAGCGACGCCGAGCTGGACTACATCGCACGCTATATTCTCAGCGAACTCGGCATCGCGCCGGGTGAGCCCGACGCCAGAGAGCTCGATACGCTCATCGAACCTTTCGGGCTCACCATGCCGCCGACCCGCACCTTCTCGGAACTCGCGCGATCGTCGCTGCCCCACCTCTCTGCGCCCGACGATCCGGATCGGGTGCTGGTCGAATGGATGGATCGCGAGGAGCAATTGTTCCGTCGCCTCGAACGCCGGATCGTGGCCGAGCGCATCGCCGCGGGCTTCATGGCGCCGGACGGCGCGGATGTGGACGGATTCCTGTCCTTCTCGCTCAGTGTGCAGAACCGCCGCAAGTCCCGCGCCGGGCAAGCGCTCGAGAACCATCTCGAGGCGATATTCATCGCGCATGGCGTCGAGCATCGCCGTGGCGCCGCGACCGAGAACCGCAACAAGCCCGATTTTCTGTTCCCCGGGCCGATGCAGTATCGCGATCCGGCCTTCCCCGCCTCGCGGCTGACCATGCTCGGCGCCAAATCGACCGCCAAGGACCGCTGGCGGCAGATCCTCTCCGAAGCCGACCGCATTCCCGAAAAGCATCTGCTCACGCTCGAACCGGGCATTTCCGAAAACCAGACGCGCGAGATGCAGGCTCGGCATCTTCAGCTGGTCCTGCCTTCACGGCTCCACGTCACCTATCGTCCGGCGCAGCAAGGCTGGCTGATGAACCTTGAGGCGTTCCTGTCGCTGGTCAAGGAGCGGCAGACCGGCCACGGCTAATCGCCGGGCGGATGCCGGCGGCAATGGATTGAAGGGGCTTCCCAACACGCTGAACATAAAAGGAACAAAATCCTTTCCTACACGAACCGATTTGGTTATATAATGGCGGATGCGAAACCTGGTCCCATCCACCCTCATCGTTCCGGATTTCACGCCGGTGCCGAGGAAGTACCGCTACGACGGCTGGACAGCCGAGCGTCAGCGCGCCTTCATCGCCGCGCTTGCAGAAACGGGCTCGGTGCTCGCCGCCGCGAAGCGCGTGAACATGGCGTCGGTCGGCGCCTACCAACTCCGGCTTGCCCCCGGTTCGGAGAGCTTTCGGGCAGCTTGGGAAGCCGCCCTCGCGCACGGCGTTCAAAGCCTTGCCGACATCGCCATCGAGCGTGCGCGCGAGGGCGTGCCCGTCCCGATCTTCTACAAGGGCGAGCAGTGCGGCGAGCGGCGCTGGTACAATGACCGCCTCATCACCTTCATCCTGCGCCACTATCTGCCCGGCAGGTTCGGCGCGGGCGCGCTCGCCGCAGGCACGCGGAACCCCGCAACGGTGGCGCGGGAAGCGCAAGAGAATTGTCCGGTGTGTCGGGCGCGCGCCGACGCCTCGCAATCGGAGCAGACGGCGACTCCAGAACAGGAGAAGCGGAGGGAGGCGTGGTTCGCCGAAATCCTCAAGCGCTACAAGGCCAAGATCCGGTCGGAGCGATACTATCGCCTGACCGGCCGAACCGTCGCTGCCGACTTCACGTTGCGCCAGCTGACTCACATCGAACTCATCCTCGATTGCGGCGGCCTCGGCCTCGATCTCATCGAGCATTTGACATCCGGGGAGGACGAGCATGCATATGGCCCGAAGGCGCTGTTCGCATCGCCGCTCAGCCGCAAGCTCGACCTTTTCCGCCGCGCCGTATGGGAAGAATGCGGAGAGCCGGACCGCCCCGCCCTCCCTCTGTGCGAAACCCTGCCTCGCACCAATATGGGTCCCGGTGAGACGCTCGACGAGCGGCAGCACGCACAGACTGCCGCAGAGCGCCGCATTGCCGAGGCGCAGCTGGAGTGGGAGGCTGCGGCGCGCGAGGACAGCTGGGCCGAGTGGAAGGCCCGCCGCAGCGGCGAAGGCGCAAGCAGCGAGACTTAGAGCCGCAATACCAATTGGTGCAGGTTAATCCCTCGGCAACCCCTCCTGACCGACAATTCCCGCAAGAGGGGGACCAGACATGCGCAATCTAATCCGCGACGAAACCGCCGCCACTGCCATCGAATATGGGCTGATCGCCGCGCTGATCGCGGTCGCCTGCATCATGGCGTTTCAGGCGCTCGGGCTGAACCTCGCCACCATCTTCGGCACCGCGACCAACGCGATGGCGGGGGTCTGACAGGTGCCGGTTCCCTTATAGCAGCCATGGTGGATGATCGTCTCGGCCCCGCGAGAGGGCATCTTCGGCTCTCTCAAAGACGCATTGGCGAAAGCGAAACGCTGCCCGCGAACCATAGCTGGCGCCCCGGTGGGGAACCCTGCCTCAATCCTTCGGGCGAACCCATCGGGCAAAAATCCTGTTCGCCGAAATAGCATCGAAAGTCCCATCGTCAGAAACGACCCGATAGTGTTTGTAGGGCTGATCGGGAAACCATAGCTTATCCCGGTGAAGCGCTAGCCAGGTAGAATTCTCGACTTCCATCAAAGGCCATAGGTATCTGTCGAATTTCGGGTTTTTCAGCCTCGGGTAATCGTCGGATATATGGGTCACCGGGCCGGCGGTTTCGCTGAAACAACCAAACACCTCGGCGGCGATGTCGATGAGCAGATCCTGTTCATGCCCATAGAACGAATAGACACACCTGAGTATGACCTCCTCAGGGCTACCTTCGATCTCGATGCCGACGGGTAGTTGCGGCAGATCTCGAAGCGGGAACCAGGGCGTGCTGACGTTGTCCATGGCCGATGGTATGCCGAAGACCCGCGCGGCGGCAACGTGCTTCCCGCCAATCGCGGGCATTCGTGCGCGGCCGAGCGCAGAAAGCGGACTGGCAGCTAACGCCCCACACGCGGACGTTCACGATCATTCGCCGTCGGCATGTTAGCAGACAAACGGTTGGAGGCCGCGTTATACAACCTGCGAGAGCGCTTGGCTTGCTCAGCTATGCGGTTCGAGTTCTCATGCAGGAATGTGGATACCACAAAGCTTGTGGCCGTCCGGGTCCCGAAAATAGGCTAGCTCAATCACTCCCAGCGCCGTCTTGCGAGACCCAGGAGGCGCCTCAATCGACGTACCGCCGTTGGCGACTGCGACGTCGTGGAACTGCTTTACCTGCTCAGGCGAGTCACACAAAAACGCGACGGTGCTGCCGTTTGCCACTGTCGCTGCCTCATTGTTGATCGGCTGCGTCACAATGAATCTGGTGCCATTCCCGTGCCGGTAGAAAAGGCGAGTATGGCCGCTATTGGATATGTTCAGCGTAGCCCCACTTACGCCGAGGACGCCGAGCACTTTATCGTAGAAGCGCTTAGAGCGCTCGATGTCGTTAGATCCAACCATCGTGTGGAAGAGCACGTGTTTTCTCCTGCCGGAGGGTTGCCTTGGCCGAGGTCAGCCGCACAAGCAATCGTCCAAGCCGGTGACCTGCCTCCGATGGCGCATCATCGGACCGGCCGCGCTTCCGCGAAACGGCAGCTATCCCGCCTTAAGTTCCTGGAAGCGGTCGGTCAGCAAACCACCAGTTCCGGACATTCGCGCTGCCGGTAAGGCGCGACCGGGCGAGAGGTACCCCCGCCCGGCCGCGCGGTCGTCAGGCCCAGCTGCGCCCGTCGGGGCCGGCGCAGCCATAAGGCGGCAGCTGGCCGGGGAAGCGTTCCTTCAGCTTGTGGCAGCCCCATGTGCGCAACGGGCCGGGCATGTAGCCGTTCAGCGTGATGCCCACTTCGTCATAGGGCGTGTCCGAGCTCGTGACATAACGATGCCAGCGAAAGCCGATCATCACGGTCACGCCGATCAGCACGACGCACAAAATCTGGATGGCCTTTTTCATTCGAACTCCCCTTTTAAACGGAGCCGGGCACGTCGCAGCAAATCCGCGCCGCCGCAACCGCGAAGGGCGGCGTTCGGGTGCTTATTCCTCGCCCATCCTGAGCGCGGCGATGAACGCCTCTTGCGGGATCGACACCGATCCATATTCGCGCATCTTCGCCTTGCCCTTCTTCTGCTTCTCGAGCAGTTTGCGTTTACGCGTGGCATCGCCGCCATAGCATTTCGCGGTGACGTCCTTGCGCATCGCGCTGATCGTCTCGCGCGCGATCACCTTGCCGCCGATCGCCGCCTGGATCGGGATCTTGAACAAATGGCGCGGAATAAGTTCCTTCAGCCGCTCGACCATGCCGCGTCCGCGCACTTCGGCGGTGGCGCGGTGGACGATCATGCTCAGCGCATCGACCGGCTCCTCGTTGACGAGGATGCCCATCTTCACCAGATCGCCCGCGCGGTGGCCGATCTGTTCGTAATCGAAGCTGGCATAGCCCTTTGAAAGCGACTTCAGCCGGTCGTAAAAGTCGAACACCACTTCGTTGAGCGGCAGCTCGTAGGTTACCTGTGCCCGGCCGCCGACATAGGTCAGGTTCTTCTGGATGCCGCGCCGTTCCTGGCACAGCTTCAGGATCGAGCCGAGATATTCGTCGGGGACGTAGATCACTGCCTGGATCCACGGCTCCTCGATCTCCTCGATCTTGGTTGGATCGGGCATGTCGGCCGGGTTGTGCAGCTCGATCTCGCCATTGTTGTGGGTGAGCTTGATCTTGTAGACCACCGACGGCGCGGTGGTGATCAGGTCGAGATCATATTCGCGGGTCAGCCGCTCCTGGATGATCTCGAGGTGGAGCAGGCCGAGGAAGCCGCAGCGGAAGCCGAAGCCCAATGCCGCGCTGGTCTCCATCTCGAAGCTGAAGCTGGCGTCGTTGAGGCGCAGCCGCGAGATGCTTTCGCGCAGTTTCTCGAAGTCCGCGGCGTCGACCGGGAACAGGCCGCAAAAGACGACCGGCTGGACTTCCTTGAAGCCGGGAAGCGCGTGCGGCGTGGGGCGTTTGGCGTCGGTGAGGGTGTCGCCGACGCGGGCCTGGGCGACTTCCTTGATCTGCGCGGTGATGAAGCCGATCTCGCCGGGGCCGAGGTCGGGGAGCTGCTCGATCTTGGGGCGGAAGGCGCCGACCCGGTCGATCAGATGCGTCGTGCCCGCGGCCATGAACTTGATCTGCTGGCCCTTCTTGATCGTCCCGTCGATCACCCGGACGAGGATGACGACGCCGAGATAGGAATCGTACCAGCTGTCGACCAGCATCGCCTTGAGCGGGGCGTCGGCATCGCCCTTGGGCGCGGGGATCCGCTCGACGATCGCGTCGAGGATCTCCTCGATGCCGATCCCCGATTTGGCGCTGGCGAGCACCGCGTTCGAGGCGTCGATGCCGATGATCTCCTCGATCTCGTGGCGGACCTTTTCGGGCTCGGCGCTGGGCAGATCGATCTTGTTGATCACCGGGATGATCTCGTGGTCGTGCTCGATCGATTGATAGACATTGGCGAGCGTCTGCGCCTCGACGCCCTGCGCGGCGTCGACGACGAGGAGCGCGCCCTCGCAGGCGGCGAGGCTGCGGCTGACTTCATAGGCGAAATCGACATGGCCGGGGGTGTCCATCAGGTTGAGGACATGGCCCTTCCAGTCGAGGCGCACGGTCTGCGCCTTGATGGTGATCCCGCGCTCCTTCTCGATGTCCATATTGTCCAGCACCTGGGAAGACATCTCACGTTCTGAGAGTCCCCCGGTGCGCTGGATCAGCCGGTCGGCCAGGGTCGACTTGCCGTGGTCAATGTGCGCGATGATCGAGAAGTTGCGGATCTTTGAAAGTTCGGTCGCCATGATCGCGCGGCCCTAGCAGGGGTGGCGCACGATGCGAAGAGGGCGCGAACGGTCTAGGCCGGGCGGCGCGCCTGCGCTTCCGCGTCGATCGCCGCCAGCGCGCGCTCATAGCGCGCCTCGCCCTGCCCGGAAACCAGTGCCCATCGAACGCCACGACGCTCGAGCTCGGCCTTCGAGAGATCGAAGAAGCGCTGGCGCAGTTGCGGCGTGCCGAAGATGCGGGTGCCATCGGCAACCCAGGGCAGATCGATGTCGAACAGCAGATAGAAGTCGGCGGTTCCCGTCCACGCGTCGAACCAGGCGTCCCGCTTGCCGAACAGCATGTCCGCCCAAACCGCGGTCATCAGCGGATCGGTGTCGAGGATCAACGGATCCGCACCTTCGGCGAGCAGCATCTTCGCGCCCGCGTCGTGGTTCTGCGCGATCTCGATCAGATCGCGCATCGTGAACATGATCCCATGGGTTTCGGCATAGTCGCGACCATATTCGTCGAGCAGTTCGCCGCCGAAATGCTGGGCCAGCCGCCGCACCATCGTGGTCTTGCCGACGCTCTCGGGGCCGTGGAGGCAGATGGTACGCGGAGTCATGCTTTGGCTTTGGTCCAATGGATCAGGCCCCAGACGGATAGGGCAAGGAAAACGAGATAGAGCCCCGCGGTGAGCCAAAGCCCCTTGATCGCGAATAGCGGGACGGCGGCGAGATCGACTGCGATCCACAGCACCCAGCTTTCCCAGTTACGCCTCGATTGGAGGATCTGCGCGGCAATGCTGAACATCGCGATGCCGCCATCCCACCACGGAAAGGCGGCGTCGGTGTAGCGGTGCATCAAGGCGCCCCATGCCGCCGACGCGGCGATGCACCCGGCAAGCCAGCGGAGCCGCGCCGCGTTGTCGAGTTGCTCGACGCGTACCTCGCCAGTGTCGGCGCGCGAACGCGACCAGTTCCACCAGCCATAGAGGTTCACGACGACGTAGAAGAGCTGGAGCAGCGCATCGCTGTAGAGCTTCTGGTGAAAAAAAATCCACGCGTAGAGCAACACCATGAGGAGCGCGAACGGGTAGTTCCACATGCTTCGCCGGACCACCAGCGTCACGTTGATCAGCCCGAACAGGGTGGCGGCGGCTTCGATCGGGCTCACGCGGCATGGCCTAGCAGCAACTTTGCACAGGGGTCGAGTGGGTTGCCCTGCGGAATTGTCACGCTACCCTGTCCCAAAATGCGAGAGGATGGCGGATGCGGCATATCGCGGTGATCGGTTCGGGACCCGCCGGCTATTATACTGCAGAGGCCTGCCAGAAGAGCTTCGGCGACTCGGTACGGGTCGACATCATCGATCGCCTGCCGGTGCCGTTCGGCCTCATCCGCACCGGCGTTGCCCCCGACCATCAATCGATCAAGGGCGTGTCCCGGCGCTACGAGGCAGTCGCGTTGACCGACAATGTCCGTTTCGTCGGCAATGTCACGATCGGCAAGGACGTGTCGATCGATGAATTGCGCACCCTCTACGACGCCGTGGTGCTCGCGACCGGCGCGCCGCACGATCGCCTGTTGGAGATCCCGGGCGCAGAACTGCCCGGCGTCGTGGGATCGGCCGCCTTCGTCGGCTGGTATAACGGCCATCCGGACTATGCCGATCTCTCGCCCCCGCTCGACGGGTCGGCGGTGGTGGTTGGCAATGGGAATGTAGCACTCGATGTAGCGCGCATACTCGCGAAATGCGACGACGAGTTCGCCGGTTCGGACATTGTCGGCCACGCTTTGGCCGCACTCAAGCTGGCCAAGGTCGACAGGATCACGCTTCTCGGGCGCCGCGGACCGCATCAGATCGCAATGACCCCCAAGGAGCTGGGCGAGCTGGCCGCGCTCAAATGCGCTGCGCCGTCAGTCGATCCCGACGACCTGCCCCCTGTCGAAGCCGACGCGGCGCTGGATCCCGGCCAGCGGAAATCGGTCAATCATTTGCGCAGCTTTGCGGCGGCCACGCGCACCGACAAGCAGGTCCGCATCGTCTTCGATTTCTTCGCCATGCCGGTCGCGATCGAGGGCGACGGCAAGGTCGAGCGCGTAGTGATCGAACGGACCGCGCTGGGAATGGACGGCAGCGCGCGCGGCACCGGCGAACGCTATGCAATACCCGCGCAGCTGGTGGTGAGCTGCATCGGCTATCGCACCCCGCCGATCGAAGGGGTGCCTTATGACGAGCGCTCCGGCCGCTTCGCCAACGAAGCAGGCCGGGTGCTGCCGGGCCTCTACGCGGTCGGTTGGGCGCGCCGCGGCCCGACCGGAACGATCGGCACCAACCGGCCCGACGGCTTCGCGATTGTCGAGAAGATCGCCGCAGACATCGGCGAAGGCGCCGGCAAGCAGGGCCGCGCAGAACTCGACGCGCTGCTCGCCGACCGCGAGGTCGATGTCGTCACCTTCCGCGACTGGCAGAAGATCGACACCGCCGAAATTGCGGCCGCCCGTGCCGGCAGCCCGCGCGAAAAATTCACCAGCATCGAGGCGATGCTCGACGCGCGCGGGGGCTGATCGCAGCCGCTTGCGCGACTCAATCACCATCGTTATAGGCGCCGCTCCAGCATCGGTTCGCCCTCGTCGAGGCGCCGGACCGATACTCCGTCGGGGAGTAGCTCAGCCTGGTAGAGCACCACGTTCGGGACGTGGGGGCCGGAGGTTCGAATCCTCTCTTCCCGACCATTTCTACGATAGCGAGATGCCAGCGGCAGGCGACCGATAATCGCCGCATGTGCCTGTGAAGCTCCAGGCATCGAAACGAAAGCGGGCGAGAGGTTGCCCCCTCGCCCGCCCGGCCATGCCCTGCGCTGACGCGCCTACTCGTAGCGCAGCGCATGGACCGGATTGGTGCGCGCGACGCGGAAGGCGTGCACGGCGATCGTGCCGACCGCGATCAGCAGCGCGAGCAAGCCCGCGAGCACGAAAGGTGTCGGCGTGAGGCCGACGCGGACGTCGAACTGATTGAGCCAATCGCGCATCATCCACCACGCGACCGGCCAGGCGATCAGATTGGCGATCAGCACCGGCCGGCTGAACTGCCAAACCAGCAGCCGCACGATATCCCGCGTCCGCGCCCCGAGCACCTTGCGGATACCGATTTCCTTGGTGCGGCGCTCGGCAGTGAAGGAAGCGAGGCCGAACAACCCGAGGCAGCCGATCACCACCGCGAGGATCGCGAACATCCCGAACAGCTGCGCCCGCGTCTCGTCGCGGCTGTACAGGTTGTGGACGGTCTCGGTGACCGACCGCGCGTCGAATGCCATTTCGGGCAGAAGCCGCTTCCAGATCGCCTCCACCCGCTCGCGCACCAGTCGCGCATCGCCGACGTGGCGAACCAGCAAGGTGGAATAGCCGCGCGTCTGATAGACATAGAGGATCGGCTGCAGCGGATCCCGGACGCTTCGGTACCGCACGTCGCTGACCACACCGACGACGGTCGCGGGCACCCAATTGCCAGCTTCGGGAACAGTGAAGCCGGCCTGAACCTGCTTGCCGATCGCCGCCTGCGGAGTCGCGAAGCCGAGCCGCTTCGCGGCTGATTCCGAAAGGATCACATTGATGCCGCGCGCGACCAGGGCACGCTCGGCCGCGAAATCCACCGGTGACGGCGTCGTCGCATCGTCCATCGCCGTCGCTTCGGAGAAATTACGCCCGGCCAGCAATCGCATCCCGAGCGCGTCGATCACCCCGGGATCGATCGCATAGACCCCGAGCTGGACCTGCGCGGTCGCGCCCGGCAGGCGCGCCGAGGTCATCGAATTGTTGCCCGGATTGACGGCGATCGAAGTCCGCGCGACCGACGAAACACCGGGCAATCGCAGAACTTCTTCCGCGAAGGTTTTCGCCACGGCCTCCGCCTGCGGCTGGTCGAGCCTGCGCACCTGAAGCAACCCGTCGCGCTTGTACCCCGCGTCCATCGTGCGGGCGTAGATCGTCTGCGAATAGACGATGGTGGTGCAGATGATGAGGCCGATCGACACTGCGAACTGCCCCACCACGAGCAGGTTGCGAAGGCGCCCATTGCCTTCGGCGTCGGCAGCGGACTTGTTTGCCTTGAGCACCACCGCCGGCTGAAAGCGGGAGAGATAGAGCGCCGGATAGGCGCCACCCGCCACTCCGACGACCAATGCGAGCAACAGCACCGGCGCGAGGATCCCCTCTGTGCCGAAATAATGGATCTCCATGGTCGCATCGAGGAAGTTGTTGAGCGGCGGGAGCGCCAGTTCGGCGAGCGCCAGCGCGACCAATGTCGCGATTCCGGCGACAAGGATGGACTCGCCGATGAACTGCACGATCAATTGCCTGCGCGTGGCGCCGAGGACCTTGCGCAGCGCGACTTCGCGCGCACGCTGCGATGCCCGCGCCGTAGCCAGATTGGTGAAGTTGATGCACGCCATGCCGAGGATCATCAGCGCAACGACGGCAAAAGTGAGAATGGTCCGCTTGTCGCCTCCCGGTGCCAATGCCGCCTGCTGCGCCTCGCCGAGATGCACGTCGCGCACATTGGTCAGGCGCCAATCCTGATCGGTGCCCGGGTTGGTGACCGGCCCGCCATCCGCAGGATCATTCGGAATGTTGCGCTTCTCCCAGGCGGGAAATTGCGCCTCCATCTGCTTCACGTCGGTTCCGGAGCGGAGCTTCACATAGACATAGCCGCCCTGCGAATTCCACGAGGTGAGAAAGTCGGGATTTTTCGCATAATAGCTATGCAGATCGAAGCGCGCGACCATGTCGAGGCGGAGATGACTGTTCTTCGGCAGGTCCTTGAAGACGCCGGTGACGCGATAGTCCTCCCTGAGATCGTCGCTCACCACCGTGATCGTCTGGCCGAGCGGATCGGCCTTGCCGAAATACTTCTTCGCCTCAGTCTCGCTCAGCGTGAGGCCATGGGGGTCATCGAGCGCGTGCGCGCGATCGCCGCGGACAAATGGGATCTCGAGAATTTCGAAGATGTTGCCGTCGGCAAAATAGGCGTCGCGCGGCCGATAGGCCTGTCCTTTGTAAATCAGATTGATACCGCGGTCCGCCAAATAGACGCTCTTGACGATCTGGGGGAAATCCTTCTGCAAGGCGACGCGCGAAGCGACGCTCGTCATCTGCAGCTCATATTCCTCGCCGCCGTTCGCCGTCGGCTTGTAGAAATCCTGAACCTGATAGGCGTTCGCGGCGCCCGGCAGCCAATTATCATAGCTGAACTCGTAACGCACGAAGGTGAGGATCAACAGGCACGCGGCGATGCCGAGCGACAGGCCGAAGATGTTGATGAAGGCATAGACCTTGTTCTTGGCCAGAGCCCTCAGGCCGACGGTCACGTAATTGCGCCACATGGTCTGGTTCCTACTCGTAGCGAAGCGCGTGGATGGGATTGGTGCGGGCGACCCGCAGCGACTGGCCGGCGACGGTGCCGATCGCGATGACGAGCGCGAGCAGCCCCGCGAACACGAAGGGTCCCGGCGTCAGCGCGATGCGCTGGTCGAAGGTGTTGAGCCAGTCGCGCATCGCCCACCACGCCACCGGCCAGGCGATCAGGTTGGCGAGCACCACCGGCCTGGAGAATTGCCAGGCGAGCAGCCGCACGATGTCACGCACCTTTGCGCCCAGCACCTTGCGAATGCCGATCTCCCTGGTGCGTCGCTCGGTGGCGAACGATGCGAGGCTGTAGAGGCCGAGGCAGGCGATCAGCACTGCCAGTCCGGCGAAGGCGGCGAACAATGCGCCCCGTGCCCGCTCGGTGGCATAGAGTTCGCGGACGATATCGTCGGCAAAGCGCGCCTCGAACGGGATTTCCGGCTCGAACTTGCGCCAAACCTTGTTCAGCGCTGCCATCACCTCGCCCGGATGCGCGGCAGCGTAGCGGACGAGCACGGTGTTGGCGCGATCGGGATCATAAGTGAAGACCATCGGCTCGATCGCGTCACGCGCGCTGCGGAACCTTGTGTCCTCGACGACGCCGGCAATCGTCGCCGGAACCATGTTGAAGCCCCAGATCCCGATCTGGACGACCTGGCCTATCGCGGCCTGCGGGCTCCGATAGCCGAGCTTCGCCGCCGCGGCGCGGTTGACCACGACGTTCATGCCGCGCTCCGTCAGAGCGGCCGGCGTCTGGCCGCTGATCCGATCGGCGCCAAAGCGATCACCGAGCAAGCGGCCGGCGAGCAGGTCGACGCCCATCGTCTGGAGGAAGGCGGCATCGACTCCGAACACGCCCATCGACAGATATTCGCTCGAGCCCTGCGAACGCATCAGGCTCTGGGACTTCAGCGAGGAGGCAAGGCCCAGTTCGGTACGCCCGGTGGCGGTGACGCCCGGGATCGCGAGCATCGCCACGCGCGCGGCCTCATATTCGGAGCCCTGGGTGAAGCGCCAGGCATTGGCGATCTGGATCAGCCCGTCGCGGCGATAGCCTGGATCGACCGTCTCGACATAGCGGGTCTGCGAATAGATGACCCAGGTCGAGGCGATCAGCCCGATCGCAATGGCGAACTGAAATACCACCAGCGCGGCCCGAAACCGGCCGTTGCCCGGCGTCTCGACCGAGGATTGGTTGGCGCGGAGCACTTTGGCGGGCTGAAAACGGCTGAGGTAAAATGCCGGATAGAGGCCGCCCAGCAACCCGGTGACCGCGAATAGCCCCAATGCGGGCCAGAACATGCCGCCCGCGCCGAAATAGGCGATGTGAAGATCGGCGCCCAGCAAGGCGGCAATCCACGGCGTCGCCAGCTCGACGATCGTCAGCGCCAGCAACATCGCGACTGCGGCCATCACCACGCTCTCGCCGAGGAACTGGACGATCAACTGGCGGCGCGACGCGCCGAGCACCTTGCGCAGCGCCACCTCGCGCGCACGCTGGGTGCCGCGCGCAGTGGAGAGATTGACGAAGTTCATCACCGCCATGCCGAGCGTCAGCGAGGCGACGACGGCGAACGTCGCCAGCGCGCGCGGATCACCGCCGGGCGTCATCGCCTTTTCCTGCACCGCGCCGAGATGGACGTCGCCGAGCGGCACCAGCCGGAAGTCCATGACGTCGGACATTGTCGCCGGCTTTCCCTCGATGATCTCGATCGGGATCGCCCGCTTTTCCCAGGCGGGAAGCGCGGCGTTGATCGCTGCCGCGTCGGCGCCAGGGCGCAATTTGACGTAGTGTTGCTGGTCGAAATTGCCCCAGCCGCGATACTGGATCTGGCCCGGATCGCGGCGAAAGACGATGCCCAGCTTCAGATTGGTATTGCGCGGCAGATCGCGCAGCACGCCGCTCACCCGATAGTCGCGCTTGCCGGGGCCGGCGCCGAGGCTCAGCAGCTTGCCCAGCGCATCAGGGGTGCCGAACTGGCGGATCGCTTCGCTCTGGGTGAGCACAATCGCATTGGTGTCCGGCAGCGCGGTCGCCGCCGAACCCTGCACGAAAGGCAGGCCGAACAGCTTGAAGAATTCTGGATCAACCGTCGTCGCCTCGAGAAACATCGGTTGGCCGTCATGCTCGGTGACGGTCTTGCCCAGAGCGACCGAGGTGATCGCCTCGATCTGGGGAAATCCGGCCGGCAGCGCGTCGTGCAGCGGGAACGAACTCGCCTGCGTGCGAACGGCGGGCTGGCCCGGCACGTTGATCGCCGACTGGACCTGATATACGCGGCCGCTGTCCGGCAACCAGCTGTCGTAACTTCGCTCGTAGCGAACATAGCCGAGGATCAGCAGGCTGCCGGCCAGTCCCAGCGCCAACCCGCCGATGTTGATCGCGGCATAGACGCGGTTCCGGGCGAGCAGCCTGAGCGTTATCGTCAGATAATTACGCCACATTCGGTATCCCCTTTTCGCCCCTCTCCCCGCAAGCGAGCGAGGAGACCTCTTCACGCCGCCCGGCGCCGCTCCTGCAGGATGCGGCCGTCGAGCATCGAGACGATCCGTCCGGCATAATCGGCGTGCGCGGGCGAATGCGTCACCATCACGATGGTCGAGCCTTCGCCGTTGAGCGTCTGGAGCATCCGCATCACTTCCTCGCCGTGATGCGTGTCGAGATTGCCGGTAGGCTCGTCGGCGAGGATCAATTTGGGGTTGGCGACGAGCGCGCGGGCGACCGCGACGCGCTGCTGTTGCCCGCCCGAAAGCTGGCTCGGCCGATGCCGGGCGCGGTGGGCGATGCCGACCTTGTCCATCACTTCGTCGACGCGGCGCTTGCGCTCGGAAGCGGAGACATTGTGGTACAGCAAGGCCAGCTCGACATTGTCGCGGACGCTCAGCTCGTCGACCAGGTTGAAGCTCTGGAAGATGAAGCCGATGCTCTCCTTGCGGACATCGGCGAGCTTGCTCTCGGAGAGCCCGGCGACTTCCTTGCCATTGAACAAATACGATCCCGAGGACGGGCTATCGAGCATCCCGATCATGTTGAGCAGAGTCGATTTTCCGCAGCCCGAAGGCCCCATGATCGCGACGAACTCGCCTTCGGCGATGTCGAGATCGATCGCGTCCAGCGCGGTCGTCTGCACCGTGTCGGCACGGTAGACCTTGGAGAGCTCGCGCATCGTCAGCATGAAAATCCCTTTCGTTGGAATTATTTGGTCAGGTCCAGGCGCGTCTTGTCGGCATAGCCGGTGTAAGGCGAGGTCAGCACCTTCTCGCCGGCTTCGAGCCCCTCGAGCACTTCGATGAATTCGGAATTGCGGCGGCCGAGGCGGACTTGACGTTTGACTGCGCTGCCGCCGTCCGGGGTGACCACAAAGATCCAGTTGCCGCCGGTCTCGTTGTAGAAGGCGCCGTTCGGGACGAGCAGAGCCGGCGCCGGATCGCCGAGCGTGAGCCGCGCCTGCATCGTCTGGCCGCGCTGGATGTTCGCGGGCTCGGCGCCGACGAACTGCAGATCGACCTGGAACTGGCCGTTCTGAACCTGGGGGTAGATTTTGGTGACCTTGGCCGCGTAGCGCTTGCCGCCGAAATCGAGGCCGGCGCGCTGCTGGAGCTGGACGCGGCCGAGATAGAATTCGTCGACGCCGGCGATCAGCTTGTTGCGCCCCGGGCTGTCGATCTGCCCGACCCGCTCGCCGCGCTGGAGCGACTGGCCGACCTGGACCGAGAAGCCCGAGAGCTGGCCCGCCACCGGCGCGCGGAGCTGGAGGGCGTCGAGATTGGCGCGAGCGATCGACAGGCCCGACTGCATTGACTGCGCCGCGGCCTGCTGCTGCGAGAGCTGGCTGGTCTGGAGCCGCGCGTCGGTCGCCTGGCTGCGCCGGAGCGCGGCGAGATTGCGGGCACGATAGCGATAGTCCGCCTCGGTGTCCGAAAATTGCTTGGCGGTGACGAAGCCCTTGCCCGCCAGTGGCTTCTCGCGCTCGTACTGGCGCCGCGCCTTGTCGAGCGCGAGATCGGCCTCGAGCACGGCGCGCTCGTTGGCGAGCCGGGTCTGGGCGAGCGCGAGTTCCTGGCTGCGCATGTTGTTGATCTGCTGCTCGACCTCGGTCTGGCGCGCGAGAGTCGAGAGCTGGAGCTCAGCGTTGGACAGCAAGGCGATCGGCTGGCCCTGCGCCACGGTCGCGCCGTCCTCGACGAGCATCTTCTCGACCCGGCCGCCTTCGACGGCATCGATGTAGACGGTGAGCAAGGGTGTGACGCGGGCGCGGAGCGGAATGAAATCGTCGAAGGTGCCGCGCGTCACGGTCGAAATCGTGACTTGATCGGCGCCGACGGTCTGGCTCGAACCCGAGGGCGCGAACCACCAGAACAGCAGGGCTCCGATCAGCGCCACCGCTCCGCCCAATGCCGCCTTGGCCCTGGTCGACAGCTTTCGCGTCTCGACGACTGCGTCCATCCCGCTCCCGGTGACGGGGCGGTCGCCCCCATTCTTCTGCATCCGAACCACGTCCATGGCCATGACTTAGCAACGCCCGTGCCAGGCACAGCCCGGAGACGCGGCGCGAGACTGATCACAGGACCGAACCTGCACAAGCGTTCGGATTCGGACAGGCGTGTCCGGAATCGAACGCTATCCGCACCGACGCGGAGCCGAGCCGAAGCATCGCGTGGCCACCTTGGGCGCGTATCGCGACGTCGAGCGTCGCCTGCGGCTTTCCGCCGAACACGAGTATCGCGGCGGCGAGTGCCGCCAGCAGCACTGCATTTCGCGCCAACTTTCCGCGTTGGTTCCCGGACATGCGTGATCCCACCTTACCCTGTTGGCCAACCATGAGCAGGAGCCGTGCCAGTTTCTCTCTTGGGAGCGCCCACGCGAAAGCCTGGCACGTATTTTGATTGTCCGAATTCGCACAGCCGCTGTACGGGAGCGAACGGATGGGGAGCGGGCCGGAATTCGACTATTGCGTCGTGATCGACGATGACGACGACATATTGATGGCGTCGCGGCTGTTGCTGCGCCGGTTGTTCACCGACGTGGCCACGGTGCGCAGCCCCGACGAGGCGCTGCCGCTCGTCGAGGCGCGTACGCCCGATGTCGTCCTGCTCGACGCCAATTTCGCGCGCGGCGCGACCGACGCGGCCGAGGGGCTCGCCTGGCTCGAGAAACTGCTTGGCGTGGATCCCGAGATGGTCGTGGTGATGATCACCGCGCATGCCGGGGTCCAGGTCGCGGTGGCGGCGATGAAGCGCGGCGCCACCGATTTCGTCTCCAAGCCGTGGTCGAACGACAAGTTGCTCGCGACGGTGCGCACCGCTGCGTCGCTGCGCCGCTCGCGCAACGCAGTGGCGGTCAAGGGCACCGCCCCGGTTTCAGCCGCGTCGGTCGCCGCCGGCACGGCACTGCTCGGCCATTCGCCGGCGATGGCGCGGGTTCACTCACTGATCAGCCGCGCCGCGCCGACCGAGGCCAACGTGCTCGTCCTGGGCGAGAACGGCACCGGCAAGGAACTGGTGGCGCGCGAATTGCACCGCCAGTCGCTGCGCGCCGATCAGGTGATGCTCACCGTCGATCTCGGCGCGGTGTCCGAAGACCTGATCGATTCCGAGCTGTTCGGGCATGTGAAGGGCGCCTTCACCGATGCGCGCACCGATCGCGTCGGCCGCATCCAGGCTGCGGACGGCGGGACCCTGTTCCTCGACGAGATCGGCAATCTGCCATTGCGGCTCCAGCCGAAACTGCTGACCGTGCTCGAGCAGCGCCAGGTCACGCCGGTCGGCGCCAACAAGCCGGTGCCGGTCAACATCCGGGTCATCGCGGCCACCAATCTCCCTCCCGAGAAATTGCGCGACGAGAATCACTTCCGGCAGGATCTGCTGTTCCGGCTCAACACCGTCGAGATCGACTTGCCACCGCTGCGCGAACGGCTCGAGGACGTGCCCGAGCTGATCGAGCATTATCTCGACCATTATGCCAAACGTTATGGGCGTCCGCATCCCCAGCTCAGCGCCGCGGCACGTGCCGGGCTGCTCGGCCATGACTGGCCCGGCAATGTCCGCGCGCTCCGCCATGCGCTCGAACGCGCGGTGATCCTCGCCCGCGACGTGCCGCTCGAGCCCGAGGATTTCGCGCTCGTCTCCAGCGCCCCGCGGATCGCGCCCTCCGCGGTGGTGGCGCCGCGCCCGCCCGACGATCTCAACCTCGAACGAGTCGAAAGACGGCTGGTCGAGGAGGCACTCAGGAAGCACGGCTACAATATCTCGCTTGCCGCGCACGAGCTCGGGTTGTCGCGTGCCGCGCTGTATCGGCGCATGGAGAAGCATGGGCTTTGATCAACGCTTCACGATCGGGCTGATCGCCTGGATCGTCGCTTTGGTCGCGGTGCTGCTGGCGTGCATCGCCGCCTTCGCGACGCCAGGACTCGGCGCGGCGCGGATCGTCGCGCTCGCCATCGTCGCCGCCACCTTCGCGGGCCTGTGGCGCCACATCACGCGTACCAACCGCACCGTCGCGCGCTTTCTGGAAGCGCTCAAATTCGGCGATACGGCGTTCCAGTTCGATGCGAAGGGCGGTGCCGGCTTCGACGAATTGGGCGGCGCGCTCAACGAGGTGCTCGCCCGTTTTCGTGCCGACCAGGACCGCATCGCCGGAGAATTGCGCTACCTCGACGCGCTCGTCGACGACATGCCTGTCGCGGTGCTCACCGTCGACGCCGCCGGCCATGTCACGCTCGCCAACAAGGCAGCGCGGCGCCTCTTCACCAGCGAGCATGGAAAGTTACCCGAAGATTTCGCCGTTTACGGAGCGACCTTCGCGCGCCGTCTCGCGAACGACTCGCAACAAGAAGAGCTATTGATACTCACTATCGCCGGGCGCCCGCAGCGAATGCTGGTGCGCACCGCCACGCTGGAACGGCTCGGCCAGCGCACCCGCGCGATCAGCGTCCAGCCGATTCAGGGGACGCTCGACGCAGTCGAGATGGCAGCGCAGACTGATCTGGTTCGAGTGCTCACGCACGAGATTCTCAATTCGCTGACCCCGGTGACCTCACTCGCGGCAACCGCCGCCGACCTGCTGGGCGATCCGGATCTCTCCGCCGATCCGCGCGTCGGCGATGCGCGGGTGGCGGTCGAGACGCTCGCCCGCCGCGCGCAGGGGCTGAGCAACTTCATCGAAGCCTATCGGGCGGTGGCGCAAACGCCCCAGATCAAGCGCCAGGGCTTCGCCGCGTGTCCGTGGATTGACGAACTCGCGCGCATCTTCGCGACCAAAGCATTCGAGGTGCCGCTCAGGGTAGCGATCATCCCCGAGACGCTGGCGCTCGATGCCGATCCGGACCTGCTTGCACAAGTGGTGATCAACCTGATGCAGAACGCCGCGCAGGCAATGCAGGCCACTGAACAACCGCAACTCACGCTGCGCCTGACCGGCGACAGGCATTCGGTAGCGATCGAAATCGAGGATAATGGTCCGGGCGTGCCGGAGGGCTTGCGCCAGGACGTGTTCCTGCCTTTCTTCACAACCCGCGCCACCGGGACCGGCGTCGGGCTGAACCTCGCCCGCCAGATCGTCATCGCGCATGGCGGAACCATCGACGTGACCGACGCGCCCGACGGCGGCGCACTGTTCCGGATCGTATTGTAAGGCCGGCCGCTCTTATCCGTCATCCCGGCGAACGCCGGGACCTCAGCGATGGTGCGGGACAAGAGCCGCACGAGATCCCGGCTTTCACCGGAATGACGACGACGGGGTCAGCTCTTCCCCGCAGGCAATGCCGGCGCTCCCGGCGGCACCGCGGCGTTGCGCCAGCGCTCGACGGGCACGACCTCGACTGCGCCGTCAGGCATGTGACGGCGCTGGATCAGCGTAGCGGCCTGCTGGCTGGTTCCGCCGATGGTGGCGCGGGTACGCACCCAGAAGGTATTCGAGCGGAACGACGTGCCCCAGGGGAGCGAAACATTCTGGTCGGTCAGATCCTTCGCGGTAAGGAACCCTTGCCGGTCGCGGATTGCCACCAGCCGCTGCGCGACCACGGGATCGCGGAACAGCAGGGCCAACATCTCCTGATCGGCGGCGTTGAGGTTGAGCGTGGTCGTACCGGGCAGCGCCGTCACCAGCCGCTCGAGCCGATCCGCGATCTTGGGCTCCATTCCCGCCATCCGCAACGGCCGCAAGTCGGTGACAGGGCCGCGCAACCGGACATATTCCACCGCGGCGACGATCTGGTCCGCAGTCAGCCCCACTTCGTTGCCGATCGTCTGGAACAGGATCGTCGAGGCGACCGCGCCGGTGCGCACCGAGTTGATGTTGAAGCGTCCCTCGGCATCGGCGATTGCGAGATCGAAGCGACCGCCCTCGATGGGCGCGCCGCTCTCCGACAGCCTCGCCCACGGCTCGCCGAGATGATCGACTTCGGGCGATTGCTCGCCGTCGCGGCGCAGCGCGACCAGCGCCGAAAGCTCCCCGCCGCGCACGATCGCGAGCGCCCGTGCCGCCTCGCGGGTGCGCAGCCCGCGATCGAGCGCCAGCTCCTCGCGATTGATCATCAGCAGCACGAGCCCGGCCGCGATCGCGACGAACATCAGCACGTTGACGAGGATCATGCCCTCTTCGCCTTGGCGGCGCGTCATTGCTTCGGCTCCTCGGGCCGCACCGGCAAGGCGATCACCCGACGCAGCGATCCCATGGTGCCGCCCGGCCCCGCCACCTGCATCTCGAGCGCCACTGCGCGCGGCCAGCGGTCCTTGCCGGCTTCGTCGATCGGCCAGCGATCAACCCACGCCCCATCCCAAAAGCGCCAGCGCGCATTCGCCACCCCGGCCAGCACGAGCTGGGGTACAGGCCCGACCGTGCGGACCAGCGCGCCGCCGGCCACGCCGTAGCGCAACGGCACCGCCGCGCCGCCCATGCCGGGTGCCGCGCGGGTGAAGGAGAGATTGGCGCCGCCGCCAGAGAGGCTGCCGTCCGCGATCTGCTCGACGTCGCTCGACACGACGAACATCGTCCGCTGCAAATCGGCGAGCCGGTCGAGCCGTTTTTCGGTGCGCCCCTGGACGTTGATGATGCCTTCGACCAAAGCTAGCCCCGCCACTGCGATCAGTGCGAACAGCCCAAGCGAGATCATCAGCTCGATCAGCGTGAAGCCGGCCTCGCCGGCTTCGGGGCGCCTGCTCACGATCCCGAGCTCACCGCCACCGGTTCATAGCCGTGCGGCCGGGCCACGAGGATCGCGAAGTCGCGCGCGACCGAACCATCGGTGCGGAAGCGCACCGGTCCGGTCACGCAACGGAAGCCCTTGCCGTCGAGCAGGCCCTCGGCATTGAGCGTGTTGGCATTGCGCAGCGCGTTGGCGATTCCTGCCGCGTCATAAGCGAGCGCCGTGATCGTCCCCGCATCGCCGCCGTTGCGCGCAGCGAATTCGCTCGCGAAGGTGCCGAACGCGGCGGGATCCGGGCTGGCGATCCACGCCCCGTCGAGCGCCTCGAGCGCCTGCGGGCGATTGTCGATGCCCTGCAACGTGCCGAGCAGCTGGATGCCGCTGTCCTTGAGGTTGCGCGCCGCGGCCAGCACTGCCTCGCCGCTGCCGGGCAACAACACGCCATCGGGCGCGTCGCCGGCAGCAGGCAGCGGCTGCCCCGCTTTGACTTCGAGCACGCGCACCTGCACGCCGATTTCGCTCTCCAGCTGGCCCGCCGCCAGCGCCGCCGCGGCGCTCCAAGGGCTGCCATCGTCGATCACTGCGACGCTCTTCACGCCACGCGAGCGGGCATAGCGCAGGACCGCGCTGGTAACTTGCCGTGCGGTGATCCCGAAGATCCAGGTGCCCGGCGCGCGCAGCACGGCATCGTTGCTGAAGGCGATGATCGGCACCCGGCCCGCGACGCTGCTGCTCACCGCCGGCACTTCCTCGGCCGAGAGCGGCCCGAGGATCAGGGCGGGCTTGCGGCGCAGTGCCTGCCCCGCCGCGGCCGCGGCGCCGGCTGCCGTTCCGCCGGTGTCGAAGCTCAGCACAAATTGGCTGTTTTCAGCGAGCAACGCCGCTTGCCGCATGCTAAGCCCCAGCCGCGCTCGCGGTCCGGTGAGCGGCACCAGCAGGGCGATCGGGCGCTTGTCCTTCTTCCCGGCTGTTGCGAATGCATGCGAGGGAAGCACGACCGATGCCGCTGACGCGACCAGGCCTGATTGCAGCAAGCGCAGCAGGGACCGCCGGTCCATTGCCGACTCCGGATATGGGGGATGTGGCACGCCGGCGTATTATCGTCTTCGTCGCCCTCGGCATAGGGGCCTATCTGCTCGCCTTGCTATTCACGCTGCCGGCTAGCGTGGTGCTCAAGAACCGCCCGTGGCGCACCGGCGTGGCGGGGACCGTCTGGAACGGCGAGGTCGGCATTGCCGGCGGCGCGAAGTTCGAATGGCAGATGGCGCCGCTCCGCGCGCTGACCTCGCTCGCTTATGCGGCCGACTGGAAGGCGAGCGGACCGAACACCGATCTTGGCGGGCGCGTTCTCGCGCATCTCGGTGGACGTATGCTGCTCGACAAGGTGAGCGGCGCAGCCGACGGTAGCCTGCTCCAGGCGCTTCAGCCCAATCTGCCCTTCACGTGCGATCTGGTGATGCAGGTCGAGATGGAGCGGATCGCGATCGGCGGCGGAAGCCGGATGCTGAGCGGCACCGCCACCACCGATCCCGGCAGCTGCCGCCGAAAGAATGGCGGTGCGGCCTCGGCTCTGCCCGCCTTGATCCTCACCGCCGAGCACATCGGCAACCGCACCCTGGTCCGCATTGCGCCGATGGCGCAACGCCGCAGGACGCTGGTGACGCTGGAGCTGGCGGAGAGCGGCGCGGTCGACATTTCGGTCACCCCGGACGGCGCAACGATGATGCCGTTCGTCGGACTGCCGGCCGGGGCACGGATCCAGGGCGAGATGTAGTCCCAAATCCTCCCTCGCGCAGCGGCGGAGGGTTTTAGGCTACATCGTCACCAGATTGTTGAGGTTGATGATCGGCAGCAGGATCGCGAGCACCATCAGCAGCACCAGCCCGCCCATTACCAGCAGCACCAGCGGCTCGACCAAGGCGACGAGGGTCGTCACCAGCGCGTCCAGCTCGCGCTCGAGCTCGTGCGCCGCGCGGCCCAGAGCGGGCGCGAGCCGTCCGCTGGTTTCGCCGCTGGCGACGATCGCGACCAGCATCGTCGGGAATACCCCCGCCTCCTGCATCGCCGCGCGCAGGCTGACGCCCTCACGAACGCGCTGGGCGACGCCGAGCGCCTTTGCCTGCACCCAGCGATTGGGAGTCACCGCCGCCGCCGCGTGGAGCGCCTCGACCAGAGGCACTGCGCTCCCCACCAGCGTCGACAGGCTGCCGGCGAAGCGCGCAGCGTTGATCTGGCGGCTGAAGCGGCGGAACGGCCGGCGCTCGGTGAACATGCGATGCAGCCGCAACCGGTTGGCGGGCACGCGCATCCAGCGCGCCGCGAACAGTCCGGCCACGGCGAACGCGAGCAGCAGGTAAAGTCCGAAATTCTGCAGGAACCAGCTGATCGCGATCAGCATCCGGGTGAGCAAAGGCAGATCGGCGCCGCGCGAGACGAAGACGCGGACGATGTCGGGCACGACATAGATCAACAGCAGCACCATCATGCCCACCGAGACCAGAGCGAGCAGCGCCGGATAGAGCAGAGCGAGCTGGAGCTTCTGGCCGTTGGCCTGCCGGTTCTCGACGAATTCGGCGAGGTGGTTGAGCACGTCCGGCAGCCGCCCCGAGGATTCGCCCGCCGCCACCGAGGCGCGGTAGAATTCGGGAAAGGCCTTGGGATGCTGCGCCAGCGCCGCGGCGAAGCTGCGCCCGTCGAGAATCGCGCCGCGCACGTCGACCAGCAAGGAACTCACCTGCGGCTGTTCGGACTGGGTGGCGACGAGGCGGAGCGCTTCCTCGATCGCGATGTCCGATCCGGCGAGCGTGGCGATCTGGCGGGTGATCGTCGCCAGCGCCTTGGACGAGATGCCGGAGCGGCGAAAGCGGGGCAGCTGGATGCTTCCAAACGACGCGCCGCGCGCGCCCGCCACCTCGACCGACAAAGGCAACAGCGCCTGCTCGCGCAGCAGCGCACGCGCCGCGGCGGGCGACGAGGCTTCGATGATGCCGCGCTTCGTGGCGCCGCTCCGGTCGGCAGCGCGGTAGGCGTAAGCAGGCATCAGGCCTCTTCGCGCACGACGCGGGCGACTTCGTCGACCGTGGTCACCCCGCTGCGCACCTTGGCCAGCCCGTCGTCGAGCAGGCTCGGATTGTCCTTGCGGGCATGCGCCTCGAGATCGGCTTCCGACACGCCGTCATGGATCATCTTCTGGAACCGCTCGTCCACCGCGACGACTTCGTACAGCCCGGCCCGGCCGCGATAGCCCTCGTTGTGGCATTCGGCGCAGCCCTCGGCGCGCCACAGCGTCTCGCCGGGACGGATCGCGCCGCCGAGCAACAGCGAATCCGCCTCGCCCGCAACATCCTCGCGCCGGCAGCTCGGGCAGAGCCGGCGCACCAGCCGCTGCGCCGCCAGCCCGACCAGCATCGGCGCCAGCAGATAGCGCTCCACCCCCATGTCGATCAGCCGGGTCACAGAGCCGATCGCGCTGTTGGTGTGGAGCGTCGAGAGCACGAAATGGCCGGTCATCGCCGAGCGCACCGCGACCTGCGCGGTCTCGTGATCGCGGATCTCGCCGACCATGATCACGTCGGGATCCTGGCGCAGGATCGCGCGCAGACCTCTCGCAAACGTCATGTCGGTGCGCGGATTGACCTGGGTCTGGCCGATCCCGGCCAGCTCATATTCGATCGGATCCTCGACCGTCATGATGTTACGCTTACGGTCATTGAGCCGGCTCAGCGCCGAATAGAGCGTGGTCGTCTTGCCCGACCCGGTCGGCCCGGTGACGAGCAGCATGCCGTGCGGACGCTCGAGCAGCCGGTTGAACACCGCGCGGTCGCGCGCGTTCATCCCGAGCGCTTCCATATCGAGCCGCAGCGAGCCTTTTTCGAGCAGGCGCATCACCACCCGCTCACCATGCTGGGTCGGGATGGTCGAGACGCGCGCATCGACATCGTGCCCGCCGATACGCAACGTCACCCGCCCGTCCTGCGGCACGCGCCGTTCCGCGATGTCGAGCTTGGCCATCACCTTGATGCGGCTGACCAGCAACGGCGCCAACGCGCGCGGCGGCTCGATCATGTCGCGCAGCACGCCGTCGACGCGGAAACGGACCACGAGCCGCTTTTCCTGCGTCTCGATATGCATGTCCGACGCGCCTTCCTTGACCGCCTCGAGCAGCAGCGCGTTGATCAGCCGGATCACCGGGGCGTCGTCGCGGGTATCCAGCAGATCGTCGATCGATGCGGCGCTGTCGGCGAGTGCCGCGAGGTCCATGTCGCCGAGATCGAAATCGGCCGCGGCGCCCGCGCTGCCGCTGTAGACTGCGCTCAGCGCGGCATCGAAGGCCTCGTCGCTGACGGCCACATAAGCCGCCGCGGGGGCGATCCGCTGTACTTCAAGGAGCGCGTCGAGGCTCACATTCGCGCGGTGGACGCACTCGACCCCCGCGGCACCCCGACGGAGCAACACGCCGTTCTTGCGCGCGAAGCTGTACGGCAAGGTCGCGGGTGCGTCGTCGATCAGGATCAGTGTCTCGCTCATGCCCCCAAATCCACGCTCGCCGAGACGCGCCCCGCCGTCGGCCGCCGCTGGATCGAGAGGCGCCGGACCTTGAGGTCGCTCGACGCGCCCAAATCGGCGAGCCATGCCAGCAGCGTGTCGTAACTGACATCGGCGACGGTGACGCGCACCCCGCCTGGAATCGTCTCGGGCGCGACCGTCAGACCGAAGGCCGTAGCCGAGCTGCTGGCGACCTGCGCGGGCGGACCCTGCCGGCGCGGCACGCGGGTCGTGGTCAATGTGCCGGCGGCGCGGATGCGCGCGCTCAGCGTCTCATAGGTGCGGATGTCGGCCAGCGCATCTGCCCGCGCCGCCTGAAGCGGCTTGACCACGCCGAAGACCAGCACGACCAGGCTGAGCAACACGCCGGCGCCCGCGACAAGGATCTGCTCGCGCCGGCTGAGCCCGCCCCACCAGGTGTCGAAGCGGATCAGCGCTGCGTCGAGCGCCGGCAAACGGGAGATCACCACTCTCATGTGTTACTCGCCGTAATGCGGATGCTGCCGTCGGGCGAGCGGGTAACGCTGCCGCGCACCCGCGACGCGCGCAATGCGGCATCGACACGGCCCGCGAGGCCAGGATCGGTCCCGTCGAGATCGAGCGTCAGGGCATTGGCCTGATAGTTGATCGCGCGCACGGTGATCACTCCCGCCAACGGCCCCAGCGCGCCAGAGACGCGGCTCAGCAGCGGCAGGAAGGTATCGGGTGGCGCGCTGCTCCCGGTGGGCAGCAGATCGGCGATGGTCGCGGCAAGATCGCCGCCGAGATTGGCACCCGGCGCGGCGACCGCTGCCAGCGCGCGCGTATCGGCCTCGCGCCGATCCGCGATCGTGCGCAGCATCAGCGTGTCGGCAGTCGCGATCACGACATGCGCTGCTGCGCCCAAAGCGACGACCCAGCCGAGCCGCCGCCAGATATTGGGCAACCCGGCACGACGGCGGGCATAAGGCCCCTGACGCAGGTCCAGCGCAGGCGCGAGCAGCCGCTCCGCAAGAGTTGCGGGCTCGATCGTCGATCCGGCGGCCAGCATCTCCGCAGGCAGCGGCGCGCCATAGGAGCGCGCGACGGGGCGTCCTGCGGCCTGCCATGCCGCCTGTAGCATCGCCGGGGGAATCGCGAAGCCGGTGCCGTCGCCGGCGCGGACCACTGCCCGGTCCGCGCCGAGATCGACCGACCACTCGCCCTCGGCCGGCCGTGGCAGCGCCAGCGCGTCGGGGACCATCGCGGCGTGCCCGAGCCCGGCATCCTCCGCCGAGTCGACCCACGCCGCCATCAATTCGTGCCGCACCACGCCGACCAGATAGCGTTTCGGCGCCACTTCGGCGCCAAGCGCGAGATGGACCGACTCGACCGGTTCGGCGATCAGTTCCTCGACCGCGAATGGCAGCGCCTCGAGCCGTTTCGCGCGACTCGCCAGCGGAAGGTCCACTGCGAGCAGGCGCACCTGCCCGGTCGGCACGACGATGGTTGCAGGGCCACCCCGCTCGGCTATGATCAGCCGATCGCCCGCCAGCGTCCACACTCCCGTGGCGAGCGATTCCGGCGCGTCGGGCGCTCCTGGGGCGCGACTGGAGGCTGTCACATTTGCTTCATGGGAAGGACGCATGGGGCGGGGATGCGCATAGTTTTGAAACAATTTAGTGACATCGCACTGCTTAGGCAGAACAGCAAGCGCCGCACAATCCTGAACAAGGGCGAAGCGGGCTTCACGCTGCTCGAGATGATGATCGTGCTGGTGATCATCGCGGTCATCGCCGGCCTGGTCACCGTCAACGTGATGGGTCGGCCGGACGAAGCGAAGGCCACCACGACCAAATCCAACATCAGCAGCATCACGGGCGCGCTGAAGATGTACCGCCTCGACAACGGCGCCTACCCGACCTCGGAACAAGGGCTGAAGGCTCTCATCGAGAAGCCCACCGCACCGCCGGTGCCGGGCGGCTGGGCGCAGGGCGGCTATCTCTCGGCGCCGGCGCTCGACGGCTGGCAGAAGCCCTATGCCTATCAGTCCGACGGGATGACCTTCACGATTCGCTCGCTTGGCCGTGACGGCAAACCCGGCGGCGAAGGCGTCGACGCCGATATCGACGGCAAGGGCTGAGCCCGATGCGGGGGTCCCGACGAAGCGCGATCGATCGCGACGCGGGCTTCACCCTGCTCGAAATGATGATCGTGCTCGTCGTCATCGCAGTGATGGCAGGAGCGGTGACGCTCGGCATCGGCAGCGTGACGCGTGCCCCGAGCGTCGAGACCGAAGCGCGGCGCCTCGCCACCCGGCTACAGGCGGCAGCCGATGATGCGATGCTCGGCGATCGGATGATGGCCTTCACTGTCGAGAAGCACGGCTATGGCTTCGCGACCATCGGCGCCAACGGCAAGCTGACCGCGCGCACCGACGACGCGCTGGGTTTCCATCGTCTGCCGGGCGGAATGGTAGTGACACTGAGCGTCCGTCCGCCGGTGATCCTGGGCGTCGATGGTGCGGGACGGCCCCTCTCCGCAGTGGTCGAGAGCGGCGACCAGCGCTGGCTGGTCAGCTATGACGGCCTCACCGCGCGCGCAGCCCCGGCGCCGGCGCCGAAGACATGACAGCGCTCCCTCTCCTTGTGCTCCGGCGCAGGCCGGAGCTCTGGCGATCGAGCGGTGCGCTCTCCACCCAAGGCTCCGGCCTGCGCCGGAGCACCATTGTGGCCGACGACGACGGCTTCTCCCTGATCGAGGCGCTCGTTGCTCTCGCCGTCCTCGCCATCGCCACTGTCGGCCTGATGCGTACCGTCCAGTCGCACATCGATTCGACGCGCGGGGTCGAGCGACGCACCGCGGCGATGTGGGTCGCCGAAAACCGGCTCGCCGAACTCGAAACCAGAATGCCCACTGCCAGCGCCGATCGGGTCGAGATGCTCGGCGAGCAATGGCGGATCGCCGTGACGCGGCGGGGCACCGACGACCCCGAAATCCAGCGCGTACGCATCGAAGTGTTTCCGGTGCAGGAAAGCACGCCCCTTGCATCGCTCGACGGCTTCGTGGACGGACGCAAGGGATGAGCCCTGCTTTGTCCCTCACTCCGCGTCAGACGCGCACCGCGCTCGATATATTTACCGGGCTGGTGGTGCTTTCGGTCGCCGTGGCGCTTGCGGGTCTCACCTGGCGGCTGGCAGGCCATGCCGGCACCGGCGCGATCACGGTGCCCTCCGGCCGCGGCGGTCCGGCTGTGGCGCCCGACATCGCGCCTGCGATCGCGCTGGCGCCGTTCGGCAAGGCGTCCGCAGGCGAGTCCGCGCAGGCCACCAGCCTGCCGCTCGAGCTCAAGGGCGTGATCGCCGCAATGCCTGCATCGCTGTCGACCGCGTTCATCGCAGTCAGCGGTGCAGCAGCGACTCCTTTCCATGTCGGCGAAGCGGTAAACGGCGCGACGATCGAGGCGATCCTGCGCGACCGCGTGATCCTCGCCGTTGGCGGGCGCAGCGAGTATCTCGCCTTTCCCGATCCGACGCTCTCCCCCGAGCAGCGCCAGGCCGCGCAGAACCAGGCAACGCAGACGCCGCAACCCGGCACCGCCCCGGCGCCCGGGGCACCGCCCCCGCCTGCAGCACCGCCCGCGAGCACCGCCGGTATCCTTCAGCGCTTCGACGCGACGCCGGTCAGCGGCGGCTTTCGCATCGGCGACAACGGCCCGCCCGGCATGGTCGCGGGAGACGTCATCCAGTCGGTCAACGGGACTTCGCTTGGCGATCCCGCCGCCGCCAATGCCGCCTTCGCCTCCGCTCAGGCGAGCGGCAATGCCCAGATCCAGATCCTCCGCGACGGCAAGCGACTGACGCTTACCGTGCCGCTCCGATAAAGAGACCATAGTGCACAAGATTCGCTCCACTCTCGCCGCTCTCGCGCTTGCCGGCGTCGCGCTCGACAGCGTCGCCGTCGCACAAAATGCGGCCGACCAAGGCCAGCCGGGCGACATCGTGATCAACATGCGCGGCGTGGAGCTCGCCGACGTAGCCGATCAGATTTCGCGAATCACCGGCCGCACCTTGATCCTCGATCCCGCCGTGAAAGGTGTGGTGACGGTCACGTCGGCGACCCCGCTTTCGCCCTCGGGCGTCTGGGAGTTGTTCCAGTCGGTGTTGCGCGCCAACGGCTTCTCGGCGGTCCGTTCGGGCCGTGCGTGGCGGATCGTCCCTGCGGCCAATGCGGTGCGCGACGGCGGCGTGCCCAACCGCGCCGCCGGCGGGCAGGAACTGGTAACCCGCATGGTTCGCCTCGCCAACGTGCCGGCGGCGGACGTCGCGCGAGTCATCCGTCCGCTGGTCGCGACTTTCGGCAGTGTCGAGCCGCTGACCAGCCCCAATGCCGTGGTGATCACCGATTATGCCGACAATGTCCGCCGGGTAGAGGCTATCGCCCGCCAGCTGGACGGCGGCAGCGGCGCCACTTTCGCGACGATCACGCTGCGCAACGGCAACGCCGCCGACGTCGCCCAGTCTCTCCAGACCGTCCTCGGCGATCCGCAGGGCGGCACCGGAGCCCGCGTCGCGGCCGATGCGCGCAGCAACACCGTGATCATTCGCGGCACCCCCGCCGCGGTCGCCGAGGCGCGCCGGATCGCCGCATCGCTCGATCAGCCGGGCGGCGCGACGCCGATCACCCGGATGTTCCGGCTGAACTATGCCGACGCCGAAACCGTGACCGACGTGCTGCGCGGTGTGCTCGGCCAGGGCGAGGCGGCGGACAATCCGATCGCGCGCAGCCTTTCGGGATCGAACAGCAATCCGTTCGCGCGGCTGGGCGGTTCGCAGGGCATCACGGCGCTCTCCAACAGTTCCGCCTCGACCGGCAGTGGGCTGGGCAATGCGATGCAGGCCGCGAATGCCGCGACCCAACCGGTGATGCAGAACCAGCCGGCGCAGACGCCGCAGGGCTTCTCGACGCCCGACCTTACCGTTCAGCCCGCGCCCGAGCTCAACGCCGTGGTGGTACGGGGCACCCCCTCCGCGATCGCGTCGATCGAGAATTTGATCACCGAACTCGACGTGCGGCGCCCGCAGGTGCTGATCGAGGCGGCCATCGCTGAAATCACCGGCGACGATGCCGAGGCGCTCGGCGTCCAGCTCGGCACCAGCGGCGCCGCGCTCCAGCCGCAGGGCGTCGGAACTTCGTTCGATCAGGCGGGGACATCGCTCGGCTCGATCCTCAAGGCGCTCAATGTGCCCGCCGGTGCGCTGATCGGCAACGGGCTCACCGGCAATATCCGCATCGGCGACGATTTCTCGATCCTCGTCCAGGCGCTGGGCACGTCGACCCGGGCCAATCTGCTGTCGACGCCGCAGATCACGGTGCTCGACAATGTCGCCGGGGAGTTCGTCTCGGGGCAGAACGTGCCGTTCGTCACCGGATCGGTGCTGACCGATTCGACTTCGGTGGCGCCCTACACGACAATTGAGCGCAAGGACGTCGGCATCACCTTGCGCGTGCTGCCGCGGGTCAATGCCGGCGACACGATCCGGCTGCAGGTCAACCAGGAAGCTTCGTCGATCGCAACGGCGCAGACCGCGGCAGCCTCCGACCTCGTGACCAATCGCCGCGCGATCAACACCACCGTTCTCGCTGACAACGGCCAGACGATCGTGCTGGGAGGGCTGATCACCGACGACCGGGAGGATTCGCGCCAGCAGGTGCCGATCCTCGGCGACATCCCGATCGTCGGCGAACTGTTCAAGAGCCGGCGCGAGACGCGGCAGAAGCGCACCTTGTTCATCTTCCTCAAGCCGACGATCCTGCGCGATCCGGCCGACGCGGCCGCTGCCGCGAAAGACAAATATGCGCGGCTGCGCGCCGACGAGATCGCCAATACCCGCCGTTCCAGCCTGCTGCTCGCGCCGCCCACGCCGCGGCTGACCGTCGAGATCGACGGGATCTACTAACTCACGGGCAATGGCACGCGGACGCGCTGGGCGCCGCGGGTGAAAAAGGCGGCATCGATCGCGAGGCTGGCGAGCTGCCAGCCATCGACGCTTTCGCCGATCCGCAGGGCGCGCGTCGCGCCGTCGGCGGTGCGCACCAGCGCCACCGCATCCGCACCGAGCCGGCCGACGATCCCCACCAATGCCGGCGCATCGCCCGGCAGCGTCGCATCCTCCGCGTCGTTCGCAGCCCCGAACAGGGGACGCTCATAGGCCGCGGCTAGTGGCGGCGACATTGCCGGTGCGGCGAGCGGTGCGGGCGGCGGCGCAACGGCCGCGGCCTTGTCCGGCGGGTTCCCGCGCAGCACGAGCAACGCCAGCGGCATCAACACCGCGAATCCCCCGGCGAGGCCGAGCGCGACGCGACGCGCACTCATTGCACCGCCACCGCTTCGGCGGCGAGACGAACACCGCCTGCCACCGGTTCGATCGACCAGCGTCGGAAGCGCATCAGCGGCTGTTCGCGCTCGAAGGCGTCCGCCAGCGCGAGCACGGCCTTCTCGGCCCCCGACACCCGTATCCGCAGCGCCGCGAGCCCCTCGGGCGCCTCGATCGCTTCTGTCTCCTCGACCAGCACGCCGCCGGCCCTGGCCAGCCGCTGGAGCCGGGCCATCATCGCCGCGCGGGCTGCCGCCGTGTCTGGCGCGGCGAGCGCCAGGCCCGCGGCGACCAGCGGCGTACGGCGTTTGGGCAACGCTGCAGCCGCAGCGAGTTGTGTGCGGTCGGCACGCGCGGCGGCTAGTTCGCCCAGCGCTCTGCCGGTCATGGGCGAGAGCAATGCAAGCACGAGCAGCCCTGCCCCCGCCCCGAGCGCGAGTGGCGGGATCTTCATGGTGCGGCCCCTGCGAACGTAACGATCATCTTCGCATCGGCCTGCCGCTGCCCGGTGTTGCGGAGCCGCGCGAACGCCGGCGCGCGGCGCAGCGCGGCACGGAGCCGGTCCGGATCGGCAGCCGCCACTTCGATCTCGAGCACGCCTTGTGCGGTGCGCCCGGCGCGGACCAGTGTCGCATCCGCGGGGAGTGCCCGGGCCAGAGCCTCGATCGTGGCGCCCAGCGTCCCGCGGCGCAGCACTGCATCGATCTGCGCGCGCGCCTCGGTCGCCGCCTTGGCGGCCGCGATACGCGGTGACGCGTCCCCTTCGATCCTCGCCGCGGCGGCGCGCTGCTGGCCGGCGAGCAGCTTTGCCCCCGCGATCGTCGTCAACGGCCCGGCCGCGATCAGCACCCCGACCAGCGCGGCGATGCGGCCTTGTGGCCAGGCTGTCGTGGCAGGCGTGCCTGCGGCGCCCGCGCGCCGGCGCCGCGCGACCGCAACCAGCCGGTGGACGAGGCTCGGCGCAGGAGCGGATGTTTCGAGATCATCGGATTGCATGACGCCTGCCGATTAGCCGCTGCGGTCGCCGAGGGCAAAGCGTCACAAACTGGTCCGCGAAGAGTCATCGACCTGCAACCCGCATTCCATCATGCGGTAAAGCACTCCTTCCAAAGGCAGTGTGCGCCGGGTCGCCCGAGACCCGCATGCCTGGGGGATTCCATGAACGATCTGACGCCCAATGCCTTTGGCTATACCGACGGCGATATCGACACCAATCACAGCGACAACCTGACGCTGAACGAACTGGCCGCGCGGCGCCTCTCGCGCCGGCAGACGCTACGCGGCGGCTCGGCGATCGTCGCCGCGACGCTCGGCAGCTCGGTCCTCGCTGCCTGCGACTCGGCTACTGCCGAAAACGACCCCGCTCCAACGGTGAGCGCCGGCGCTGCCGCGACCACCACCGCGGGCCGCCTGGTGACCTTGACCGGCACCGCCGGCGATGGCGCCGCGGTCTCGTGGACCCAGACCGGCGGCCCGGCGGTCACGCTCAACGGCGCGACCGGCAGCACGGTGACTTTCCTAGCGCCCAGCGTCGCGAATGCGACGGTGCTGACCTTCCAGTTCGCCGCCGCCAACGGCTCGGCCGCCGCGACCGCGACGACCACGGTCACCGTCAACCCGGCACAACTCGGCTTCACCGCAGTCGCCAAGAACAAGCTCGACGTCGTCAGCGTGCCGACGGGTTACAAGGTGCAGGTGATCAACCGCACCGGCGACCCGATCGCTGCCGGCGTTCCCGCCTACAAGAACGACGGTACCGACGCCAACTTCGCCCAGCGCATCGGCGATCACGGCGACGCGCTCTATTGGTACGGCCTCGCCGCCGCCGGCACCGCGCGCGACGACAACAGCTCGACGCGCGGCCTGATCGTGCAGAACCACGAGAACATCACTCAGCAATATCTTCATCCGGCCGGTGCGACGAGCGTCGGCGGCGTGCGGCCCGAGGCCGAGGCGCTCAAGGAAATGGAATGCCATGGCGTGAGCGTCACCGAAGTGACCGAAGGCGCCAATCGGGCGTGGACGGTGGTGCAGAACAGCAGCCTCAACCGCCGCATCACTCCCGCCACGCCGATGCGCTTCAATGGGCCGGCGCGTGGCTCGGACCTGCTCAAGACGCCCTTCTCGACCGCCGGTACCGATGGTCGCGGCACGATCAACAATTGCGCCAACGGCACCACCCCCTGGGCAACCAACCTGACTTGCGAAGAGAATTGGGCAGGCTATTTCCGGCGCAGCGGCGACAACGCGCTGCGGGCCGCCAAGGAAGTCACTGCGCTCAGCCGCTATGGCGTAACCAGCTCGAGCGGCAGCTATGGCTGGTCGACGGTCGTCCCGGCAGACGGCACCAACACGCTGTTCCGTCGCTGGGATGCGCGCGCGACCGCAGGCGGATCGGCGACCACCGATTACCGCAACGAGCCCAACCAGTTCGGCTGGGTCGTCGAGACCGATCCGTACAGCCCGACTTCGACGCCGCGCAAGCGCACTGCACTGGGCCGCCTCGGCCATGAAGGCGCCTGGCCCGGCCTGTTCGTCGCCGGCCGCAAGCCCGCCTGGTACATGGGCGATGATTCGCGGCGCGAATATCTCTACAAGTTCGTCTCCGCGACCAATTGGGTGGCCGCCGACGCAACCGCTGCGGATCGCCTCGCGATCGGAGACAAGTATCTCGACACCGGCACGCTCCATGTCGCCAGGTTCAATGCCGACGGTACCGGCATTTGGGTGCCGTTGGTGTTCGGCCAAAACGGCATCACCGCGGCGGCCGCGGCCTATCCGTTCGCCGATCAGGCCGACGTGCTGGTCAATGCGCGTCTCGCCGCCGACGTGGTGGGCGCTACTCCGATGGACCGTCCGGAATGGACCGCGGTCAACCCGGCGAACGGTCATGTCTATCTGACACTGACCAACAACAACGCCGCCGGCCGTCCGCTGAACGGCACCGACGCCGCCAATCCGCGCCACTATAACGACCCGTTCGGGCCGACCAACAGCGCGCAGTTTGGTAACCCCAACGGCCACATCATCCGCCTGCGCGAAATCGACGACTCGACCGAGGCGACCAGCTTCACCTGGGACATCTATCTGTTTGGCGCAGGCGCGGATCTCGATGCCGCGAACGTCAACGTCTCCGGCCTCACTGCGGACCAGGACTTCTCGAGCCCCGACGGCCTATGGTTCAGCCGGCCGACCAATGCTTCGGGCCTGGTCAAGCCGCTGCTGTGGATCCAGACCGACGACGGCGCCTATACCGACGTGACCAACTGCATGATGCTCGCGGCGATGCCGGGCACCGTCGGCGACGGCGGCGCGCGTACGATCACCAACACCGGCACCGGCGGCGCGACGGCGACCCAGGCCACCCGTGTCGGCGCCGCACCGACCGCGGCGACGCTGAAGCGCTTTCTCGTCGGTCCGCTGGACTGCGAGATCACCGGCGTCGACTCGACTCCGGACGGCCGCACGCTGTTCGTCGGCATCCAGCATCCCGGCGACGGCGGCACGTTCGCCGCCCCGAGCGGCCACTGGCCCGACAGCCAGGCGACCGGCACCGCCGGTGCCAGTGTCCGCCCCCGTTCGGCGGTGGCGGTTATCACCAAGGATGACGGCGGCGTAGTGGCGCTCTGAACCTTACGGCCCGGATTCGGCCAGCCTGGGGGGGCGTCGCAAGGCGCCTCCCCTTTTCTTTGTCAGCGGTCGGTGCGGCTGACGATGTTAGCAGTGCCGTCGGGCGTGATGCTGATCATGTGCGAGCGCTTGTCCGAGCAGTTGGCGCGCCATAGCGGCTTGCCATCCTGATCGGGCAGGCGACTGGACGAGACCACCGACTGGCAATCGATGCCTGCGTCCATCAGCGCACGGATGAACACCACATTGCGCTGGCGATCGGACATCGCGAGCACCGCGGCGAGCGCATTCTCCCCGCCCGCCATGTTGCCGACGGCATTGGCCTCGGCACCGGCATTGCCGTTCGCCACGCCGCGCTCGTCGCCCGCAGACCCGCACCCGGCAAGCGCCAGCGCCGCAAGCACCGGCCAGACAATGCGCATCGTCATTTGCATCTCTCCCATTCGCCGTCGCCGATGCGACGTCCCGCCAATGCTGCGCCGATCATCAAGGTTCCGCAACGACCCTAAGTCAGTGCTGATACGCCTTGGGCAGCGTACCCTCCCTGGGATCCCAATAGCGATCGCGCAGCCGCGTCTGGCGGCTGGTCATCGGCTGCTCGACACCATCGATGAAGACGTTGACCGCCGAGCTGCCGATCTCGAGCGGATCGCCGTCCCAGATCACTACGTCGCCGTGCCGGCCCGCCCTCAGCGAGCCGAATTCGCCGCCCATTCCCAATGCCTCGGCAGGACGCGACGTGATCGTCGCGAACGCCTCGCCCCAGCTGAGGCCGCTCGCACCCGGCATCTTGCTCAATGCGACGAGGTTGCCGGCATATTGCTTCTCCCACCGCGCCTGGCGCGCCTCATCCTGGTTGATCGTGCCGATTCCGACGAGCACGCCCGCCGCCTTCATCCGGCCGATGTTCGACTGAGTCGCAGCCAGCTGCTCGAAGCTCTCGGGCAAATCGGCAAGCGCCGAAGCGATCACCGGCACCCCTGCCGCGGCGATCTCGCGCGCGACGGTCCAGCCCTCGGCGGCGCCGACCAGCACCAGCCGGAGCCCAGGCACTTCCTTCTTGAGCATCAGCAAGGTCAGGATGTCCGAGCCGCGTTCGGCATGGACCAGCAACGGCACGCGTCCCTGCACCACCGGCACCAGCGCTTCGGCGTCGGCGCGGGTCAACAACGCATCCTTGCCACGATCGGCAAAGCTTGCCGGGCTGCGGATATAATCGCGCACTTCGAACAGCACGTTCTTGAGCATGGCATAAGCGGCAGGCCGGCTGCCGCCTGCGGCGCGTGCGCCCGCCTCGCCATATTCCATGAACTGGAAGGCGCGTGGCCTGGTGACCGGATCCATGTCCACGCCGAGATCGATGATCGCCCCCTGCCCCGCGAAGATCGAGCCGTTGCTGTTGTCGGGCGCGACAACCGCGCGCGTGACGCCCTCGAGCCGGTTGATCGCAAGAGGACTGCTCTTCGGATTGACCGCCGGCGCCACGTCGAGCGCGGCATTGAACGGCGAGCTTCCCGCCGAGCTGTCGTTGGTGCCCGAGACCGCATCGACTTCGACGATTCCCATCCGGGTGAAGCCCGCGAAGATGCCCGGCGTCACCCAGCGGCCGCCCGCGTCGACCACGCGTGCGCCTGCCGGCGCAACCACGCCCGTGCCCGCCGCGACGACGCGACCGTCGCGGATCACCACCGTGCCGCCTTCCGCAGGTCCCGAACCGTCGCCGATCACCAGCCTGGCGTTGGTGATCGCCACCGTCTGCGCAGCGGCGGGAGCGGCAAAAGCGAGCATCGCGCTCGCCGAAAGAAGCAGCTTGTTGATCACTTCACATCCCCCTCGCCAGGCTGGCCGAGCTCGAAATCGGAAACCGGCCGGAGCTTCGGGTTATTGGCGTCGTAGAGCAATGCTCCGTCGACCCACACCATTTGTGGCCGCGTGTACACGCTGAACGGATTGCCGTTCCACAGCACGACATCGGCCATCTTGCCGGGCTTGAGGCTGCCGGTCTTGTCGGCGATGCCCAGCGCCTTGGCCGGGTTGATCGCCAGCCAGCGCCACGCCTGCGCCTCGGAGATATCGAAGCCCGCCTTGACCCCGGAGGCGCGCGCTTTGGCGACTTCCTGGTTGAGCCGCTGGATACCGTTCTGGTCGTCCGAATGGATCATCGCGCACGCCCCCTCCTTTTCGAGGATGGCGAGGTTCTCGTTGACCGCGTCATAGGCTTCCATCTTGAAGCCGTACCAGTCGGCCCAGACGGCGGCGCAGGTGTTATTGCCCTTCAGCAGATCGGCGATCTTATAGGCCTCGACCGCGTGGTGGAACGCCGTCACCCGATAGCCGAACTCCTTGGCCATATCCATGACGACCGCCATTTCGTCGGCGCGGTAGCAATGGTTCTGGACGAGGATCTCGCCTTCGAGCACGCCGCGCAGCGTATCCATCGCGATATCGCGCGACGGCGGTTCGCCGCCCTTGTCCTCATATTTGTCCCAGCGCCTTTTATACTCGACAGCCTTGGCCCAGGTCTGGCGATCGACTGCAATGTTGCCCATCCGGGTGGCCGGCGCGCGCCCCTTGCTGCCGTAAACCCGCTTGGGGTTCTCGCCGCACGCCATCTTGAGGCCGTAGGGCGCACCCGGGAATTTCATTCCCTGCATGGTGCGCGCGTAGACATTCTTCACCGTGACCGATCGCCCGCCGAACAGGTTCGCCGATCCGGGCAGGATCTGCAGGGTCGTCACGCCGCCATTGGTAAGCGCCCGCGCGAAGCCCGGATCCTGTGGCCACACGCTATGCTCGGCCCAAACCTCGGGCGTGACCGGCGACGTCATTTCGTTGCCGTCCGAAAGCGCTTCGACGCCCGGCGAGGGATAGTCGCCGAGATGGCTGTGGATATCGATCACGCCGGGCGTGAGATATTTGCCGCGCCCGTCGATCACCGTCACGCCGGCATCTGCGATCAGCGCCTGACCGACCTCGACGATCTTGCCGTCGCGAAAGAGCACCGCGCCATTGTCGATCCGGCCGCCCTCGCCGTCGAAGATCGTGACGTTGGTCACCAGGGTCGGCGCGCCCGGATAGGTGCGGTAGGTCGAAGGGAAGGGATCGTGCGAATAGCCCTTGCCTCTGCCCGGCGCGGGTGACGTCGGCTCGGAAGACGCGCTCTTTGCGCCGCTGTCATTTTCCGCACAGCCGGCCAGCGCGAGCATGCTGGCGAAGATCAAGACCGGTCGAAACAAGCGCGATTCCTTCCCTGTTCGTTACGCCCGCGGCGCGGCGCCTTGATCGTGGCAAACAGAAAATTTAGCAAGCATCAGCTTCGTTATTGAAATACCATGGAAAAATTCGACACGAAGAATAAGTGGCCATCGTGGATGTACGGAGCTTTCCACAACGAATTAATCGGTGTTAAGGCAGGGGCGCTTCGCTTTTACCCTGTACAGGGGCAGGTATTTTGCGAGTGAGTAACAGTTCCGGCGTGCTGACCGAAAGGCAGCCGCCCTCGGCAAGAAACCTCGCAACACTGCTTGTTGCGCTGGCGAGCTTGTGCAGCCTGATCTCGTTCTCGGGATGGCTGTTCGACGTGCCATTGCTGCGCGGGTTCGGGCTCAACAAGACGCCGATCTGGCCACTCACCGCGGCCGGCTTCGCATTCCTTTCGTTCGGGTTCCTGGCGTCGATAGCCGGCCGCGACAGGACGGCGGCGGCACTGTGGCTGATTCCCGTCGCGATGGCGGTAATTTCGCTTTCGCAGACCCTCCTTGGCCTCGATTTCGGCGTGGATCGGCTGCTCTTCGGCACGCTGATTTCCCTGCATGACGCCGAACATCCCGGACGGCCGGGCGTAAATTCGTGCGCAATCTTCCTCATTCTCGCACTGGCCGGCTATGGCGGGCGTGTGCGCAAGTGGTTTTCGGGCGAAGCCGGCGCCTTCTTCGCGGCGCTGGCGCTTGGCCTCGTCGGGGTCGCGGGCGTTTTAACAGTCTTTGTTCCCCCGGGGAGCATCGCCACACGCCTGTTCTCGGTATCGCTGCCTTCCGCCTTCGCGACGTCTCTCCTCGCGCTGGCCTATCTCATTCTCCACAGCAGGCTCGAATGGGTTCGCCTGCTCATGCGGCGAAGCGGCGACTGGCGCACCATCCGCATCTTGTTGCCAGCCGCGATCATACTGCCGATCGTTCCGTCAGCCCTCGAGCAGCTCGTGGGCCATCACACGATGCTGCCCCCTCTGGCAGTCGAGGGGCTCGTCGCGCTCACCAACATCCTGATCGTCGCGTTCATCGCTTATTGGGCGGTGATAAGGGTGGCGCGCGGCCAGGCGACGATGGTCGAGCTGAGCGAGGCGCTCGAGCAGACCACGGTCGTCCTCACCAATCCCGAAGGCGAAATCATGCATTGGTCGCGCGGCTGCGAACAGCTTTACGGCTGGAGCGCCGCCGAGGCGATGGGGCGGAACAAATACGCGCTCCTGCGCTCGCAATGCCGCCTCTCCGAAGTGACCCGTGGGCGCCTCGAGGACGGCGAGGAACTGCTCGAGATGTGTCGGGACGGTCACGAGATATCGATCCTGGAACGCACACAGCGAGTCGAAAGCCCGGGCCGATCGCCGGTGATCGTGCTCCACGTCGCCGATGTCACGCAGAGCGTCGCCGCGGTCGAAGCGCTGAAGGTGAGCGAAGAGCGGCTCGCCATCGCGGCCTCGGCGCATGAGCTCGGCATCTTCGAATGGGACGTCCGGAGCGGCAGGCTCGAATGGTCGCCCGGCACGGAGCAACGGCTGGGCCTCGTTCCCGGCACCATCAGCAACTTCGAGGATTGGCGCGCCCAGGTCGAGCCCGAAGACGTGCAGCGCGTTCTCGACACGGTGGCGCGCACCGTGCGCGATCGCGCCGACAAGTTCAGCTACCGCTATCGTTTCCTGCAACCGCAGGGCGGCATTCGCGCGGTAGAGGGTTCGTCGCGCGCCTTTTACGACGCCGAAGGCAATCTGGTGCGCACCGTCGGCGTGATCCTCGACGTCACCGAACGCGACGAGCGTGAGGCAGCCCTGCGCCGACGCGAGGCGCAGCTTCGTTCGGTGCTCGAAACGGTTCCCGATGCGATGGTGGTGATCGACCAGAACAGCACCATTCTTCAGTTCAGCGCCGCCGCCGAAGCCTTGTGGGGCTATAGCGCCACCGACGTGCTCGGCCGCCCGGCGACGATGCTGGTGCCAGCGGAGCGCCGCGCCATCCACATGGCTACGCTCAACCACTTTCTGGAGACCGGAAGCGGCATCGTGGGCGAAGTCATGACCGGCACCGCCGAAGCGGCAGACGGACGCAAATTTCCGATCGAGATTCGTACGGGCGTGGCACAAAGCGACGGCCAGACGCTGCTGACCTGCTTCATACGCAATCTTTCGGACCAAATCGCCACCGAGGAGCGGCTGAGTGAGCTGAGCGCCGAGATCGCGCATGTCTCGCGCCAGAGCGCGATGAGCGAGCTGGCCGCGGATCTCGCGCACGAGCTCAACCAGCCGTTGAGCGCCACTTCGAACTTCCTCGCCGCTGCGCGGATGCTGATCGAGCGCGGCGAGGGCACCGATCGCGTCGTCGATCTGCTGCGCATGGGCTCGGAGCAAACCCAGCGCGCCGGCGAGATCATCCGCCGCATGCGGGCTTTCATGGCGCGTGGTGAAGTCGAGATGCGGACCGAGTCAGTGGAGCGGACGGTCCGCGACGCCGCCGATCTCGTGCTCGTCGGAACGGGGCAGTTCCACATTCGGGTGAACTATGAACTTGACCCCGAAGCACCATTTATTTTCGCCGACCGGATTCAAGTACAACAAGTTCTGGTTAACCTTCTCCGCAACTCCATGGAAGCGCTGCGCACCTCCGGAAAACAGGAACGCATCATCACTATTTCTTCGCACAAGTTGAGCGAGCAGATGATCGAAATAGCGGTGAGCGATTCCGGACCCGGAATTCCCCCTCATGTGTTGGAGCATCTATTCTCGCGCTTCACCACCACCAAAGGCAACGGGGGCGGAATGGGTATTGGTCTTTCGATCAGCAAGCGTATCATCGAGGCCCATGGCGGGACATTGAGTGCCGATAACCGGCCCGAGGGAGGAGCGAGTTTTCGCTTCACTCTGCCTGCTTTAGAGGAGGGTGTGGAATAACATGAGCAGAACGATCTACATCGTGGATGACGATGATGCCGTCCGCGCGTCGCTCCACAGCTTGTTGTCCGTGCGCCAGGATCTGATCGTCCGAGGCTTCCGCTCGGGCGATGCCTTCCTCCAGGACGTGAGCGAACTCGATCCGGGCGTCCTGCTGCTCGATTTCCATATGCCCGGCGCCACCGGCCTCGACGTGCTGACCGCACTGGACAGCAGCCCCCGCTTCGTCCCGATCGTGCTCACCGGCCAGGGCAATGTCGGGCTCGCGGTCCAGGCGATGAAGGCGGGCGCGCTCGATTTCATCGAGAAGCCTTATGAGGCCGAGACTCTGCTCCAGCTGATCGACAACGCCTTCTCGCGCCTCGAGGAGGACAATGAGGCGGCGTCGCGGGTCAACGCGGCCGAGGCGAAGATCGCCAAGCTCAGCCCGCGCGAGACCGACGTTCTCAAGGGACTGATCGAGGGACGATCGAACAAGATCATCGCCTATGAACTCGACATCAGCCCGCGCACGGTGGAGATATATCGCGCCAATTTGATGGAGAAGCTCGAGGTACGCAGCCTGTCGGAAGCGCTGCGTATCGCCTTCGCGGCAGGTCTGTTCCCGAAGAGCTGAGCTTCGGTCAATCCTCTCGCCGCCAGCCCGCGAGCAGGCACGTCATGGCGGCAGCGGCTTCGCCGGCGTCGACATAAAGAAGACGCGGGTCCTCGCTTTGGGCCGGGACATCGCGCGTCAGCACGATGATCCTGCTCCATTGGGGATCGCGAAGCAGTGCGGCGACGCCGCCGGGATGCGCGTCAATCGCCTCCCGGTCGGTGATGAGCATGGCAGCTACACCGCGTGCCGATGCCGGATGCCGCTCGTCGAATTGCTGCGCAGTGCACATATTGGCACCGCTCATCGCCAGCCGCGCGACCAGCGTGCTGCGAATCGCAGCTTCCCGCACAATCACCACGACAAGCGGATCAGTCCCGGGCACCGGCGCCCTCACGATCAAGCCCGGCGACCTGCTCGCGGGCATGCAATGCTATTGCGGCGCAGGTAAGAGGGTCAGTCAGGTCTTGTACCTAGCAGGAGTAACACCGCGCCCCGTAGCGCGGTAGCTCAGGGCAGACGGAGAAGCGGCGCGGATCATGACAACGCCCGACAAAGGCCGTCACTAAGGGGAAATCCGGAGGGGTAATCCACGTGGCCGCCGACCTGGCACCCTATAAGATAGTGAATCCCAATCGCGAGCAGCGAAGACTGGCGAGCTTGACAGGAAAGAACATTCTATGTCGGATCTCCTCGCCCGCATAAAGATTTCCGTAAAGATTCTAAGCCTCTTGTTGATGCTCGGCCTGGTTACGCTGGGCGTATCCTTCTACGGTTCGCGCGCGCTTGTCAGCACTGCGGCAGATTACTCGGTGCTGGTCGACAAGAAGCTGCCGATCACCACGCGGCTTGCGCGTGTGAATCGCCTCGCCAGCCAGATGCTATATGCCAGCTATCGGGTGATGACGTATCCGGGCGGGTCTCCGGGAAGCCGCGATGCCGTGGAGGAAGAGCGCACTTCATACCAGAGTGCCGCGAAGATCCTCGACGAAGTCAAGCTGCTGGATCCCGGCCTTGCCCGCGACCTCGACGCGAACCGCGCCGAGATCGAGGATATCCACAAGGGTGCCCTCGAAGCGATCAGCCATGTTGCGCGCGGTGAGAAGGACGCCGCACAGACCATTCTCGCCGAGCTCGACAAGAAAGCCATGACGCTGGCGGGCGAACTCATCAAAGCGAATGACGGGCGCATCGCCGACGCGCAGGCATTCTCGACCAAGCTGTCCACCGCCGCGAGCAGCACCTCAACTACGATGCTGATCTTCAGCCTGATTGCGATCGCCATCGCCATCGCCATCGGTCAGGTCGTCTCCCGACTCGGGATCACCACGCCGATCGCCAATCTCCAGGCGCGCATGAAAACACTTGCCGAAGGCAACAACGCAGTCGACGTGCCCGGCACCAATCGAGGCGACGAGATCGGCGCGATGGCCAAGGCCGTGCTGGTGTTCCGCGAGGCGGCAGTCGAGAAGGAACGGACCGACGCGGCCAAGAAGATCGCCGATGCCGAACAGCAGCGCGTGGTCGACACGCTCGAGGCAAGCCTCGGCAAGCTGGCGCAGGGCGACCTGACCAGCGAGATCCACGACGCGTTCTCGCCGGCGTACGAATCGGTGAAGGTCAACTTCAACGCCGCGGTCTCCGAACTGCGCAACCTGATCGGCACCGTGATGGAAAGCGCAATGACGATCCGTACCGGTTCGGGCGAGATCGCCCAGGCATCGGAGGATCTCGCGCGGCGCACCGAAGCCAATGCCGCGAGCCTCGAGGAGACGTCGGCGGCAGTGAGCCAGATGGACGGCCGTCTCAAGGCGACCGCCGCGTCCGCGGGACGTACTGTCGGGCGTGCCGACGGCGCCATCGCCACCGTCTCGGGCGGCCGCGCGATTGCCGACGAAGCAGTGCAGGCGATGACCCGCGTGGCGGATTCGGCCAAGGGCATCGACAGCGTGATCGAGGGGCTCGACAAGATCGCCTTCCAGACGCGGGTTCTGGCAATGAACGCCGCCGTGGAAGCCGGCCGTGCCGGTGAAGCCGGCCGCGGCTTCGCAGTCGTCGCCGATCTCGTCTCTGCGCTGGCGATGCGCGCCGAAGAGGAAGCCGGCCGCGCCCGAGACCAGCTGACCGCCACCCAGACCGACATCGTCGCGGCAGTGGAGATGGTCCAGAAGGTCGATCACGCGCTTGCCGACATTTCGGGCGACGTCAGCGAAGTCCACAAGCTGCTCGGCGAGATGGCGTCGGACAATCAGGCCCAGTCGACGGCGATCAGCGAGATCAGCATCGCTATCACCACGATGGATCAGTCGACCCAGCAGAATGCCGCGATGGTCGAGGAAACCTCGGCGGCCGCACGCAACCTTAGTGGCGAAGTCGCCGCGCTCAGCGAGCAAGCGTCGAAATTCGACGTCGGCGCGAGCGGGCGTGCTGGCTCCCCGCGCCCGGCCGCTCCAACCAAGACCGCCAGGTCGACGGGCTATGTCTCGTCGGTCAAGGCGCTGCCGGTGACTGCGATGGCGAGCACCGGAGGGGACAATTGGACTTCTTTCTGACCTGTCCGACGCGCGTCAGATAAGAGGCGCCGTAGCATCGCTGCGGCGCCTCTTTTCCGTCCGATCGACATAGCGGGCAGCCAGGACCGGTAACTCCAGCCAGCTTAATTGCTCCCCGCCCCGCGAATGTTTCCGTTTCATGTCCTATAACGAACAAGGACGCCCGTGACCGCCCAACCGAGCAATCGGCACCATGGGTCGCAAATGCCGGCGGTCAGGCAGAGGGAGACTTACCATGCAGTGGTTCCAGACCGTGGCGCCCATTCGCCGCAAGCTTTTGACCGCGTTCAATTCGCTACTCGCCGTGATGGTCCTGTCCACCCTGGTCGCGCTCCTGGCGCCGACTTTCGTAGCGCTGCCGATCGTGGCCATCCTGATTGGCGGCGCCGCGATCCAGTGCTCGCGCTATCGCAGCGCGATCGCCGACCCCTATGTCGCCACTGTCGTACGCATGGAAGCGCTTGCCGCCGGCGATCTCGCCTCCGACATCGCGTTCACCGACTATCAGGATTGCGTCGGCCGCATGACCAAGGCGATGCTCACCTTCCGCGACGCCGCGCTCGAGCAGCAGCGCAACCGACACGAGCAGGACGAAGCGGTCCAGCGGCTGGGCAGCCAGCTCGAGCGGCTGACCCAGGGCGACCTCACTGCCGAAATCGGCGATGGGTTTCCCGCCGGCTATGCCTTGCTTCGCACCAATTACAACGCGGCGCTCGCGTCGCTGCGCGACCTGATCGGCTCGGTGACAGAAAGCGCTTCGGCGATCCACACCGGTTCGGGCGAGATCGCGCAGGCCTCCGAGGATCTTGCGCGGCGCACCGAAGCCAATGCCGCGAGCCTCGAGCAAACCGCCGCCGCCATCACCCAGATGGACCAGCGCCTCAAGGCGACCGCCCAGGCCGCCAACCAGACGGTGGGGCGTGCCGATGGCGCGATCGGCACGGTCTCGGGCGGTCGGGCGATTGCCGATGAAGCCGTACAGGCGATGACGCGCGTCGCCGAGAGCGCCAAGGGTATCGACAGCGTGATCGAGGGCCTCGACAAGATCGCCTTCCAGACTCGCGTTCTCGCGATGAACGCCGCGGTCGAAGCCGGCCGTGCCGGTGAAGCGGGCCGCGGTTTCGCCGTCGTCGCCGATCTCGTCTCTGCGCTCGCCATGCGTGCCGAGGAGGAAGCCGGCCGCGCCCGCGATCAGTTGACTGCCACCCAGACCGACATCGTCGCCGCCGTGGAGATGGTGCAGAAGGTCGACGGCGCACTCGCCGATATCTCGGGCGACGTGGGCGAGGTTCACGCCCTGCTCGGCGGTATTGCCGCGGACAACCAGGCCCAGTCGACTGCGATCACCCAGATCTCGGTGGCGATCGGGACGATGGATCAGGCGACCCAGCAGAATGCCGCGATGGTCGAGGAAACTTCGGCCGCCGCACGCAACCTCAGCGGCGAAGTCGCCGCGCTCGGCGAACAGGCGTCGAAGTTCAACATCGGCGCCGGCGTACGATCGGTGGCGACACGGGCAAGCGCTCCGGCCAGGCCGGCCGCCAAGACCTCGGGCTATGTCTCGCCGGTCAAGGCATTGCCTGTGACCGCGATGGCCAATGGGGGCGACTGGGCCTAGCTTCAGGACCGGTCCTGATCGGCCGGAAAGCAAGGGGCACCGCGGCGAAGGCCACGGTGCCCCTTTCCGTTCGTCCTCCCTCGCGTCGGCAGAGATAGTCGGACCTACGCGCTCTCCATATTGAATTTCAATAATATCGATTGACGATATGAAGTGCGCGGTTTATCGATAATCGAGAAGGCTTGGTGCAGGGTGCACTGCCGGGAAGAGGAATGAACCCATGGCTCCCGATCGCCGCAGCGACCTGTTACTGACCATCTCGCGCCATGCCTTGCGCATTGCCATCGGCATCATTGCCCTCACCATCCTCGTGGTGACCGTGGCGCTCGTCGCGCTGCTCCTCTTTCCCAACCCGAGCCTCGCCGAACGGCTTGCCGCCGCCCCTTCGGTCACCTTGCCGGTGATTCTGTTCTGCGCCGCGACCGGCATTGCAATGCTGGTGATGAGCCTCCGCTTCGCGGTAGAACTCGGGCGCATTGTCCGCACCGTGCAGGATGGCGATCCGTTCGAGCCGGGGAACGCCGATCGGCTCGCGCGCATGGGCTGGCTGGCCCTCGGCGTGACCGCCGCAGGGTGGCTGCTGATGCCGGTGGTGTCATGGCTGTCGCAACATCTCGAGGAACTCAGCGTTCAGGGGGGCAGCTCGCTCGGCGGGCTCGGTCTTGCGCTGACATTGTTCATCCTCGCCCGTGTCTTCCGCCACGGCGCCGCGATGCGCGACGATCTGCAGGGGACTGTCTGATGCCGATCGTGATCACGCTCGACGCATTGCTGCAGCGACGCGGCATGACGCTGACAGAGCTTTCGGAGCGCGTCGACCTGACCTTGGCCAACCTGTCGATCCTGAAGACCGGCAAGGCCAGGGCCATTCGCTTCTCCACTCTCGATGCGATCTGCCGCGAACTGGATTGCCAGCCCGCAGACCTGCTTGGCTATCAGCAATAGCCGTCCTGTAGCGAGGCAGTGCAAACCTGCTGCCCGGCGCATCTGAGGGCATGGAAAAGGGCGCCGCGGGTCCTCCCGCGACGCCCTTTTCTGATTTCGGAAGTGCTGCTCAGGCCGCGAGACGCTGGCCGCGCAGTCCTTCCATGATCGTGCGGTTGAGCGAGATCAGTTCGCCGACCGGCTCGCGCCCGGCGACAACGTCGCTGGTGAAGCGTTCGACCCATAGACCGAGCGAAATGATCTGGGCGCGCAACTCCTTGGGCAGGCCGTTGCCGGTCGCACCACAATCGGTGGCGAAGGCTGACCACATCTCGCGGTTGCGGTGGAGCGGCCGCATCAGCATCGCTCCCTTCAAACCGGCGGTCTCGGCGTCCATCATTTCGCCGGTGATCTCGCTCATCAGCCGAAATTCGGCCGAACGGGGGGTTTCCGCCCTGCTGCGGGCGACCTGATAGGCAGTGAGAGTCATGCGGGCTCCTTTGCTGACGGTCTCATTCTAGGAAGATTTCGCCGAGCTGGTCTTCGCTCTTCCTATAAGAATCATGCGTCCACCCGATGCGGACGCATTTTCCAGGGAAACTGCATTGGCCGATTCTATTCTTCCGCATGCACTGCCGGGCGCTCTCGATGGGCGCGACGGCATCAAGCTGCTCTCGCTCGACTGCTTCGATACCCTTTTGTGGCGCGACACGCACGCGCCCAAGGATCTATTCGGCGCGCTCTGCGAAACCACGGTGACGCAGCGCCAATGGGCCGAGGAGCGCGCCCGCCTCGCTGCGGAGCTGCGCTACAAGCGTGGCGAAGTTAGCATCGAGGAAATCTATCGCGAGCTGCTGCCCAATGGCGGCACCGACGCCCGCACGCTGGGCGTGCAGAACGAGATCCAGGCCGAGGCGGCACATTGCTTCGCCTTTCGCCCGACGGTCGAGCTGATGCGCACCGCCAAGGCGCGCGGACTGCAGATCATCATCGTCTCCGACACCTATCTGAACCCCGAACAGCTGCGCGGCCTGATCGCCGCCGCCGCGGGCGAAGACGTCGCCGGCATGATCGACCGCGTCTTCTGTTCCGCCACGTACGGCAAGGCGAAGAGCGAAGGTCTGTACGAGTTCATCCTCAAGGAATTGACCGTCCAGCCGCATGAGATCCTGCACATCGGCGACAACAAGCGCGCCGATGTGGACGGAGTCGCGCCGTTCGGCGTGCCCACGCTCCACCTCAAGCAGTTCACCGAACGCAGCGAGCAGCGCCTTCGACTCGAAGCCGCGGTGGGCGCGATGTTGCACCCGGCGGCGAACGAAGTCGCCCTCACCCACCAGCCCCATCGCGCCGCGCTCTCGCTCGAGGAGCCGGTGATTGCCGACACGGCCGAGGCGTTCGGCTTCGCGACCCTGGGCCCGGTGCTCTATGGCTACGATCGCTGGCTGGCAGACGAGGCCGAGACACTGCAGGCGAAGCATGGCGGCAAGGTCCACCACGTTTTCCTGATGCGCGACGGCTATCTGCCGCAGCTGATGTACCAGGCGAGCAGCGGTCAGACCGGTCAGGCGCTGGAGATCAGTCGCTTCACTGCCACTGCCTCGACGTTCGTCGACGAAAATGCGGTCCGCCGCTATCTTGAAATCGAAGTCGAGGGCGATCCCTTCGTGGTCGCCAAGCAGATGCTCCTGCCGAAGGACGAGATCGAGACGATCGTCAAGAAGCTGCCGCGCGGCGACGCTGCAACCCGCGGGGCGGCGTTCGCCAATGCCATCACCATCCCGTCGCGCCTGCGCCGCATCGTGAAGGCGTCGAATGCATTCGCCGGGCGGCTGGTCGCGCACGTCCGCCGCACGGTCGATCCGGCACCCGGCGACACGCTCATGCTGGTCGATCTCGGCTATAACGGCTCGGTCCAGAACGAAGTCGAGGCGCTGCTCGTGCGCAGCTTCGGCGTTCATGTCGCCGGACGCTATCTGCTCCTGCGCGAGCAATTCCGCGCGGGCTTCGACAAGAAGGGCTTTATCGGCCACGACCATTATGACGGCTATACGCTGGAAGCGCTGTGCACCAACGTCGCCGTGCTCGAGCAGCTGTGCACCGCCGCGCAAGGTTCGGTGGTCGACTATGCCGTCGACGGCGCCGCGATCCGCAAGGGCAACAGCATCAAGTCGCGCCAGTCGGCGATCCGCGAGCGCATCCAGGCGGGCGCAATCCGCTTCGCGCACATCCAGGCCGATGTCACCATCCGGGCCGCTTCGGCCCATCACGCCGCGATGTGGCGCCGCGGCGCCGCCGCGGTGCTCGGCCGGCTGATGTATATGCCGGTCGCGGAGGAACTCGCAGTGCTCGGCCAGTTCGAGCACGACGTGAACCTCGGCGTCGACAACACGGTCGCCCTGTTCGACAGCGAGATCGCGCGCAAGGGCCTGCGCCAGCGCGGCCTTTTCTACATGAAGGGTGCCGACCGCATGTACTTGCCCGCCGAGCTGCAGGGCGAGGGCATGGCGCTCAAGCTCAGCCTGCTCGCGCACAAACGCTTCGGGCTGGCGCTCAAATATGCCGATTTCGTCGACCAGACGATCTCGCTGCCGCTGATCGTGGCGGACGGGCGCGAAGTTTCGACCGGCAACGTTACTGCAACGCCGACGCATGACGGCTATTATATGGCGCCGATCCCGGTGGGCGATTGCCGCTTCTCGGTCGGCATCCAGTTCGGCCAGCTGTTCGACTATGTCCAGGTCGACAGCGCGGTGTTCATGCCCGTCGATCGCTTCCTGAGCGACAAGGTGCTCCCGGGCACCGAGGAAATCGAGGCGGCGCCATCGCTCGAAGGCATGACCCAGGCCGCGCCGCATCTGTTCAAGTGCGCCGACGAATACTCGTTCATGATGGTGCCCCCGCCGCCGCGGCAGGGCGACCGCCAGATGATGCTCGCCGTCGTCTTCCGTCCGATCGCCAGGCGCGAGGCCAATCCCGCGCCTGCCGCCCACAACGCCCTTCTAGCCACGGGAGCTTCCGCATGAGCAGCATGCTGCCTCTCGCGGCGACCGATCGGCAGGATCGCCAGGTCGCCTGAACAATTCGGGTCCCGGTGTGCCGCGATCTGCCAAATCCTTCCTATAATTCTGGAAACACCAGAGAAAGAAAAGCGGCAATACCATGCTGAACGGCGTCGGTTTCCTCATTATCCTCGGATGCGTCTTCGGCAGCTTCATATTGGCTGGCGGGAAGATGGATATCATCCTCCACGCATTGCCGCATGAAATGATGGCGATCGCGGGTGCGGCGGTCGGTGCTTTCATCGTCTCCAATTCGATGGCGACGGTGAAGAAGGCCGGCCGCGGCATCGTGCGTTCCTTCAAGGCCGGCAAATGGAAGGCGCAGGACTATAAGGACCTGCTGACCCTGATGTTCACCGTGCTCTCGACCTTCAAGAAGGGCGGCGCGACCATGCTCGAGCCGCATCTCGATGCGCCCGAGGAAAGCTCGCTCTTCACGCCCTATCCGCGCCTTCTCAAGGACCATCACCTGATCGAATTCATCTGCGATTACTTGCGCATGATGACGGTCAACTTCGAGGATCCGCATCAGCTCGAAGCGGCGATGGATGCCGATATCGAGAAGCATCATCACGAAGAGGCCGGACCCCAGCACGCGCTGCAGGTCGTGGCCGACGGCCTGCCCGCTTTGGGCATCGTCGCCGCGGTGCTCGGCGTCATCAAGACGATGGGCTCGATCGATCAGCCGACCGAGATCCTCGGCGCGATGATCGGCGGCGCACTCGTCGGTACCTTCCTCGGCGTGCTTCTCGCTTATTGCGTGGTGGGTCCGCTCGCCGCGAAGCTGATGGAGACGATCGAGGCGGACGCCAAACCCTTCTTCATCGCAAAGACAGCGATCGTCGCTTACGCCCAGAACCAGCCGGTTCAGGTCGCGATCGAGATCGCCCGCCGCATGACGCCCTCGGACTATGCGCCGAGCTTCCAGCAACTCGAAACTGCACTCGACGAGGCGAAAAATGGACTCAACCCTGCCACTGCCTGAGGCGGCGGATGACCGCGCGCTGCGCCTGCCGGCGCACGGCACCACCGTCACTGCGGAAGACCTGCGCGTCCGCTTCGTCCTCGCCGCCGACCTCGATGACACCATCGAAGTCGATGCGTCCGAGGTCGAGAGCGTCGGCCAGGCCGTGCTCCAGCTCCTCGTCGCCGCGCGCAACGAGGCGATGGCTAACGGCCAGCGCTTTCGTATCGCCAATCCCAGCCAAGCCTTTGTCAATCGCGTGACCAGCTGCCGCATGGCGGCCGCGATCGGACTCGAAACCGGAGACGTCCTGTGAGCAAGTTGATCCTTACCGTCGATGACTCGGCGAGCATGCGCATGCTCCTCAAGACGTCGCTGACCGCACAGGGCTATCGCATCGAGAGCGCCAATGACGGCCAGCACGGCCTCGAGCGGATGCACGAGGTCCAGCCCGATTTGCTGATCACCGACATCAACATGCCCAAGATGGACGGCTTCGAGCTGATTGAGGCGGTTCGCGCCGAAGGCCAGTTCCGCGGCACGCCGATCCTGGTGCTCTCCACCGAATTCTCGGACGAGAAGAAGCAGCGCGCGCGCTCGGCCGGCGCCACCGGCTGGATCACCAAGCCCTTCGAAGCCACCAAGCTGGGGGCGGCGATCCGCCGCGTCTGCCCGTGAGCGACGAACTCGACGAAATCCAGGCAATCTTCTTCGAAGAATGCACTGAAGGTCTCACCACCGCCGAACAGGGTCTGTCGGCGATGCAGGCCGGCGACGTCTCTGCCGAGACGATCGCCGGCGTGTTTCGTGCGGTTCACTCGATCAAGGGCGGCGCCGGCGCATTCGGCCACGCCGATCTGACTGCGTTCGCACACAAGTTCGAGAACGTGCTCGACGAAGTTCGCGCCGGCAAGATCGCTCCGACACCCGGCGTCGTGAAGGTGATGCTGAGCTCGTTCGACGTGCTCGCCGACCATGTCGAGACCGCCAAGGGCCTGGCGCCGCGTCCCAACGACGCCGCCGCGCTTGCCGCGCTTGAGAAGGTGCTCGCCGACAAGGGTGTCGCGGAAGACGGCGGCGCGCCCGCTGCCGCTGCGCCTGCCCCTGCGCCTGCGCCTGCTGCCGCGCCCGTCGCCGTAGCGCCGGCGGAAGACGAATTCGGCTTCATGCCGGTCGCCTTCTCGCTCGACGATTTCGATGCCCCGGCCGAGCCGGCTTCGGTTGCGAGCTGGACGATTCGCTTCAAGCCATCGCGCGCGGCACTTGCCAATGCCAGCGAGCCGATGCTCCTCATCCGCGAGCTCGAGACGCTCGGTGCGACGATCGAGTCGGTCGACGTGTCGGATGTGCCGCCGCTGCGCGATCTCGATCCCGAGGACTCCTATTTCACCTGGGTGCTGAGCATGCCGGGCGACGTTCCCCGGAACGACATCGACGACTGCTTCGACTTCGTCTCCCCGGATTCGCTGATCGAAATCACCCGCAACGAAGTCGAGGCCCCTGCCCCGGCGTTCGAACCCATTCCGGCACCCGTGCTCGAGCTGGAACCGGCCGTGGAGGATTTGATTCCGTTCGTGCCGGTCACTGCCTCGATCGAGGACCTCACCGCGCAAGTCCAGCAAGTGGTGGCGGATCTCGCCGCCACGCCGATGACCCCGACGCCCGCGCCGGTGATCCCGACGGAGAGCGCGGCACCCAAGCAGGTGAACGAGGCGTCGCAGACGATCCGCGTCGATTTGTCGAAGCTCGATCTGCTGCTCAATCTGGTCGGCGAGCTGGTGATCCGCAATTCGATCCTCGCCGACCGGCTGTCGCCCGCCGACCGTCAACGCGTCGAACTGCCCGAGCTGGCGCGCCTAACACGCCAGATCCAGGACAATGTCATGTCGCTGCGCGCGCAGCCGATCAAGCAGGCCTTCAGCCGGGTGCCGCGCATGCTGCGCGACCTCTCGGTCGAGACCGGCAAGCAGATCGAGCTGGAGACCGTCGGCGAGACGACTGAAGTCGACAAGGGCGTGATCGAGAAAATCGGCGATCCTCTGACGCACATGATCCGCAACGCGGCGGATCATGGCCTCGAAAGCACCGAAGAGCGTATCGCCGCGGGCAAGTCGCCCGTTGGAACGATCAAGCTGTCAGCCGAGCAGAAGGGCGCCCGCATCTTCGTGCGGGTCCAGGACAATGGCCGCGGCATCAATCGCGAACGCGTCAAGTCCAAGGCGATCGAAAAGGGCATCATCTCGGCCGATGCCGTCCTCTCGAACGAGGAAATCGACCAGCTGATCTGCGCACCGGGCTTCTCGACGGCCGAGACGATCTCGAACATCTCGGGTCGCGGCGTCGGCATGGACGTGGTCCGTTCGAACGTCGAGGCGCTTGGCGGCCGCGTCGAGATCCACTCGGTTCCCGGCGAAGGCACCACCTTCACGATGATTCTGCCGCTGACGCTCGCGATCCTCGACGGCATGATCGTCCGGCTCGCCAGCCAGCGCTTCGTCCTGCCGCTCGCCCATGTACTCGAGACCGTCCAGCCCGAGCCGGGCCAGGTCAAGCGCACTTCGCCCGACAGCGAAGTGATCGACATGCGCGGCGAATATGTCCCCGTGAAGCGGGCGACCGAGATTTTCGGTCTCAACGACGATCGTCTCGTCGAGGACTCGCTGGTCGTGATCGTCGAGAGCGAGCACGGCAAGGTCGGTCTGGTCGTCGATACGATCGATGACCGCCGCGAAGTGGTGATCAAGAGTCTCGACCAGAATCTCCACCCGATCCGCGGGCTCGGCGGCGCCACCATCCTCGGTGACGGTTCGATCGCGCTCATTCTCGATATCGAGGCGCTCGTCGCCTCCAGTAACCGCTACACTCCCAAAGGACTGGCCGCATGACCACCAAGACTGAAACTGCGAGCGACTGCAAGATCGTCACCTTCACGCTCGGCAAGCAGACTTTCGGAATCGACATGGGTGCGCTCATCGAGATCCGCGAATGGGACGAACCGACTCCGCTCCCCAACGTGCCCCGGTTCATCAAGGGCGTCAGCAACCTTCGCGGCAACGTGATCCCCGTCGTCGGCCTCGCCGAGCGGCTGGGCTGGGAGCCGAGCGTGATCCATGCCCGCTCGTGCATCCTCGTCGTCAGCATCGCGGGCAAGCAGGCGGGCTTCCTCGTCGACGAAGTCAACGACATCGTCGGGATCAGCCGCAGCGATATCCAGCCGGCCCCCGAGGTCGAGACGATCGAATCGAGCGTGATCGACGGTCTGGTGCGCATCACCACGCGCGCCAAGGACGGCACTCGCGACGAGAGCGGCACCATGGTGCTGCTGCTCGACCTCGAAGCGCTGAGCCTGACCAAGCATCTGGATATGGCAGCGTGAGCCGCGCCGGGGGCGCCGTGGCGCTCGCCGGCGGCAACGCGATGGCTGCGGCAAATGCGGAGCTCATGCCCCGCGATTTCGCCGCAATCGCCGCGATCATGCACAGCGACGCCCGCATCGAGCTGAGCGAAGCGAAGACCACTTTGGTCCAGTCGCGCCTGGCGCGGCGGCTGCGCGAGCATGGCCTCAGCCGGTTCTCGGAATATGTCGCGATGGTCCAGTCGGACGCGCAGGAACGGCATGCGATGGTGGTGGCGCTGACCACCAACCACACGCACTTCTTCCGCGAGCCGCATCACTTCGAGCATTTCCGTGAGACGGTCCTGCCGGTGCTCAAGCGCAAACAGGGGCCGGTCCGGATCTGGTCCGCCGGCTGCTCGTCGGGTGAAGAGGTCTACACGATCGCGATGTGCCTGCTGGGCCCTGATCGCACGTCGGCGACCTGGCTGCGCACTGCCGACGTCCGCCTGCTCGCGACCGACATCGCGCCGCACGTCGTCGAGTCCGTCCAGCGCGGCTTCTATGCGGACAATGTCGCGTCGGGGGTTCTCGAGCCCTATCGCAGCACCTGGATGCGTCCCGCGCCGGGCGGCTTCGTGATGGCCGACGAGGCGCGCCAGATGGTCACCCCACGGGTGCTCAACCTCTTTGAGAAGTGGCCGCTAAAGGCCCAGTATGACGTGATCTTCTGCCGCAACGTGATGATCTATTTCGGCGATCCTGCGAAGGAGGAGCTGGAGGAGCGTTTCGTCAACCAGCTCGCGCCTGGCGGTCATCTCTATATCGGCCATTCCGAACGACTGATCGGCCCGGCGGCGAGCCGGATGAAGTCGTGCGGCCATACGATTTACGCGAAGCCGGAGACCAGGGGATGAGACCGGTACGCACCCTTATCGTCGACGACAGCGCATCGATGCGGGCGACGCTGAAGCGCATGCTTTCGGCCGATCCCGAGATCGAGGTGGTCGGCATGGCGCCCGAGCCGTTCGCGGCACGCGATATGATCAAGCAGCTCAACCCCGATGTGCTGACGCTCGACATCGAGATGCCGGGGATGGACGGGCTGTCGTTCCTCGAGCGCATCATGCGTCTCCGCCCGATGCCGGTCGTGATGTGCTCGACGCTCACGGCGCGCGGCGCTGAAGTCACGATCGAGGCGCTGCGCCTCGGCGCAGTCGATTATGTCACCAAGCCGAGCGGTACGCCCGAAGATATCGAGCGCGACGCTGCTTTGCTGTGCGAGAAGGTCAAGACCGCCGCACGCTCGGTCGCGCGCGCCGGGCCGGCCCGCCTCCCCCAGCAGCCCAGCGTCGCCGGCGGCAGTGCGGGCAAGTTGATCGCGATCGGATCCTCCACCGGCGGCGTCGAGGCATTGTTCTCGCTGCTGCCGGCGCTGCCCGCGGATTGCCCGCCGGTGCTGATCGTCCAGCACATGCCGGCGAGCTTCACCCGCAGCTTCGCGCAACGCCTGGACGCCGAATGTCGGGTTCGGGTCATGGAAGCTACGGAAGGTGCGACGGTCCAGCCTGGAACCGTCTATATTGCACCTGGGGGCGAAACGCACATGGAGCTCTCTGGCAGTGTCGCCGGGCGCATTAAACTGCGTTCCGGGGATCTCGTCACTGGCCATCGGCCCTCGGTCGATGTGCTGTTCCGCTCGGTGGCGCCGCTTGGCGCCTCGGTGGTGGGCGTGATTCTGACCGGAATGGGTCAGGACGGCGCCGAAGGTCTGCTGGCGTTGCGCCGGGCTGGTGCCCGCACACTCAGCCAGAGCCGCGACACCTGCGTCGTGTGGGGCATGCCCCGCGCGGCGGTGGAGCTCGGCGCGGTCGAGAAGGAAGTTGGTTTGTCTGCCATGCCTGAGGCGATCCTCAAGGCATGCCGTGAAAAGGTTGGGAGCGTCTGATGCCTGCTGCTGCAGCAATCAAGGTGATGGTCGTGGACGACCAGACCAGCATGCGTGCGATGATCCGTCGCGCGCTGCAGGATCTGGGGTTCAAGGACGTGCGCGACAAGCCGGGCGCAGTCGAGGCGCTCTCGGCAATCAAGGCCGATCGCGTCCATCTGGTGATCTCGGACTTCAACATGCCCGAGATGGACGGTCTCCAGTTCCTAGAGGCGGTGCGCACCGATCCAGTGATCGGCAAGACCGTGTTCATCATGCTCACCGGTTCGGCCGACAAGGAGATCGTCCAGAAGGCCGCCGCGCTCGGCGTGAACAACTATGTCGTCAAGCCGTTCGCGCCCGCCGCGCTCAAGGAAAAAATCGAACGCGTGTTCGGCGAGCTGACCTGATGCGACGCGTGGCGATCGTCCAGGGCGAGAATGCCATCGTGGCGGAGCCGGACGTCGTCATCACGACTCTGCTCGGCAGCTGCGTGGCGGCGTGTCTCTACGACCCCGTCGCAAAGGTGGGTGGTATGAACCACTTCCTTCTCGGCGAACCCAGCGCGGACCACCGCGTCTCGGTCGGAGACATGCAGCGTTACGGCGTTCACGCCATGGAGCTTCTGATCAACGGGATGATGAAGAAGGGTGCGATGCGCACCCGGCTGCGCGCGCATTTATATGGCGGCGCCAACATCGTCTCGGGCCTCGGCTCGATCGGCTCTTCGAACGCCGCGTTCGCGCATCGCTTCATGAAGACCGAAGGCATCGAGGTTGCGCATAGCGACGTCGGCGGCACTTCGGCGCGCAAGATCGAGTTCCTTCCCCAAGAGGGCCGCAGCCGCTGCACCAAGGTCGCGGATCGCGTTCCCGATCGTCCACCCGTCCCCGTTGCCCTGCCGCCCGTCGGCGGAGACCTGGAGCTGTTTTGATGTCGTGTCTGCCCGTGCCCGCCCAATCGCCGTCGGTCGAGCCCATGCCCGGCTACGACCCCTATTCGGGCGCGCTCCACAGCGTGATGGCCGGCGAACTGCGCGAGATGCGCGACATGCTGGAGCGGCTCGCCGAAGTCCTGGTGGGCGACGCGCATTTCGCAACTTCCTATATCGAGCAACTCCAGACGTTCGACTATTTGATCCAGCATGCCGACGAGTGCGTGAACCTGCTCGATCGGATCGCCAGCGGCGAAGATTCGCTGACCGCGATCAGCCATGTTCGCCTCGGCGAGGTGCAGAACCGCATCCGCACCGCGCTCAGAAGCTGCTGACATGGCGAGCTTTGGCGGCAACAATCGCCCGATCATCATCAAGAAGGTCAAGAAGGTCGTCGGCGGACATCATGGCGGCGCGTGGAAGGTCGCCTATGCCGATTTCGTGACTGCGATGATGGCCTTCTTCATGCTGCTCTGGCTGATCTCCAATCCCGACAAGGAGCGGCTGAAGGGCCTCGCCCAATATTTCACGCCCACCGTCGGCGAGAGCTCTCCCACGACTCCGCTGCAGGGCGCATCCGAAGGCGCCGGCGGCCGTTCGCGCAAGAATTCCACCGACAGCAGCAAGGCACAGGGTACGCCCACCAGCGAGGCAGCCGTCGCTGGCGCCGCACGCGGCGGCACCGCCAATGTTCCCGACGCGTCGATGCGCGTGCTCGCCTCCGAGTTGCAGATCGCGCTCGATTCCTCGTCGCGGGATTCGGGCCAGAAGAAGAACGTCCAGATCGATCCGGGCCGCGATGGGCTGCGCATCACGCTGATGGATACCGACCAGCAGTCGATGTTCCGCCTCAACACCGCCGAGCTCAATCCCTACGCCCGTGCGATGCTCGCCAAGGTCGCGGCCAAACTCGGCACCTCGGGCACCCAGATCGCGATCGAAGGCCATACCGACGGCGCCGGCGGCATCCAGAGCGATGCCAATTGGCGGTTGTCGGGCGAACGCGCCCTCGCCGCGCGGTCGGCGCTGATCGCTTCTGGCATGACGCCCGACCGCTTCGCCGAGATCGTCGCGATGGGCGCCACCAGGCCGGTCTATCCCGACCAGCCCAACCGTCCCGAGAATCGCCGCATCACCGTGGTGCTCAAGGCTGAGGCCTCGGCCCTGCCGAGCGATTCGAGCTTCAGATTCTGAGGACACATGAAAAAGATCCTGTTCCTCCTCATCGTTCTGCTCGCGGGCCTTGGTCTCGGCGGCGGCGCTGCCTATGCGACCGTGATGCTCCTCGGCCCCGGGCCGGCGGCCGCGACCGCACATGTGGCGGAGACCGACAAGACTTTCGTCGATGCGGGCAAGATACTCGCACCGCTGGTCTTCGCCGACGGCCGGCTGTCGGGCTATGTCCAGTTCCAGATCCAGCTCGAAGTTCCCGCCGAAAAGGCCGAGTTCGTCGCGGCACGGATGCCGCTGCTGCTCCACGCGATCAACATGCGCACCTATCGCACGCCGATGGCGGCGGGTCCCGACGGGCTGATCCCCGATCTCGAGACCTTCCGGAAAGTCGTCATGCACGCCGGACCCGAGGCATTCGGCGCCGGCGTGCTCCGGAAAGTCGCCGTGACGCAGGCCAACCCGGCATGACCCGGAGCGTAATTTTACGGACGACACAGCCCTCCCTTCCTTATGCCAATAAGGCTCGGCGAGGGGATCCCATCGACCAGGAGGGACAGCCATGCACCTGACCCAGATCCAGAACGCCGAAGCCGAGCTTGCCGCCGATCGCGCCCCGCGCACGGTCACCACGTTGCTGGTCGGCAAGCTGCTCAGCCGCGGCGCGGCCGAGCATCTGTGCCGCATCCGCAACATCTCGATGACGGGCATGATGCTCGAGACGCACCATACCCTCGGTCATGGCAGCTGGGTGACGGTCGAGCTGCGTAACGGCGACCGGCTCCAAGGCAGCGTCGCGTGGAGCAGCGAGGGCCGTGCCGGCGTCGAGTTCGCCGAGGCGATCAACGTCGACCATATCCTCGCACAAGCCAAAGCCAGCCTCGAGCGCTTCTGCGGCCCGGCGCCGCGCGCGCCGCGCTTCGACGTCGAATGCGTCGCGCGGATCAGCTGCTTCGGCCGCCATATCGACGTGACGCTCGAGAACATCTCTCAGAGCGGCGCGCGCATTTCGATGCCCAAGCCGCCGCGCGAAGATACCGAGATCATCCTGTCGGTCCCCGGCCTCCCCTCGCGCCGCTGCACGACGCGCTGGGCGACCGACGACAAGGCCGGCCTGATCTTCCTCGAGCCGATCGCCTATAACGACCTCGGCCCCTGGCTCGAGCACTGCACCCTCGACAGCTGAGGGTCGTGGGAATGGCAAGTCGGTAGCCAACCGGGCGGTTGGATCAGCGGTCGAGACCAACCTTTTAGTTGGCTCGAAAAGCACGGTTTTGCGTCGATCTTAACCGAGTCAAGCGAACCGGGCCTGCTGACGCTTGACTCGCTTTCGCATTTGCGAGTCAACCGCTATACCGGCCGGCGGCGCAAACCGGGCGCCATGACATGCGGAAGCTGTTGCCGGTCCATCTCCGGACGAAAGCAGAACATTTCCTACATTTCCAGCGGCGATACGCAGAGGCCGTCAATCCTGCCCCGAGGGGGAGGATCGCCGAGTGCACGTCAGTGCTCGAATGAAAAGGGTCCCGGCTTTCCCCAAGGCCCTTTCGTATCGAGTGCGCGTGCGGCCCACTCGCTACGTCGCGAAACTCTTCACCAGCGACCCCGCCACCAGCGCCCAGCCATCGACCAGCACGAAGAAGATGATCTTCATCGGCAAGGATATCGTCGGCGGCGGCAGCATCATCATGCCCATCGCCATCAGCACCGCAGACACCGCGAGGTCGATCACGAGGAACGGCAGCAGCAGCAGGAAGCCGATCTCGAACGCGCGACGCAGCTCGGAGATCATGAACGCAGGCGCCAGCGTCGTCAGCGGCGCCTCGGCGCGGCTCGTGATCGGCTTGTTGGCCAGATCGGCGAACAGTTTGAGGTCGCTGTCGCGCACCTGGCTCAGCATGAATACGCGGAACGGCGCGACGGTCTTCTCGAAAGCGACCTGCTCGGTGATCTTGCCCTTGGTATAGGGGTCGACCCCTTCGCTCCACGCCTTCTCGAAGGTCGGCGCCATCACGAAGAACGACAGGAACATCGCGAGGCTGATGATCACCGGGTTGGGCGGCACGCCTGGCGCGCCGATTCCGGTACGCAGCAGCGACAGCGCCACCACGATTCGGGTGAAGCTGGTCACCGTCATCAGCAGCCCGGGAGCGAGGCTGAGCACGGTCAGCATCAGCACCATCTGGATCGCCTTGGCCGAGAGCTGGCCGCCGGCGCCGGTGGCCCCCCCGAGGTTGATGGTCGTGCCGCCGGCCGCCTGCGCGTGCGCTGCCACCGGCAGCAACACGAGCGCAGCCATGGCGGCGATCAAAAGTTTACGCATTGAGCGCCTCGCGCACCGCGGCGCGGTTCCAGCGCTTGGTATCGCGCGGACGGCGGGTGCGCTTGCGGGGCGCGGTCTGGGGAAGGTCGCCTGTGGCTGTTTCGGCAGCTGCCATTTCGGTCGGCTCGTCATCGCCGTCGTCGTCGACATCATGGCCGTCGTCGCATTCGTCGTCATTGGCGCCGCGCACTGCTGCGAGCTTGCTGCGCGAGAGATCAACGAGCTTGCCGAAGTTGTTGGTGAAGGCGGCGAAGTCAGCCTGAAAATTGGCGGCGGGCATGGGCTCTGCGGGAGCCGATGCGACTACCGGCACGGGCGCCGTGATACCGGTCTCGAGCGTCACATGGCCCTCGGGTCCGATCAGGATCAGATGCTCGCAGCCGTCGCGCCGGATCAATGCGATCGAACGCTTGGCGTCGACCGCAAGGCGCTCGACCAGCTCGACGCGCTTGCGCCCGCTGCCCGAGACGCGGCCAGGCAGTTTGATGTCGTAGCGACGCACCACCCACAGCGCGCCGGCGAGCATGCCCAGCACCAGACCCAGCGCCCCGAAGGTGCGCAGCATCGAAAGAATGTCCATCAGTTGCGCGACTTCTTCACGAGTTCGGAGATTTCGAGCGACATGTTCTCGCCGTCGACGAGGATGCGGCCGCGCGCCACCAGCTCGCCATTCACATAGACCAGGCTGGGATCGTCCTGGCCGCAATCGAGCGGGATCATCGCCCCGCGGCTCATCTTGAGCATCTGCCGGATCGGTATCTCGGCCGAGCCGAGGACGATCGACATGTCGATCATGATTTCGTCGAGTACGGACATGCGTGCCCCTTTCTGACTGTCTTATAGGAAGCAATCCCGACAGCCGGCGCGGGACCCGGCAAATTTTGCCTAGGTACGTTTTTTCCGCCTCCCCGCCCCACCCCCGGCAAGAATTGCCTATGATGGAGGAAATGGCCGCTCGGCCGGTTGTGGAGCTCGACCAAATGGACTTGAAGGCATCACTCGGCGTTTCGGCTTCCGGACTTCGCGCCCAGTCGCTCCGGATGCGCGTCATCGCAGAGAATTTGGCCAACCAGGACTCGGTCGCGCAGACTCCCGGCGGCGATCCCTATCGCCGCCGCATCGCGAGCTTCAAAGCCGAGGTCGACCGCGCCACCGGCGCCACCGAAGTCAAGGTCCAGGGAATCGAGAACGACCGCTCCGATTTCACGCGTATCTATCAGCCCGGCCACCCGGCCGCGGACGGCGAAGGCTATGTGCTCAAGCCCAATGTCAACGGTCTCGTCGAGAGCGCCGACATGAAGGCGGCGCAGCGTAGCTACGAAGCCAATCTCAATGCCATCGAGGCCGCCAAGAGCCTTACGATGCGCACCATAGACCTTCTCAAGTAAGAGGAATTTCCATGTCCATTGGAGCACTTGATGCGACTTCTGCCTATGGCAAGGTCGCAGGGATCGGTAACGCCCTCGGCAAATCGCCCGTCGGCAAGACCGACGGCGCGAGCGGTTTCGGGTCGATGGTCGAGGACCTCGTCACCGGCACTGCCCAGCAGATGCGCGTTGCCGAACAGGCCTCGGCGATGCAGGTCGCCGGCAAGGGCGATCTGATCGACGTGGTCACTGCGATCGGCGCCGCCGAGACCGCGCTCGACACGATGGTCGCCGTCCGCGACCGCGTCGTCAGCGCCTATACCGACATCATGCGGATGCAGATCTGACGTATGTCGCCTAGCGAGGTCATCCAGCTTTCCGAGGCGGCGTTGCTGCTCGTGCTCACCGTGGTGGGCCCGTTGCTGCTGACCTCGCTGATCGTCGGCACGATCATCGGTCTGCTCCAGGCACTGACCCAGATCCAGGAGACCACGCTCACCTTCGTGCCCAAGCTGCTCGCCATGGGCCTCGTCTTCCTGCTGATGCTCCCCACCATGGGGCAGGCGCTGTCGGGCTTCATGGCCAAGATCAGCGACCTGATCATCACCGGATGATTCTGCCGCCCGATCTCGAATTCCAGGTCTCCGCCTTCTTCATCGTGTTCGCCCGGGTGGGCGCGGTGCTGATGCTGCTGCCGGTGTTCGGCGAGGATTCGATCCCCGGCCGGATCCGGCTGATGATCGCCTTCGCGATGTCGGCGGCGCTTTACGGCGCGCTAGGCGAGCCTGCGCGCGCGGCGCTCCAGGGCGGCGCCGTGCTCCCCGCCGTCATCATCACCGAATTGATGACCGGGCTGGCGATGGGAATGATCGTCAAGATCCTGTTCTTCGCGATCTCGATGGCGGGCTCGATCGTCAGCATGCAGGTCGGCCTGTCCTCCGCGGTGATCTTCGATCCGATGCAGGCGAGCCAGGCGCCGCTCCTTTCCAAGTTCGTCGGGGTCGCTGCCGCGCTCGTGTGCATGGGCATGCAGGTCCATCACCTATGGCTCGGGTCGATCATCAACAGCTATCAGAGCTTTCCGATCGGCGGCATTCCGCCGATGCACGATTTCGCCCAGCTCGCGATCGCCGCGATCGGCCGCTCGATGACGCTCGGCATCAGCCTCGCCGCGCCGCTGATCGTCTACGGCATCGTCTTCAACGTCGCACTCGGACTCTCGGCGCGCATCGCCCCGGCGATCCAGGTCTTCTTCATCGCCCAGCCGCTCAACCTGCTGCTCGGCATCGCCATCTTCGCCGCCACCATCGGCACCATGCTCACCGTCTTCGCCACTGCGATGGGTGACGCGATGCAGGGCGGTTGGTGATGTCGGGCGATACCGACCAGGAAGACAAGACAGAAGATCCCACAGACAAGAAGCTGGAGGACGCTCGCGAACGCGGCGAAGTGCCGATGGCGCCCGAGATGAAGCACGCCGCGATGTTCGTCGCGGCGCTCGTCGTGATGGGGGGCCTCGGCACGTGGACGATGCAGACGATGGGATCGCTGTTCGTGCGCCTGTGGGGCAGCGCCGACGATTTCCGCATGGAGCCCGTCGGCGCACAGGATTTCGCGACCGGGCTGTTCGGCACGATCTTCACTACCCTCACTCCGATCCTCGCCGCATTGTTCGGCTTCGCTTTGCTCGGCGGCTTCCTGCAGGGCCGGCCGATGCTGTCGGCGAGCCGGATCAAGCCGAAATGGTCCAAGCTCAATCCGGTCACCGGGTTCACGCGGACCTTCAGCAAGCAATCGCTGGTCGAGTTCTTCAAGACGCTCGCCAAGCTCTGCCTCGTCGTCGGCATCGGCGCGTGGATCGCGTGGCCGCATGCGGCGACGATCGATCGGCTGGTGGGCGCGGATCTCGTCTCGATGGGCGCCGCGGCCAGCGACATCGTCTATGCGATGCTCTTCCCGATCGCCTTGCTGGTCGGCGCGCTGGCGATGTTCGACTTCGCCTGGCAGCGCTTCGCCTTCATGAAGAAGATGCGGATGACCAAGCAGGAGATCAAGGACGAGTATAAGCAGAGCGAGGGAGATCCCAAGATCAAGGGCAAGATCCGTCAGCTCCAGATGCAGCGCGCGAAGGGCCGGATGATGTCGAACGTCCCCAAGGCGAGCGTGATCATCACCAACCCGACTCACTACGCCATCGCATTGCAATATGATCACGGCGCGATGAATGCGCCGGTGGTGGTCGCCAAGGGCGTCGACGCGATCGCGCTGAAGATCCGCGAAGTCGCCGCCGAGCATAACATTCCGCTGGTCGAAAACCGCCCGCTCGCGCGCGCGCTCTATGCCTCGGCCGAGATCGACCATCCGATCCCGATCGAGCATTATGCCGCAGTCGCCGAAGTGATCAGCTATGTCATGAAGATCGCAAAGACGAGGCGATGACGCTGCACTGCGTCATTTATTTTCGCGCTTGCGGTGAGCGGTTTTAATCGTTTCCGTCATTCATCGTGCCGACCTACCCTGCGGGCAATCTCCCACAGAAGGATTCGAGCGATGGACGCACCGACCACAGGCAGCCCGATCAACGATCCGCAAAAGCAGCCGGCGGCGCTCCGCAGATTGCTCGGCCGCACCAGCCGCGACTGGTGGCCCGAGCAGCTCAGCCTCGAGATACTCACCCAGAACGGCGTTTCCCCCAACCCTTACGGCCCCGACTTCGATTATCGCGAGGCATTCCAGAATCTTGATTATCAGGCGCTCAAGGCGGATCTGACTGCGCTGATGACCGACAGCCAGCCCTGGTGGCCGGCCGATTACGGGCATTACGGCCCCTTCTTCATCCGTATGGCGTGGCATGCCGCGGGCACTTATCGCACCGGCGACGGCCGCGGCGGCTCCTCGTCGGGCGGCCAGCGCTTTGCCCCGCTCAACTCGTGGCCGGACAACGGCAATCTCGACAAGGCGCGCCGCCTGCTGTGGCCGATCAAGAAGAAATACGGCGCCGCGATCAGCTGGGCGGACCTTTTCATCCTCACCGGCAATGTCGCGATCGAGTCGATGGGCGGCCCGGTGTTCGGCTTCAGCGGTGGCCGCGAGGACATATTCGAGCCCCAGCGCGACATCTATTGGGGCACCGAGGAGGAATGGCTCGGCCAGACTCGCATCGACGAAGAGGCCGGCATGGCGCTCGAGGAGCCGCTGGCCGCGATTCAGCACGGCTTGATCTACGTCAACCCCGAAGGCCCGGGCGGCAAGCCCGACACCAGGGGTTCGGCGCGCGACTTGCGCGCAACCTTCAGCCGCATGGCGATGAACGACGAGGAGACCGCGGCGCTCACCGCCGGCGGCCACACCTTCGGCAAGGCGCACGGCGCGGGCGACGCATCGAAGGTCGGCCGCGAGCCCGAAGGCGCCGACCTCGCGCAGATGGGCCTCGGCTGGGCCTCGACCCACGAGAGCGGCATGGGCGACCACACCATCACATCCGGGATCGAAGGCGCATGGACGCCGACGCCGACCAAATGGGACATGAGCTATTTCGATATGCTGCTCGGCCATGAGTATGAGCTGACCAAGAGCCCGGCGGGCGCCAATCAGTGGCATCCGGTCGGCGATCCCGAAGAGACCCTCGCCCCGGCCGCGCACACTCCGGGCAAGAAAGTCGCGACGATGATGACCACGGCCGACAAGGCGTTCAAGGACGATCCGGAGTATCGGAAGATCCTCGAGAAATTCCGCGCCGACCCGGGCTATTTCGCCGACGCCTTCGCCCGCGCCTGGTTCAAGCTGACCCATCGCGACATGGGGCCGAAGAGCCGGTACATCGGCCCCGAGGTGCCGCAGGAGGATCTGATCTGGCAAGATCCGATCCCGGCCGGCACGCCGCTCGGCGACACGGATGTCGCCACGCTCAAGGGCAAGATCGCCGAATCCGGCCTGACCATCAGGCAGTTGGTCAAGACTGCCTGGGCTTCGGCCTCGACCTTCCGCAATTCGGACAAGCGCGGCGGCGCCAACGGCGCGCGCATTCGGCTTGCGCCGCAGAAGGATTGGGAAGTCAACGAGCCGGCCGCGCTCGCCCGGGTGCTCGCCGTCTATGAGGACATCAAGGCGGGGTTCCGCGGCAATGTCAGCATCGCCGATCTGATCGTGCTCGGCGGCAATCTCGGCGTCGAGCAAGCGGCGAGGGCGGCGGGGCATGACGTGACCGTCCCGTTTACTTCGGGCCGCGGTGACGCCAGCCAGGAATGGACGGACGTCGAAAGCTTCGAGCCGCTCGAGCCCAAGGCGGACGGCTTCCGCAACTATCTCTCGGTCAAGTTCAACGTGCCGACTGAGGAATTGCTGGTTGACCGCGCGCAATTGCTCGACCTCTCGGCGCCCGAGATGACGGTGCTGGTCGGCGGCCTGCGCGTGCTCGGCGTCAACCATCCCAAGGCGGAGCGGCACGGTGTCCTCACCGACCGGCCGGGCCAGCTCACCAACGACTATTTCGTCAACCTGCTCGATATGGGCACGGCGTGGAAGCAGGTCGACGACACCGGCGACGAGGAGTTCGTCGGCAGCGATCGAGCGACCGGCACGCATAAATGGACGGCATCGCGCACCGATCTGGTGTTCGGCGCCAACTCGCAGCTCCGCGCCCAGTCCGAAGTCTATGCCGCCGACGATGCCGGCGGGAAGTTCGTCAAGGATTTCGTACGCGCCTGGGCCAAGGTGATGGACGCCGATCGCTTCGATTTGGCGCGCTGATACATCAACTCCCCTCCCTGCTTGGGGGGAGGGGAAAAGTAGAAATCAGGCCTGAACGTCGAACTTCGCGAGTTCGACGCGGACGCGCAGATCGATGTCGGACAGGATGCCGGCCAGCACCGGATCGTCCGACGGCTCCAGATTTTCCGACCATTCGACGATCTCGCGCAGCCGCTCGACACTGGGCGTCCCGGTCGCCAGCTCCTTGTGGAGCTTGTCGAGCGCGTTGATGCCGCGCTCGGCATCCACCGCCTGCTTGCGGCGCCGCTCGATCGAGGGATCGGCGGCTGCGAGCGTCACCAACATCGCCACCGACGGCACGGGCTGGTTCGGGCCGGCGCCCTGCATCGGCATCGGCCGCGCGACGGCCTCCTCTTCGGCCACCGGAAAGCCGGGCGCGGTCTTGGGCAGCGCCGCCAGCAGGCTGCGTGCCATCAGCGGCGTAAGGCTGTCGATGCGCACGAAATCAGGTCCTCTCGGCCCGCATTGGCCACCTTTCCTCTATAAGAAAGTTACCGCGGTTTTTCCACTTAGTCTGAGGGTTTATGCAGCGCATCGCCGCTTCGTTCCTGCTCCCGCTGCTGGCGTTGGTCGCCAGCCCGTATGCGCTTGCGCAGACGCGGATCAAAGACATCGTCGATGTCGAGAATGTCCGCGAGAACCAGCTCGTCGGTTATGGCCTCGTCGTCGGCCTCGCCGGCACCGGTGACCGCATGCGCAACGCACCCTTCACCGAGGAATCGATGCAGGCGATGCTCGAGCGCATGGGCGTCAACATCCGCGGCACCAACATGCGCACGCAGAACGTCGCGGCGGTCTCGATCACCGCGACCATGCCGCCCTTCTCGCGCTCGGGATCGCGGATCGACGTCCAGGTCTCGGCACTGGGCGACGCGTCCAGCCTGCAGGGCGGCACGCTGATCGCGTCGTCGCTACGCGCTCTCGACGGCGAGATCTACGCTGTCGCGCAGGGCCAGGTCGCCGTTTCCGGCTTCAAGGGCCAGGGCGCCGCCGCGAGCGTCAGCCGCGGCGTGACCACATCGGCGCGCGTCGCCGGCGGTGCCATCGTCGAGCGCGAAGTGCCCTATTCGCTGCAATCGGCGACCAGCCTCAAGCTCGCCCTCAAGAACCCCGATTTCGCCACCGCCGATCGCATCGCCGGCGCGATCAACGGCAAATATCCAGGTAGCGCGCAAGTGCTCGATCCGGGCACGGTGCAACTCCAGCCGACCACCAACTTCGTCGGCAACGTCATCGATCTCGTCACCCGCGTCGGCGACCTCGAGATCAAGGTCGACCAACCGGCACGCGTCGTCATCAACGAAGCCTCGGGCACCGTCGTGATGAACGCCGATGTGCGGATCACGCCTGTCGCGATCGCGCAGGGCGGCCTGACCATCACGGTTTCCGAACGCCCGCAGGTCTCGCAGCCCGCGCCGCTGTCGGACGGCCAGACCACCGTCGTTCCGCGCACCCAGGTGCAGGTCGACGACGGCAACGGCGCCAGCCTCGCTTTGGTCAACGGCGCCTCGCTCCAGTCGCTGGTCAGCGGACTCAACACGCTCGGCGTGTCCCCGCGGGACCTGATCACCATCCTTCAGGCCGTAAAGAGCGCCGGTGCGCTCCAGGCCGAGATCGAGGTCCAGTAATGAACGAACTCAACGCCCTCTCAGCGACCGCGGCTGCCGCTCCCGTCCGCAAGGTCGACCCGAAGAACGCCGAAACCGCCAAGGAATTCGAAGCGATGTTCCTCGGCCAGATGACCAAGATGATGCTCGAAAGCGTCGACAAGGGCGAGATCAACGGCGGCGCCGGCGAAGAGATGTTCAAGGGCGTGCTGGCCGAGAAGCTCGGCACCGAGATGGCGAATCGCGGCGGCATCGGCCTTGCACCCGCCGTGCTCGAATCGATCCTCAAGCTCCAGCAGGGAAAATAATGACCGTTCAGCTCATCGACGCGATGATCTCGCTCACTGCCCTCATGGAAGAGGAGAGCGAGAAGCTCGCCCGCAAGGCCTATGTGCCCGAACTCGGCGAAATCGCTAACGCGAAGCTCCGCCTCACCGGCCGCATCGAAGCCGATTTCGCACGCCTGAAGCGCGAGTCCGCCAATTGGGCGGAGAAGCTCGACGAGGAAAGCCGGCTCCAGCTTTCCGATGCCAGCCGCAACCTGCGCGACGCATCTGCGGTCAACCAGCAGATCCTGTCGCGCCAGATCGAGCTCTCGGTCGAGATGATGGGCGCGATCGCCGCCGAGGCGCAGCGCCTCACCGGCACCCGCAGCACCACTTATGGCGCGTGCGGCGGACTGGGTGGCATGGACGCCCCTGCCCCGATCTCGATCAACGCGCGGCTCTAGGCGAAATCGCCGCCGGCATTCTGCGTTGAAGCGGTGCTTGCGGCCGATTAGACGAAATCACTTCGACGATGTATGCTGATCTACGGAGTCCTTCATGGGTTCCGGAGATCGGTGATGAAGCTCCTGCAACTGCCGCGTTGTCTGTTCGGACTGCACCAACGCGACAGGCGCCGCGCCCGGCATGACGGCCCGTTCGTGCGCAGCCACTGCATCGGCTGCGGCAGGGCCATGGTCAAGGACAGTCGCGGCTGGCACCTGGACGATGCCGCGGCGCCCGACGCAGGCGAGCGAGCAGCTTCTTCCGGAACCGACGGCGGATAATGTTGAGCGCGGCGCGAAGGCCGCCTCTGCCCCGGATGCAGACGTTGTGACACCTGTTACATTCGGTGCGGTGGGCAAATCAATCAGCGCTACAATAGCCGCGCACCCTCTCGCACGCGCCGGCAGGCCGTCGTGCGCGGCATTGGCACTTGGCCTACTTGCGATATCGAGTTCGCCCTGTGGGGCGCAGTCGATCGACGAATTGCAGGAACTTCAGGCAGGCACGCAGCGCGCGGTGCAAGAGCTCGACAAGGCGGATATGGAGCTGCTCCGGTTGCTGGCGAAGATACCGCCGGACTCCCATGGCTACGACTTCCCGATCGCGACAAAATAATTGCCAAGGGCCAATTCGTCGAAATGTGCCTGGGGCGGCGCTATTCGGCGAGACTGGAGGTCGTGGCCGGGGCCAGTGCCTGTATCTCTGCCGCACTCAAAAAGGCGCCGGAGGAACAGCCGGGTCCCGATTGTCTGGAGGCGCTTACGCCTTTGAAGCTCGACCCGGATTTCCAAGCATGAGTCGAGCGACCGCTTTCCACTCTACCCGGTCCGAAATCAGCCGCCGCGGCCGCCCACCGCGGTTTTCAGCATCGACATCTGCTTGCGGTACAGCCCGGTCATCGCCTGGAAGTCGGCCTGGATCTCGCCCATCTTGAGCAATTGGTCTTCGAGCGTCACATTGTTGCCGTCGGGCTTGGTCTCGGTGATGTCCTTGTCGAAGATCAGCCCGCTGCCCGCCGGCTGGATCGCGCCGAGGCTCTTCATCCGTTCGGTCAGCTGCACCCGCGGCGCGGCAACCACGCCACTGCCGCCGATCAGCGCCGCGAAGCTCGGCTCGGAGACCTCGCGGGCCTTGTAGCCCGGTGTCTCGCTGTTCGCGATGTTCTGCGCGACGACGCGCTGCCGCTCGGACAGGTTCTGCATCCGGGTGCGCAAGCCGTCGAGGATCGGGGGCGTATTCATGACGATCAGAATCCCAGAGTGGAGGAGGCGCCGGAATTGAGCCGGTTCAGCGCCGCCTGGTAATTGGCCAGCTGCGCGCTCTCGCGCGCAGTCGATTGGGTGCCGGTGATGGGTTTCTTGACCCCGTCGGCGAGCCTCGCCTTCCCGTCGTCCCAATAAAGCGAGCGATAGGCGGTCTGCGTCATCGAGATCCCCTCTTCGATCTTCTTCATTGCGATCTTCGCGTTGTCGAGAGTTGAGAGGCTCAGCGCCTCGCTGAGGTCCATGCCGAAATTGCCACCCGGGCGGACCTTGGGTGCGCCGCTCGGCAGCATCGCCTGCGTGGCGATCCGCTGCGGCTCGATACCCAGCTTGGCGAGCGCGTCGGTATCGGTGCCGCCGGGGATGAGCTCGAGATCGTGGCCGGGCTTCATCGTTACGCGCAGCTGCTGGACGCCGTCGAGCATGGTCGCGGTGACCGTGCCCTTGGAGGCGCCGATCATTCCCTGCACCCGCGCGGCAATCGTCTTGAGCGTGTCGCCCGCCTCGATCGAGACCTTGCGGACCGCGCCGCTATCGGCCTTGATCGAGAAAAAGTCGCCCGCGCGCAAAGTCGTCTGGGTGGTCAGCTTGTCCGACACTGCGGGATTGATCGTGCCGCGGCCGAAGCCGAGCGCGGAGATCGCATTCGCGCCGCCCTTGTCGGCGGCGATGCGGACCGGCTCGGTACGCAGCAGCGCCTGGCCGAACTGGCTGGTGCTCGCGATCGCGCCGGTGGCGGCGTCGATCCGCGCGACGAAGCCGTCGGTCGGCCCACGGCGCGGCGCGGCGAGATCGCCGGTGGTGCGGCCGCCGGCATAAAGTTCGTTGCCGAGGAAGGCGACGCTGTCGACCTGATCGTCGGCCGCGGAGCCGAGATAGGTCACGCTGGCGCCCGACAAACCGGCATCGATCCGCGCGACGAAACCGTCGCGATCGGCGCTCTTCGTGTTGACCTGCGCGCCGGTGAGCGCCGAGCTGGTCGCGCCGCCGACCGCGATGGTGCCGTCGGCAGCCACCGCGATCGCGCGGACATCGGCGGTGCCGAGATTGATGCTGGCGAGATCGGTCGACAGCGACGATGCGCTCATCTTGCGCACCGAGGCGTTGCCGCCCTGGCTGACCACGGCCAGCAGATTGCCGTCCTGATCCATCGCGAGGGCGTTGATCGAGTCGGAGCCCGCGCCGGCGATGGTGCGGCGCTCCGCGAGCTTGCCCGTGGCATCGATCCGCGCGACGAAGGCGTCGCCGCCGCCGCTGGCGGAGCGCCCGCCGACATATACCGAGCCATCGGCGCCGACCGCCACGGCCTTGGCAGCATCGGTACCGACCGAGCGGATGACGGTCGAGAATTTCTCGTCGCCATTGGCGGCATATTTGGCGACGACCATGTCGCCATCGGCCGAAGTCGCGCCGTTGAAGCTGCCGGTAACGGTGCCCGCGACGACGATGCTGCCATCGGCGCCGATCGACACTGCGGCGCCGGTCGAGGAACCACTGGCGCCGAGGCTGCGCTGCCAGACGACATTGCCCACCCCGTCCATCTTGGTGAGGAAGAGGTTGTTGTCGCCGTCGGACTGGTTGGCGCCGAGATCGCCCGCTGTAGTGCCGACGACATAGCTGTTGCCCTGCCCGTCGGTGACCATCGCGGCAGCGTCGGTCTTGGCGTAGACGTTGCTCGTCTTGGTCGTGCTGGTCTTGACCTTGCCGTCCATGTCGGTGGCCGTGGTGGTGATCGTGGTGGTCTTGCCCGCCATCGTGTTCTGCGCGGTCGCCTCGCGGTCGAGCGCCGAGATCGTGCCCATCGACACCTTGGTATTGGTGCCGGTGGGATCGTTGAGGCGAAACACCTGCGTCGCGGTGGGCGCGTCGAGCGCGGTCTGCCCGGTCGCAACTACCAGTGAATCCTTGGCGCCGATCTGGTCGAGCGACACTTGCTCGAGGCCGTCGGGCGTCTCGAGCTTCAGCGCCCATTTGCCGTCGCTATAGACCGGCTCGAACCGCGCCGACCAGCGCGTAACCGGCTCGCCCTTGGCGTCGAGCCTAGGCGTTCCATCGGTGTTGTAGACCAATGTCGAGCTGATCGCGCTGTTGAGCTGAGACACCAGCGAGTTGAGCGTCGGCGGCTGGGTGCCTTGCGACAGATCGACGGTGAACGTCTCATTGAGCGTCCCGCGGCCGACCTTGACGGTGAACTGCTCCTGCCCGGTGAGATTGGGAAGTGGGTCCGAGCGCAGCTTGACCAGCCCCTCGCCCTGGGTCTCATAGGCCCTGGTTGCGGCGAGCTTGCTGGACTGCGCGCTCGAGGCGGGCTTGCCGAAGGAGAGGTTCACCTTGTCGGACGGCGCGGTGGTCAGATAGGCCTGCAGGTCCGCGAGGCCCTTGGCGAAGGACTTCTCATATTGGGCGCGCTGCGCCGTGGAGGCGGTCTTCACGGTGGCTGCCTCGGCGAGGACGCGCAGCTTTTCGAGCGCCTTATAGGCAGTGAAGCTGGTCTTGAGGTCGTCGGGCAGGATCTGGGTGCCGCTGTTCGTCTTGTCGATGATCGTCTTCGACGCGAGGATCGACGCGAGCTGGGCCGATACCGAAGTCCCCTTGGTCGGTTCCTTCCACGGCGGGGTGGTCGCGGCGAGCGTGAACTGCGCCTTGGCGAGGCGGACAGCCTTGCTGTCATACGGGATCGCAGTGAAGGCCGTCGAGAAGACCGAAGAGTCTCCCGTCAACAGGCTCAACCCCATGAGGCTACCTGATAAATTAACTGTCATCGGATCCGCACCTTTCCCCCATGCTCCTATAATAGACGAGACTGCGTACTTTCCCGTGCGTAGCTCCGCATTTTTCTGCGAGGGGTCCAGAATGAGCTTGATGGCGCCGATTGCCGAGCCGGTCGAACTGAAGAAGTACAGCGGTCCGCAGCGCGCGGCAGCGCTGATGCTGGCGCTGGGCAAGCAGCATGGCGCGCCGATCTGGGAGCAGCTGACCACGGACGAGATCAAGGAGCTTTCCTCCACGATCGCCGGGCTCGGCCGCATTCCGTCGCAGGTGGTCGAGCATCTGCTCATCCAGTTCACTGGCGAAGTCGCATCGATGGCCTCGCTCCACGGCAGCTACGAGACCACCGAGCGGCTGCTCGGCGGGATCCTGGGGAGCGACAAGGTCAAGGAGATCATGGAAGACATCCGCGGTCCTTCGGGCCGCACGATGTGGGACAAGCTCTCCAACGTCAGCGAGTCCGTGCTCGCCGGCGCGCTCAAGCACGAATATCCGCAGACCGTCGCCGTGATCCTTTCCAAGCTGCGCCCCGATCATGCCGCGCGGGTGATCGCCGAGCTGCCACGCGAATTCTCGGTCGACGTGGTGATGCGCATGCTGCGCATGGAGACCGTCCAGAAGGACGTGATCAACCAGGTCGAGGCGACGCTGAAGAGCGAGTTCATGACGAACCTGTCGCGCTCGCAAAAGCGCGATCCGCACGAGGCGATGGCCGAATTGTTCAACTCGCTCGACCGCTCGACCGAAGAGGCGATGCTGACTGCCCTCGACAACAAGGCGCCGGAAAGCGCCGAGCGTATCCGCGCTCTGATGTTCACTTTCGAGGATCTCGCCAATCTGTTGCCAGCGGCGATCTCGATCATCGTCCGCAATGCCGACAAGCGCGAAATGGCGCTGGCACTCAAGGGTGCGCCGGATGTGCTCAAACAGATGTTCTTCGGCGCGATGACCGAGCGCGCGTCCAAGCTGATGCGCGAGGACATGGCGGCGATGGGCCCGATCCGCGCACGCGATTGCGAAGAGGCGCAGTCCTCGCTCGTCCGGCTGGCCAAGAACCTCGCCGATCGCGGCGAGATCCTGCTCGTCGATCCCAAGTCCGACGATGCGATGATCATTTGAGATGGGCATGAACTTCCAGACCGTCGAGCGCTTCGCCTTCGACCGCATCTTCTCGACTCCGGCGAGCGAGAGCGCGACGATCCCGAGCGGCGACATGCTGCTCGAGATCTCGGCGCTGCGTGCCGAGCTCGCCTTGCTGCGCGCGGACGTGGACGCACAGCTGAACCTTGCCCGCGCCGAAGGCTTCGAGGCCGGGATCGCCCAGGCGCGCGCCGAGCGCGAAGTCGCGCTGCTCAGCGCGGTCGATGCGCTCCACGCCGGAATCGAGGCGCTCGACGAGCGCTTCGAGGACGTGTCGAAGCGAGTCAGCGGCGAAGCCACCGAGATCGCGCTCGCCGCCGCCGACATGATGGCCGGCCGCGCGATCGAGACCGCGCCTGCCGAGACGATCGACGCGGCGATCGGCCGGGCGCTCAGCCAGGTCGCCCGCGGCACCGAACTCGAGATCCGGGTCCATCCCGACCTCATCGAAGCAATCGAGGCGCGCATCGCCGAGCGCCAGTCCAAGGATCGCCGCAAGCTCAACCTGATGGTGATCGGCGATGTGACCGTCGCGATCGGCGATGCGCTGATCGGCTGGGAACAAGGCGGCCTCGCCCTCGACGCGAACGCCCGCCGCCAGGCGGTCATGAACGAGCTCGAGACGCTGCTGCCAACGGCCGCCGGCGCGAACTGACATTCCTCTCCCTTTCGGGGAGGGATCAGGGTGGATAGAAAAGGCCGGGCTCGATGCCCGGCCTTTTCTTGTTCCACGCATTCCGAAGGCTTCCCGGCCTTCGCCGGGTCGCGCCCACTTCCCGTCCGCCCTTGCACGGGGGTAAGTTCAAACCACTAGGCAAAAAATTCCCACCCGGCACAAACTGCCGCCCCCGGCCCCTCTATAATTCACTCATGGAGGCATTTCCGCCTTCGCAGGTCGACACCACGGGGCGGCATTGGAAGCGATCAAGAATTTTGCCGGGCAGCTAGGCCCGAAGCGACTGATGCTGATGGGGGGTGTGGCGCTTGCGCTGTTCGCCGCCCTGGCTTTTGTCGCGACGCGCGGCTCCGATCCGCAGATGGGGTATCTCTACACCGATCTCGATCCGTCCGCCGCGGCGACGATCACCGAGAAGCTCAAGGGGCAGAATGTCGAGTATCGGCTTTCGGCCGACGGCACTTCGGTGATGGCGCCGCAGGACAAGCTCGCCGAGCTGCGCATGTCGCTGGCCGGCGAAAAGCTGGGCGGCAAGATCGGCTATGAGGTGCTCGACGAGGAGCAGCCTTTCGGCGTTTCCGCCAGCCGCGCCAAGATGAACGAGAATCGCGCCGTCGAAGGCGAGCTCTCCAAATCGATCCAGACCATCCAGAACGTCAGCGCCGCGCGCGTCCACATCGTGATGCCCGAGCGCGCGATGTTCGCCGCAGAGAGCCGCAAGGCGACTGCCGCGGTGACCGTAAAGACCAAGGGCCGCCTTTCTTCCGAGCAGATCGCCTCGATCCGCTATCTCGTCTCCTCTTCGGTCCCCGAGCTATCGCCCGAAGCCGTATCGGTCGTCGACCAGACGGGCGCCTTGCTCGCCCGCGCCGGCGAAGCCGGTTCGGTCGGCGGCGCCGATGCCGACGAACGCCAGCAGGCGGTCGAGAACAAGCTGCGGGAGGAAGTCGAGGCATTGCTCGAGCCGATCGTCGGCCAGGGCAAGGTCCGCGCCGAAGTCTCCGCGCAGATCGATCGCGATCAGACCCGCGAGGAATCCAACCTCTTCGATCCCGACAAGCAAGTGATTTCGCGCCAGGTCAGCGTCGAGAATGGCGAGCAGAATACCGAGCAGGATGCTGGGCCGAAGACCGCGTCGGTGGGCAATCAGCTTCCCGAAACCCAGGCGCAGCCGCCGGGCGCCCCGGGCACCGGCCGCCAGTCGCGCAGCAACCAGACCTCGGAAGACACCACCTACGACAACAGCTCGACCAAGACGGTCACGATGCGCGGTCCCGGCAAGGTCACTCGCCTCACCGTCGCGGTGATGGTCGACGGTGGCGAGAAAGGCCTGCCCCAGCCGCAGATGCAGCGCATCCAGCGCCTCGTCGAGAATGCGGTCGGCATGGATGCCGAGCGCGGCGACAGCGTAGTCGTAGAGAGCATGCGCTTCGCCAATGACGACAGCCTCGCCGACAAGGAAACCGGCATCCTCTCGAGCCTTCCGCTGGACCGGATCTGGGGTCTCCTCCAGATCCTGATCATCGGCGTGGTCGGACTGATCGCGCTCAGGATGATCAAGCCCAAGCTCATGCCGCAATCTGCAGTGGCCGCGCTCCAGGGCCCGGCCGGCGAAACGCCGATCACCGGTCAATCGCCCGAGATGCTCGCGCTCGCCGAGCGCGCCGCCGACGGCGACGAAGACGCGATGAAGAAGCTCGAGTCGATGAACGCCGATCAGCCGCTGCTCGATCAGGAGATCGCGCTCGCCCAGGTCGACGGCCGCATCAAGCTCTCCGCCCTCAAGCGCATTGGCGATGCGATCCATGCGAGCCCGCCCGAAGCGGCCTCGGTGATCCGCCAGTGGATGAACACGTAAGGAAATGACGATGGCTACCGAACCCCACGACATCATCCCCGCAGATTCCGAAGAGGCGAGCGGCCCCGTGTTCGAAGATTTCGAGCCCTTTGCCACCGGCGATCATGCCGTTGCCGGCTCCGAAGGCCTCGAGGCGGTCCATGACGTGCCCGTCAAGGTCCAGGCAGTGCTCGGCCGCGCGCGTATGCCCGTCGGCGAGCTGCTGCACCTGACCGCGGGCACCGTGGTCGAGCTCGATCGCCGCGTCGGCGAGCCGGTCGACATCTTCGTCAACGATCGCCTGATCGCGCGCGGTGAAGTCGTGCTGATCGACAACGCGCTCGGCGTGACGCTCACTGAAATCGTTCGTCAGGACCGTTGATGCCCGGAACTATCCGTATGATCCTCGTCGGCGCACCGGGCAGCGAATTCCGTCGCGCCGCGGAGATGGCGCGCGACGCCGGCGCCGACGTGGCGATGGCCGATACGCCGGCGCAGGCGCTCGACTTTCTCCGCGAAGGCGGCGGCGACATGGTGATGATCGACGTCGACGCCGACATTGCCGGCTTCATGGCGAGCATCCGCGCCGAACGTTTCACCATTCCCGTGCTCGCCTGCGGCATCCAGGCCTCGGCCGAGCGCGCAGTGGCTGCGATCCGCGCCGGCGCCCGCGACTATGTTCCGCTGCCCCCGCAGCGCGAGCTGATCGCCGCGGCGATCGCTTCGGTGATCGAGCGCAAGGCACCAGTCCGCATCGGCGATCACCCCGCCCTCGCCCGCGCTTTCGCGCTCGCCACTGCCGTGGCGCCGACAGCCGCTCCCATCCTCGTCACCGGCGAGAAAGGTAGCGGCAAGGAAGTCATGGCGCGCGCGATCCACGAAGCGTCGGGCCGTGCCAATCCGCTCCATGTCGTCGAATGCGCCGGTATCGGCGCCGATGTGCTCGAATCCGAGCTGTTCGGGCATGAAACCGGAGCCTTTCCCGGCGCGGTCGCACGGCGCATCGGCCGGCTCGAAACCGCGGGCGGCGGCACGATCTTCCTGCGCGAAGTCGGCAGCCTCGCTCCCGCCATCCAGGCGCGCTTGCTCTCGGCGCTCCAGGAACAACGCTTCACCCGCATCGGCGGCGACGAACTGGTACCCTTTCGCGCGCGGCTGATCGCCTCGACCGGCATGGACCTCGAAGCCGCGGTCCATACCGGCAGCTTCCGCGCCGACCTGCTCGTCCGCCTCGGCCTCGTCCGTGTCGAGGTTCCGCCGCTGCGCGCGCGCGGCGGCGATCTGGCGCAGCTCGCCACGCATTTCGCCGAACGGCTCTCCGAAGCCGACGGCATCGTCGTCCGTCCGTTCAGCGACGCGACGCTGGTGCTGCTCTCGCGCTATGCGTGGCCGGGCAACATCCGCGAGCTCGAGGATTGCATTCACCGCGCTGTCCTGCTCGCGAAGGGGACCGCGATCGAGCCGGACGACCTCGTCCGCTCGGACGGCACCCGCCTGCTCGACCTCGAGCTCGCCGAACCCGGCGGGCTGCAGATCGAGAGCCTTGTCGGCCGCACCGTCGAGGAGGTCGAGCGCGAGCTGATCCTCCACACGCTGGAGCGGTGCCACGGCAACCGCACCTCGGCGTCGAACATCCTCGGCATCTCGGTGCGCACGATGCGCAACAAGCTGCGCACCTTCATCGAGGCCGGCATCGCCGTCGCCCCGGCGCCGTAACACCGACATTCTCCCTCCCTGATGGGGAGGGCTTCAGAAGCCGCAATCGAACAGGGTCCGCACATGCCCCCCGCCGTCCTCAACATCTTGAACCGCCTCGGCCTGAACCGCGACCTCGCGCTCGCCGCTTCGGTCATCGCGATCATCGGCATGCTGATCCTGCCGATGCCGGGCTGGCTGCTCGATCTCGGCCTCGCTTTGTCGATCACGATCGCCGTGATGATCCTGATGACGTCGCTGTTCATCGAGAAGCCGCTGGAACTCAGCGCCTTCCCGACGATCCTGCTGATCGCGACGATGTTCCGGCTGGGCCTCAACCTTGCCTCGACCCGCCTGATCCTGACGCATGGCCATGAGGGCCATGGCGCGGCGGGCGGCGTGATCGGGGCGTTCGGCGAGTTCCTGATGGGTGGCGAGGTCATCATCGGCCTCACCATCTTCATGATCCTGATCGTCATCAACTTCGTGGTGATCACCAAGGGCGCGGGCCGCATTGCCGAAGTCGCCGCGCGCTTCAGCCTCGATGCGATGCCGGGCAAGCAGATGGCGATCGACGCGGATCTCTCCGCCGGCATGATCAGCGAGGAGCAGGCGCGCGAGCGCCGCGCCGAGATCGAGGCCGAGAGCGGCTTCTACGGCTCGATGGACGGTGCCTCGAAATTCGTGAAGGGCGACGCGATCGCCGCCTTGCTGATCACCGCAGTCAACATCCTCGTCGGCCTGACGATCGGCATCACGTCGCACGGCCTGCCGATCGGCGAGGCCTTCCACACCTATACCGTGCTCACCGTCGGCGAGGGTCTGGTCAGCCAGATCCCGGCGCTGATCATCTCGATCGCCGCGGGTCTGCTCGTCTCCAAGGGCGGCATCAAGGGCAAGACCGGCACGACTTTGGGCGACCAGCTCGGCCGCTACCCCAAGGCCTTCGGCATGGTCGCGGTCCTGATGGGCGCACTGGCGCTGATGCCCGGCCTGCCCTTCCTGCCCTTCGCCAGCTTCGCTGCCGCTGCCGGCTATGCCGCGTGGAAGATGAGCCAGAACATGCGGGCCAAGGCGGCGCGCGAAATTGCCGTCGCCGTGCAGGAACAGGCCCGCGAGGCCGTGGTCGAGCAGCCCATCTCGCAGACGCTGGCGCTCGACGCGGTGCGCATCGAGATCGGCTATGCGCTGCTGCCGATGATCAACGACGACCAGCGCGAGCCGCGCCTCGACGATCAGGTCCGCGCGCTGCGCCGCCAGATGGCCACCGATTTCGGCTTCGTCCTCCCCTCGGTCCGAATCATCGACAATATGGGCCTCAAGCCCAATGAATATGTCATCACGATCAAGGAGACCGAGGCGGCCCGCGGCGAGATCAAGCTCGAGAAATTGCTGCTGATCAATCCGGGCGGCGGTCCGGTCGGCATGCCCGGCGAACTGACCAAGGAGCCGGTATTCGGCCTGCCCGCTTTGTGGATCGATCGCGAGCTGCGCGACGAGGCCGGCTTCCGGGGGCTGACCGTGGTCGATTGCGGCACGATCATCACCACGCATCTGACCGAATTGGTCAAGGACAACATCGCCGATCTGCTCTCCTACACCGAGACGCAAAAGCTGCTGACCGAAGTCCACAAGGACGCCGAGAAGCTCGTCGCCGACATCGTCCCTTCGAAGGTCTCGATCTCGAGCGTCCAGCGCATCCTGCAGAATTTGCTGTCGGAAGGCATCTCGATCCGCGACATCCCGACGATCCTCGAAGGCATCGCCGAGGCCGCGCCCCTGACCGCCAATCTGACCCAGATGACCGAGCATGTCCGCGGCCGGCTCGCCCGCCAGATCAGCGCGTCGCAGGTTCGCGGCGAGGCGATCCCGGTAGTGACGCTCTCGTCCGAATGGGATCAGGCGTTTGCGGAATCGATCCTCGGCCAAGGCGACGATCGCCAGCTCGCGATGGCGCCCTCCTCGCTCCAGCGCTTCATCGCCTCGGTGCGCGAGACCTATGACCGGCTGGCGCAGGACGGCGAGATCCCTTGCCTGCTCACCAGCCCGTCGATCCGGCCGTTCGTGCGCTCGATCATCGAGCGCGTTCGACCCGCGACGGTGGTGCTGTCGCAGAACGAGATCCACGCGCGTGCACGCATTCGGGCGCTCGGCACGATCGGTTGAGACCGTTCGCGCAACAATCATCCTATAATGAAAAGCGGCCCCTTGCGGGTCGAGCAAGAGGCGACCGGATGCAGATCAACCCCTTCGGCTTTCCGCTTGGCGCGGGGATGCAATCCGCGCCGGCAAATGGCGCCGTGAGCCTCGGTTTCGTCGATGCGCTCGGGCTCGCCCTCGACGGCGGTGCTGCGCAGCAGCCGATGGCCCTCAAGGCCTCGGTCACGCCGCCTGCGAATTTCGGTCCGAAGCTGGCGCAGACTTTGCTCGAACAGGCCCAGCTCGCGGCACCGGCCCAGCCGATGCCGGCGCCCGGCATATTGCCCGGCCTCCAGCAGCCGACTTCGCTTTCCGAGCTGATGGCCACCGCGGCCAGGCTGCCCGTCGCTGAACCGGCGCCGGCTGCCGCGATCGATACAGTCATGGTCGAGCTGCCCGTTGTCGCAGCCGAGACCGATCCGAGTGCGGTCGCGCCCGAAATTACCACGCCCGCCCCCACGCCGCTTGCGGCGGCGCCCCCCACCACCGCCGCGCCGGCCCCGGCGCCAATCGCACCCGCGACCACGACGCCTGCCGCGCCGGCGCCTGTGGCAGCGCCGGCAGTCCCGATCCAGGGCGATATCGAACTGCAGCCTGACGGCGATACCCCGCCGAACGCGCCGGCGACCGCTGCGCCTGCGGAGAACCCACCGTCGTCAAAGCCGCAAAAGACGGTGCGCAGTCGCGCTGCTGCGGCGGAGGCGGATCCCGTGACGCTGATCGATGCCAATCCGGCAGTCCCGACGGCGGCGCTCGCGATCAACGCCGTGCCGCAGCCGATCCTTCCGCAGCAGGCCACACCGCGCGAAGCTTCGACAAGCGCGCCTGGCGGGTCCACCGTATCGAAAACCGGCAAGGTCGCCGCCTTGGCCGCGCCGGGGCAGGATGCCGCGCAAGCTGCACCCGGCACCGGCACCGGCACCGCGGACTTCGCGCGCGCCGTCGCGATGAAGAGCGATTCCACCGGTTCGCAGTCGAACCCCGACGGCCAGCCGCAGCCCGAAATCATGCCCGCGGCTACCGCCAGGGTCGAGGCAGCCGCACCGATCCTGCCGCAGCCTGCCGTTGGCTCAGCCCCCGTCGATCCGGCCCGCGCAACGGCCCCCGTCTCCGCTGAGCCGGTAATCGAGGCCCGCGCCGGGCATCTCGGCCATTCGCTTGGCGTCGAGATTGCGCGGAAGGTGGAACTGGGCGAGGAAACGCTGCGCATCCGCCTCAATCCTGTCGAACTCGGCCGGATCGAAGTGACTCTCGCCTTTGACGACAAGGGCAGTCTGCAAGCGACCGTCCGCACCGATAGCGCGCAGGCGATGGACCTGCTGCGTCAGGATGCACCCGATCTCGCGCGCACGCTCGACCAGGCCGGCGTCCGCACCGACGCGCAGAGCTTCCGCTTCGAGAATCGCGGCGGCGACGGTGGCGGTCAGCAGGCCCAGCAGCAGCAATCGCAAAATCGCGGCCGGTTCGCATCGTCCGATGACGACGCAGCCCTCGCCGAACCCATTTATCGCCCGGTCCGCAGCGACGGACAGGTCGACCTTCTCGCCTGAGGAACAGCCATGACCACCGTGACCACCACTGCGTCGACCACGACCGACACAAAGGCCGCCGCCGCTTCGTCGAAGCTCAACGCCGATTTCGACATGTTCCTCAAGCTGCTCACCACGCAGATGCAGAACCAGGATCCGCTCGATCCGATGGACACCGCGCAATACACCCAGCAGCTGGTGCAATATTCGCAGGTCGAGCAGTCGATCGAGCAGACCTCGACACTCAAGTCGCTGCTCGCCGCGTTCGGCACCCAGAATTTGATGCAGGCCTCCGCGATGATCGGCGCGCAGGTCGAAACCAACTCGCCCGTTTCGGGCCTCAGCGCAGCCACCCCGGCGCAGTGGACCTGGTCGGCACCGCGCAATGTCGCGTCGATGACCGCGACGATCAAGGACGAGAAGGGCAAGATCATCGACACCTTCCCGATCGACGCGACCGGCGCCGCCGGCGCCTTCACCTGGGACGGCACTACCAAGGCCGGCAAGAAGGTCGAACCGGGCCTCTACAAGCTCGAGCTCGCCGGCAAGGACGCGTCGGGCACCGCAGTGACCGCGACCGCCCACGCTTATGGCAAGGTCAGCGACGTCGAATTGTCGAACGGTGTCGTCCAGGTCACCATCAACGGGAACAAGGTCCCGACTGGCGATCTGCTGCGCATCGGCTGAGCCGGCGCGTCTCTTCCGCCTTGATGGCGCCGGAGCGGCATCCCCGTCCCGGCGCTTTCTTTTTGCCCGGATGATGTCGCTTCCGTACAAGCACTTAGCGGGGATTCCCCGCCCTTGTGCAGCAGTCCTTCACTCGCGGCCCGTCTATAATGAAGATAGAGAGACGGGTGGGCGTTCCGATCCCCTCTGCGATCCGCTCGTCTCTTCTCCCCCTTTGAAGGCCGCCTTTCCCCCGCGGCCCGAAACGACAAGAGCCAGGCTGGTCCGCGACCCGCCTGGCTCTTCCGTTTTGCGCCCCACGCGCTGAACCTACTAAACTTGAGGAGTGGCGAGCCGAGGGCTCAGCTGGCGACGGATAACAGTACCGGCCGGCCGGCATCCCGCGGGAGCTGGATCAGCTCGGCCGAGGTGGCGACTTGCACGGTGAAATCGTCGAGCGCGCAGCCGGCGACCGCGTTTGGCGCGGTCAGCATCGCGATGCAATCGGAGACAGAGGGATCTTCGCGCGGCCCGATCGTATCGAGCACATCCGAAAGCGCCATCCCGGCCTGCAGCGCCTTGTCCGCGGCGGCACTCCACAGCGCCTGCGCATCCTCCACGTTCAGCGTCAGCGTCACCGTGAAGGTCTTGCCGGCGGTCTCAGAAACGTGGCCGATGTCGCGAAGATTCATGCCTAAGACCCTTGTTCTTTTTCGACCCTGTTCGATCGTCCCAATGCCTCAGCAAAGTGCCGTGCCGTAGTCCGGGGATGCCCCGATACGTAAAGTTACCGGTATCGGTGACGCCCCTGTGACCGCTTTAGTGAACCCGCGCTTCGGCGCGACGCGCGAGTTCGCGCGCATGTGCCGCAACGAGACACAATTCAGCGTAGAGCCGGTCCCAGAACGGCGCCGGGATTTCGAGCCTGGCATTCCCCTGCTGGGTCAGCTCCAGCGCGGCGCGCGGCTCGAGCCCCAGTTCGAAGCGCGTGCCGAACGTGCCGTCGACATGCTCCTCGGGAAGCGAATGCGGCACGGCGAGCCGTGCCGACATGATGTAGCCCGCGAGTACATCGGTGCCATATCCGTCGAGCAGGATGCGTGGCTGGCCGACCACGTCCGGCCGCTCAAGCACGACGAGCGCCCCCGAGGGATGCTCCTCGACGCTGACGCGCAGCTTGCCGCCAAAGGCGTCGGTGATTTCTCGGATACGTGGGAACAAGGGACTATCTCCTTGCCATCATTATAGATGGCTCAACCATTTGGGCGGCGGAGATCCGCGGATTTCGTTGCGTTTGGTGCAAGCGGCGCGCACAAAAAAGAGGCCGGGACGTTGCCGTCCCGGCCTCTCTCTGTCGTCAGGTAAGCTTCCAGGGAAAAAGCTTGACCTTAACGGAACAGCGACGTGATGGTCTGCGGCGCCTGATTGGCGATCGACAGAGCCTGCACACCGAGCTGCTGCTTGACCTGCAGCGCCTGCAAGCGAGCCGATTCCTTGGCGAGATCGGCGTCGACGAGATTGCCGATGCCTGCCTCGATGGTGTCAGACAGCTTGCTGGTGAAGGTCGACTGAGCGTCGATCTTGCGCGATGCCGCGCCGAGCGTGCTCAGGGTCCCCTTCAGGTTTTCCTGAGTCGTGGTCAGCGTGTCGATCATAGCCTGGGCTGCGCCCTGGCTGCTGATGTTGCCGCTGGCCGCAACGGTCACGACGGCGCCACCAAGGTCGAGACCCTGGTTTGCAACGCTGAGCGAGTCCGGATTCCAGGTCGTCGCCGAGCTGGTGTCCGAATCCTTCAGCGACTGCAGAGCGCTGACGCTACCGCCGCCCGAAGCCTTCAGCAGGTTGGTGCCGTTGAAGTCGGACGAGTTCACGATCGTGGTGATCTGATCGCGCAGAGCCACGAAGTCGCTGTTGTACGCATCGCGGGTAGCCGTATCGATGCCCGCGTCGGCAGCCTGATAGGCCTTGGCCTTCATCTGGTTGACGACGTCGGAGATCTGCTCGGCACCTGCAACCGCCACGTCGGTCACGCTCTTGGCGCGGCTCAGCGACGAGGAAACGGCCTTGAGGCCGCCCATGTCGCCGCGAAGGCCCTGTGCGATCGTGAACGAAGCCGAGTCGTCCTTGGTCGAAGACACGTTCAGGCCGGTGTTGATGCGGCTCTGAACCTGCGACATGCCCTTGTTCGTCTCGGTGAGGCTCTGGAGAGCCGCCATCGCGCCGGTGTTGGTGTTGACAGAGAAACCCATGATAATTTCCTTCTTGGACAAGAGCCGCTTCTGCGGCCCGGATCGGAAGCGCCGATCCGCGACCTGGCGCCTTCGCGCCCTGCAAGTTCATCATGGGAAGATTTCTGCGACCAACCAAATTACCGGCGAAATTATGTTGGTTAGCAGCGTGTTAATTCTAGTACTAGGCAAGTTTTGCCTAGTCGTTTTCAATTGAACAAAGAAAAGGGGAGGACAGGTTGCCCTGCCCTCCCCAAAATTCTCACCTCGAGCGGCGGCCGTTGCTCAGAACGGGAACAGGGCGTCGTAGATCTGCTGACCCCAGCGCGCCTGCTGCGCATCGGTGAGCTGGCCCTTTCCGCCATAGATCACGCGCGCCTCGGCGATCTGCGAATGCTGGATCGAATTGTCGCGGGAGATGTCCTCGGGGCGGATGATGCCGGTGACCAGCAATTCGCGCATCTCGAAATTGACGCGGACTTCCTGCTTGCCACGGATCATCAGATTGCCGTTGGGCAGCACCTGGGTGACGATCGCCGCCATCGTCATGTTGATCGTCTCGGAGCGCGCCGTGGTGCCGCCGCCCGAATATTTCGAGCCGGAATCGGTCTCGAACACCTTCGCCGCGTCGCCGCCGACCAGCTTGGCGACCGGCGCGATACCGAGCAGATTGCCGAGGCCGCCCGTCTCCGTACCGCCGCGCGAGCGCGAGGTGTTGTTGCCGAGGTCGGCCTTGTCCTGAATATTGATCTTGATCGTCAGGATGTCGCCCATCTTGGCTGCACGCTGATCGCGGAAGAACGCGCCGGCGCCGGTGCGGAACAGCGACGCGGTCGGCGCCGCCGCAGGCTGCTGCATTGCCGCGGCCGAACGGCCCCCGCTGCGATCCGACGGCATCGCCAGCGACGCTTCGAATTCGGGCGTCGCCACCGGATCCATTCCCGAAAGCTTGGGTGCCTTGCCGACCTGCTGGAGGCGTCCGACCGCGCCGCAGCCGGACAGCGTGGCGCCGAGCGCCACGAGAAGAATGACCTTACGCATGTGTATTCCCTCTACGAATTACGGTGCGGCGATCCGGACGGAGCCGGAGCCATCGATCGTTCCATCGAGCGTGCGGTTGGTGGTGGTGGTCACCACCCGCACCATTTCGCCCTGCCCGCCGCCGTTCAGCGCACGGCCCGAGGACGTGATCACCAGCGCGCCCGAGACGATGCGGATCGTCACCGGCTCGCCGCGCCGCACGAGCTGCGGCTTCATGAGGTCGGAGCGCCGCACGATATTGCCCGCGGTCAGGTTGCGCGCGGCTTCCATGCCCGACGCGTCGTCGGCCGAAAGCGCACCGCGTGCCGCCGCCGGCGCACGGGCTTCGCTGTCGAAGTCGCCGCGCTCGAGCCGGGTGCCCTTTTCGATCGGGTGCGAAAGGACGGCGACCTGCACGTCCTCGGCCGGCCCGGCGCCGAGCAGCATCAGTGCGAGCAGCACGCTCATCAGCGAAGCTGGCTGGTCGTCGCCAGCATCTCGTCGGCGGTTTTCACGACGCGGCTGTTCATTTCATAGGCGCGCTGCGCAGTGATCAGCGCAGTGATCTCGGCGACCGAATTGACGTTCGAGCCCTCGATATAGCCCTGGTTCAGCGTGCCGAGACCCGGCTCGCCGGGATTGGCCACCGTCGCCTGTCCCGAAGCGGCGGTCTCGAGGAAGAGGTTGTCGCCCTTCGCCTCAAGGCCCGCATCGTTCATGAAGGTGGCGAGTTCGAGCTGCCCGACGGTCTGCGGCTGCGGATCGCCCGCCACGATTACCTGGACCTCGCCCGTCTTGGATATCGTCACATCGACCGCGGCCTGCGGGATGGTAATCCCCGGCTGCACCGGATAGCCGTCCTGCGTCACCAGTTCGCCCTGATCCGACACGCCGAACGAACCGTCGCGGGTATAGGCCGTATCGCCCGAGGGCAAAGTGATCTGGAAATAGCCGCGACCGGTGATCGCGACGTCGTAACGGTTCTCTGTCTGCTGCAGCGCGCCCTGCTGCTGGATGCGGAATACACCGCCGGTCTTGACGCCCGCGCCGATCTGAATGCCCGAAGGCGATTTGGTGTCGGGACCGGTCGCGGTGCCGGGACGCTCGATCTGCTCGTAGAGCAGGTCCTGGAACTCGGCGCGCTGGCGCTTGAAGCCCGTGGTGTTCATGTTGGCGATGTTGTTCGAGATGACGTCGACATTGGTCTGCTGCGCGAGCATGCCGGTCGAAGCGATGGAGAGCGAACGCATTTAATTGGGTCCTTTCAGGAATATCAGCCGACGCGGCCGAGCCGGTCGATCGCCTTCTTGCGAAGGTCGGACATGCTTTCGTTGAGGTTCGTGCTCGTCTGGTAGGCGCGCAGGATCTCGACCATGTCGGTGGTCTCGACGATCGCGTTGACGTTCGATCCCTCGACGCCCCCCGACCTGAATTTGGTCTCGGCGGCGGTGAGCTCACGCCCGTTGCTGCCGTTCATCATGCCGTCGCCGCGCGGATCGAGGCTGGCCTCGTCGAACACGGTCACGGTCAGGCGGCCGAGCGGGCCGTCGGGGCCCATCACGCTGCCGTCCGGGGCGATGCTCAGCCGGCCGGCGCTCTCGGGCGGAACCGTGATCGGCTTGCCGCCTTCGCCGAGGATCTTCTGCCCGCCCGAAGTGGCAAGCTCGCCGCTCTGCAACACCTTGATATAGCCTGCCCGCGTGTACGCGGTGCCGCCGCCGGGCGCCTCGACGCTCAGATAGCCCTGTCCCTCGATCATCACGTCGAGCGGATTGTCGGTCACCTGGAAACCACCCGAAGAGGGATCGTGCATCGCGCCGTAGTCGAGCACGTACGACGTCTTCTTCGCGTCGGGCGTGACCGTGGTCTCGCCCTGTTCGATATATTCACGAAACACGGGTCGTTCGCGCTTGAATCCCACCGTGTTCATGTTGGCGAGATTGTTGGCGGCAACATCGAGCCGGCGTCGAAGCGCCTGTTCCTGGCTCAGCAATACATAAGATGAGATGTCCACCGGACGGTCCCTTCAGAAATTTGTCGCTAGGCAGAAATTGCCGGGTGACCATCCTATAATAGAAGCAAATCAGCCGGCGCGGTTGCCGGTACGTTGATTTCGAAAGGTGCCAGGGAAATGTCGTCACCCGAGATCGTCGAGGAAGGTGCCGAGGGCGAAACGCCCGCGGCGCCGAAGTCGAAGAAGAAGCTTATCATTATAGGAGCCGCTGCAGGCGTGCTGGTGCTCGGCGCCAGCGGCGGCGCTGCGATGATGCTTTCCGGCGGGTCGACCAAGGCCGAGGCTACGGCCGAAGGGCATGGCGAAGCCGCGGCCGAGAGCGAAAGCGGCCATGGCGCGGAGGCGGGCAAGGAAGCTTTTGTCGACGTGCCGGCGATCGTGGTGAACCTGCGCTCGCCCGACGGCGCCTCGCGCTTCCTCAAGATCCACTTCATGATCGTGCCGGGCCCGAAGGGCACGCCGGAAGGCATCAAGGACAAGCTGCCGCTGATCCTCGACGCCTATCAGCCCTTCCTGCGCGAACTGCGCCCCGAGGATCTCGCCGGTTCGGCCGCGGTCTTCCGCATCAAGGAAGAGATGCTGGTCCGCGCCACCGAAAAGACCGGCCCTGGCGTGATCAAGGACATTCTCATTCAGGACCTCGTCCAGCAATGATCGATCTAGACGATTTCGACCTTCCCGAGCCCCCCGTCGCGCCGATGGGCGCCGATGGCGATGTCCGCTTCGACCAATCCGACATCGACGCGCTGTTCGGCGATTTCGACGGTCCGGTCGCGAAGAAGAAGGGCCTCCGCGCGGTCATCGAGTCCGCAGTCATCAGCCACGAGCGTCTGCCGATGCTCGAAGTGGTCTGCGACCGCATGGTTCGCGCCTTTGCCAGCTCGATGCGCAGCCTCACCACCGACGCGATCGACGTCAGCCTCGAGAACGTCACTTCGATCCGCTTCGGCGAATTCATGAACCGCGTGATGCTGCCGGCGATGGTCGGTGTGTTCAAGGTTCAGGAATGGGAGAGCTTCGGCCTCGTCACGGTCGAATCGAGCCTGATCTATGCCGTGGTCGATGCGCTGCTCGGCGGTCGCGGCGGCGGTGCGCCGACGCTGATCGACGGCCGCGCCTTCACCACCATCGAGACCGCATTGGTCTCGCGGATGCTCGGGCTCGCACTCAAGGACTTCTCGACTGCGTTCGAGCCGATCGAGCCGATCAACATCGATCTCGAGCGTATCGAGAGCAATCCGCGCTTTGCCGCGATCGCCGGCACGTCGAACATCTGCGCGATCGCCACTTTCCGCGTCGACATGCTCGGCCGCGGCGGCGAGTTCACCATGGTGTTCCCGTATGCGACGCTCGAGCCGGTCCGCCACAAATTGCTCCAGCGCTTCATGGGCGAAAAGAGCGGCCGCGACAGCATCTGGGAGGCCCATATGGCCTCCGAGATCCGTAAGACCAATGTCAGCGTCAACGTCGTCCTCGGCGAAAAGGCCATGCCCATCGCCGAGCTGAAGGCGCTCGAGGTCGGCCAGACCATCGCGCTGCACAAGAGCCCCGACGACGCGCTCGACCTCGCCTGCGGCGGCGTCACGCTTGCCCAGGCCCAGATCGGCCAGCGCCGCGGCAAGGTTGCCGTGCGCCTGATCAACGATGTTTCCCAGGGAAAGATGAAATCATGAGCTTCGCCATTCTCGCCAATGCACTGACGATGATCCTGTGCATGGCCGTGCTCGTGCAGAGCGTCCGCATGATGCGCAGCCTGCGCACCGTAAAGGACGGCGCGCTCACCGAAGTAGTGACGGCGCTCGAAAAGGCCACCGCCGGTGCCCGCTCGGTTCTCTCGGAGATGAAGGCCACGCTCACCGACAGCGCCCAGCACGCGCGTCTCGTCGACCAGGCCCGCGGCCTGCGCGATGAGCTTTCGGACATGATCGGCATCGCCGACGCCGCTTGCGAGCGCGTCGTCAACGCCGTGGGCCTCGCCAATTCAGTCCGCTCGGCCGAGGCGGATGCCGAGGCTGAAGCTGAAGAGGCCGAAGCCAAGCCCGAAGCCGAGCTCGCTTGATGGCCCGCCCCTCTCTCCTCCTGATGACCGCCGCCGCTTCGGCGCTCGCGATCGTCGCCAATGCCTCGACGATCGCGTCGACCGCGACCCAGAACAACGCATCGAAGACCCGGCTCGGCAGCTCGATCGATCAGGACATCGCCGAGCGTGACACCGCCGCCGCGCGCCGCAAGCGCGGCCTAGACTTGCGCGAGCAGGCGACCAAGGCGGCGCAGGCGCGCCTCCAGGCCGATCTCGAGGTACGCCAGAAGGAAGGTCAGGGCGCCGCTGCGCCCGGGGGTACCGCCAGCGGCGTCGCCGAGGCGCCCGAGGCGCAGTTCGACGAGCTCGCACGCATCTATCAGGCGATGAAGCCCAAGGCCGCCGCAGTGGTCTTTGAACAGCTCGACATGGAAGTGCAGATGAAGGTCGCGCAGCGCATGCGCGAGCGCTCGACTGCGATGGTCATGGCCGCGATGACCCCCAAGGCCGCCGCCGCATTGAGCATGGCGCTGGCGCGGAAATCGGCGCGCATCGCAGCCGTCACGCCGCCACCGCAGGGGGGGCCGCGCGCGCGAAAGTAAGGCGTTTCCACGCCACAGCCGCTCGCTCCGAAACCCGGCGAACGACACCAAACGATCCGCTTATGGGCGTTGGTTGCCAGGCTCCCTCTCTGTGGCTCAGCCTTGCTGTTCAGGATGTCCGATCTCTTCCGGCGGCTCGCTAGAGTGCGGCTGATTGATCACTGCTTCGATCCGGTATCCCTCAGGATCGATCACGAAGGCCGCATAATAATGGTCTCCGTAGTCGGGACGAGGGCCCGGCGGCCCATTGCATCGTCCGCCATGCTGCAGCGCGGCTGCATGGAAGCGCGCGACATGCTCCGGTTCGGTTGCCGCAAAGGCCAGATGAAAGCCCTCTCCGGGGACGTTTACGCTGTCCTCGAGATTAAGGAGCAGCAGGTCGCCCTGCCCCGCATATCCGTAGCCTACGGATTCATCACCGGTGAAGACGCGCGCATAGCCAAGGGGGGCGAGTACGGCATCATAGAAGGTCGCCGCGCGATCGAGATCGGTTACGGCAATCGAGAGGTGATGTAGCATAGGTAGGTCTGGTTCCCGGCGGGAGCGTGAGAGCGCCCTGCCGTCGCGTCTAACGGCAACCCTTCCTCTCCGCGAGCCACAAGCCGACAAGCTGCTGTCCACCAATAGCGGACGCAGGCTCCAGTGTCAGGAAATCCGGGCACGACCTGCTACGGCTCGCCGCAAGGATCAGTTATGCGCGGCGGCGATCTCGACGATCAGCACCCGGGTCAGCCCCGGTTCGGCGGCCTTCAGCGCGGCGTTCATATCGTGATTGAGCCGCCCGGCATCGACCGCACGCATGCCCGAGGCATTGAGCCGGGCGAATTCGAGCGCGGTGGCCACGGTCGTCTCGCGTAGCGCGGGCATCTCGGCGGTCGCCTTGGCGGCGGTCGCGGCGTCGTGCGCCTCGAGCACCAGCTTGAAGCGCATGTTGCCGGCGACGCGATCGGCCTCGATGATGGGCACGATCACTTCTTCCATCGAGACGAGGTTGAGCCCGCTGGCGTCGGCGCCATCACCCCCGCCGCCGCCGGACGCCTGCGCCCCGCCGCCCGGGAAGGGCACCAGCGCCGTCATCAGCGCAAGCGTGGCCAGACCTCTACGCACAATCGAAACTCCATGGCTCGGGCGGTCGAGTGCGCCCCCATGCCTCTATAATAGAATGAAATGAGCCAGAAGGTGTCCCAGTGAGTCACGATCAACGCCCTGGACGGATGCGCGTCGTCAAGGATCCGTCAGAATCCGACCGCCGTCGCGGCAACGCGGTCGCGGTCGACGTCGACCCGAATTCGTTCGAAGTCAGCGGCGGCGCGGCGACTGCGTTTGCCGAAAATCCCGGCGCCGCTGCCGGCAAGGGCACCCTTCCCCTGCTCCCCGCCGGGCTGTTCCTGCTGGCCTGCGCGGCGGGCGGCGTGCTGGTCGCGGTCATTCGTCCGCTGGGCCTCGGCTGATGCGGACCGCACTCATCGCCTTGCTCGCCGGTGCCGCCACCGTCACGCCGCATGCGGCCGCTCCCGAAGCCACGCCTGCGAATACGCCCGGGGTCAACGCCGCACCTGCCACGCTCCCTCCCTTTGCGGCTGAACTCGCGCAGCTGCCGATGATCACCGGCGCGTCGAGTTGGCATGGCGAGACCGGCGACGCCGGCTGGGCGCTGCTCGCCGCCTCGCGCCCGGACAACCGTCAGCTGCGCCGATGGAACTATGCGCTCGGCCTGATCGGCGAAGGCCGCGGCGCAGATGCGCTCGGCGTGCTCGACGTGATGCAAACGAGCGACCGCGATCTCGGCCTCGTCGCCCCCTTCCTGCTGGCCCGCGGCGTCGCGCTGACTCTGGTCGAACGCGATGAGGATGCCGTATCGGCGCTCGCCGCCGCCGACCTCGCCGTCAACCCGGAGGCCTGTGCGTGGCGGATGCGCGCGCTCGCCCATGCCGGCGATCCGCAGGCTGCGGTCCGTCAGGTAAATTGCGCGCTCCCCGCGATCAACGGCCGCAGCCCCGAGGCGCGCACGCCGTTCGTGCTCGCCGCCGCCGCCGCCGCGATCGACGCCGGCCAGCCGCGGCCGGCCCTCGCTTGGCTCAATCTGTTCAGCGATCATAACCCGCAGGCCAATGTCCTGCGCGGCCGCGCGCTCCTCGTTGCCGGCGATCCGCAGGCCGGCAAGCTTCGTCTCGAACGCGCGGCCTTGGCCGGCGGCATCGAGATCAAGGCGCAGGCGAAGCTCGGCACGATCGAGGCCGGCCTCGCTCTGCACAATCTTGCCCCGGCCGAGGCACTCAAGCAGCTCGACGCGCTGCGCTTCGGCTGGCGCGGGGGTGCGATCGAGCAGCGCGCGCTCGAGATCCAGCTGCGTGTCGCCAACGAGGCGCATGACCTGCGCGGCCAGCTCCGTGCCGGCGCCGCGCTGATCCGCTATTTCAAGCTCGGCATGAAGGCCGCGCCGATGCTCGCCGAGTTGCAGGCGGCGCTCTCCGCAGCGCTCGCGCCCGACAGCGGCGTCGCTTTGCCCGAGGCCGCCGGCCTCTATTGGGATTATCGCGAGCTGGCTCCCGCCGGTGCCGAAGGCGATGCGCTGGTGCTCCGTCTCGCCATCCGGTTGCAGGATGCGTCGCTCTACGCCCGCGCCGCCGAACTGCTGCAATATCAGCTCACCCAGCGCGCACAGGACGTGGCGCAAGGTCCGCTCTCGGTGAAGGTGGCGGCGCTCCATATCCTTTCGGGCCGCCCCGACCGGGCACTCGACGCGATCCGCACCACCGAGCAGCCTAGTTATTCGGACGCGATGCGGTACGATCGCAAGCGCGTCGAGGCCGTAGCGCTGCTTCGGCTCGGCAAGATGGACGCCGCAATGGCCGCGCTCGACGGCTTGCCCGACGCGCACACGATCCGCGCCGAGATGCACTGGCAGGTCAAGGACTGGGGCAGCTTCGTCACTGAAAACACCCTCTCCGCCCCCAGAGGCGTTCTGAGCGAACCTGCGCAGGCGGCAATCCTCCGTCAGGCCGTCGCGCTCGCAATGCTTGGCCGCGAAGATCAGCTCGAGCTGTTGCGCACGCGTTATGCCGCCGCGTTCAAGGCCTTGCCCAGCGGACAGGCATTCGACGTGTTGACTCGTGATGTCGGCAGTATCGATCCCGCCGCGATCGGCGCGGCGATGGCCGCAATCCCGCAAGCCAGCCCCGCCGGCTCGACCGGCGACCTGCTCGACGCGGCTTCGTAAAAGCACCCCTGAACATCGTCACCCCGGCCGAAGTGCCGGGGTCCACGTCTCCGCAGGCGAGGCACTCTGAGGACGCGCTGCTACGTAGCCGCGCCTCTCGAGGGTCTCGCCCAATGGCGAAGTGGCCCCGGCACTCGGCCGGGGTGACGGTGGATAGCGCCGGCGTTCGAAAACGCGATTAGCGGATGTAGTTGACCAGGCTCAGGTCCGACAGCTGCGAAAACACCGAATAGCTCGCCTGCAGCATCGTCTTCTGCTGCGCGAGATCGAGCGCGACCTGGCCCAGATCGGCATCCTCGTTGGTCTCGATGACGCTCTCGAGCAGCAACGCACGTTGCTGGCCGCGCGTGGTCAGCGTCTCGACCTGGTTCTGTTTGCGACCATTGTCCGCATTGACTGCCCGCAGGCTGTCGATCCCCGTGCCGAGCTGACCTACCGCCTGCTTGAGCGCATCGAGCTGCGCGTCGGTCGGCTTGGCGCCGATTGCGCCGGCCTGAGCGATCGTCTTGAATGCTGCGTACAAGTCCTTGCCCACTGCGCTGGCGGTGATGCCATAGGTCACGTCGACGCCGTCGGCGACGCGCGCGGTCGAACGGACGCCGTCGTCCTGGAACGCGTCGGCGACGTTGGTCGTGGCGACATCGGCAAGCGTATCCGGCGTGAACGGATTGCTGCCGGTCTGCGAGCCGGCGAACAGCGGCGCGCCGCCTTCGCCGCCGTTGAGCGAGCTGCGATACTGGCTGAACGCGGTCTCGACCGCTTCCTGCAGTCCGGCGGCGTCGCCGGTGCCGATCGCCTTGAGGATGTCGGTCTTGAGATCGCCCACTGCCTTCTCGATGCCGTCGAGATGGCCCTGGTAGAGAGACAGCGTCGTCTCGACCCGCTTCGACACGGTCGATTGCGCGCCCTGACGAGCCAGCAGGCTGTGGGCCGAGAGGTTACGCACCGTCTCGGTGCCGAGATCGGCGAAGTCGGCCGCCTTCTTGCCGGTCGAAAGCTGTTGCTGGGTGATCGCCAGCTTCTCCTGCGCGCGCTGGATTGCGCCCGACATCGTACGCTGGAGCGGAATGGAGGCTACGCGAGTCATTCTGTTTCCGATCAGACCATGTTGAGCAAGGTGTCGTACATTTCCGACGCCGTGGAGATTATCCGCGCGGCGGCGGAATAGCTGTTCTGCAGGATCACCATTTGCGCCAGCTCCTCGTCGATGTTGACGCCCGAGAAGCTGTCGCGGCGGTTGATCGCATCGTCGCGCCGCGCGGCGGAGTCGAGCAGATTGTCCTCCGCCTGGCTCGCCTCGAGTCCGGCGCGGCCGAGCAGCAGGCTCGAGAAGCGCTCGACCGTGGCGGTGCCGTCCTTGCCGAGGTCGATTCCGGTGGCCAGCTTGTCGACGAACGCAGTCGCACCGCGCGTATCGCCCGCGCCGAGCGCCTTTGCGCCCACCGCCGCCGTCTCCTGAAACCGCGCGAGCGGAAGCTTGGTGGGGTTGGCGAGCACTTCGGGACGCACTTGCGCATTTTGCAGCCCGCTCGACGCACCGGTCAGGCCGAGCATCGCGGTGAAGCCGCGTCCGGTGCCGAAGCGGTCGGTCGAGTCCGAGGGGACCGAAAGTGTCGCACCCGACAGGGCACCCGCCGGCTCGAAGCGCATGCGACCACGATCGTCGAGGCTGAAATCGCCGAAATCGCCTAACGGGCTGGCATTGAGTTCGGACACAAGATCGCCGACATTACCGCCCGACGCCGGGCTGAGCGTGTAGCTGGTCAGCGCGCGGCCGGTGGCGTCGCGCAGCACGACTTGCGCAGTCTCGCCGGTGGCGAAGCCATGCGCGTCGCCCGGGACGAGCCCCGAGGGGACCAGCGAGCTCGAATCGCTGCGGACCATGTCGTTCAGGCCGAAATATTGCGAGACGCCGACCCCGGCGCGCGCGCTTGGGCTGGCCTGGTTCTGCGCGACGACCACACCGTTGCCGGCGCCGTTCGCCTTGATGCTCAGCTTGCCGTCGGTGAAACTCGCAGTGGCCGCGCCGCCAAGGCCGGTGTTGATCGCCGTGACCATGTCGTCGATCGTCGCCCCGGCGGGCATCGCGCTGAAATCCACACTGGTCTTGGCGACCAGCGTCCCGTCCGCCTTGGTCACCGCAAAGGTCGCAGCGCCGGTGAAGCCCAGCCGGTCGCTGCCGACCAATCCGGTCTGGCGGCCGTCGAGGCTCACGGGAGGCGGCACGGTGCTGCCTGCGTTGGAGACCGAATTGAGTGCCTCGGACAGTCCGGAGAAGAGCACGCCCATCTGTTCGGAAAAGGCCGGAAGGGCGCGATCGCGCAAGTCGAGCAATCCGCCCAGCTTGCCGCCGACAGCCGCGGAATCGAGCTTCTCGCCCGTCGCCGCACCCATCGCGCCACTGTCTTCGGCAAAGCGGATTTCGATTGTCGGATAGGTGGCCTGCGAAGTGCCGCCGCCTCCGCCATTCGGATAGGAAAGCTGGCGCAGCCTTTTGTCGAGCAGCACACCGCCATTGGCGGTCTCGATCGAGACGCGGCCGTCGGGCTGGTCGCGGACATTGACTGCGATCAGTCCGCTCAGTTCCTCGATCGCGCTCATCCGCTGATCCGCGGCCCCGCCGATATTCTTGCCGAGCCCGGTCGCCGCCGAAACGGTGCCGTTGAGATCGTGGATGCGCTTGAGCAGGCTGTTGATCTTGTCGACCGAATAGCCAACCTCGGATTCAACGTCGCCGCGCAGCCCGTTCACGTCGGTCTGGATCTGCTGCATCGAATCGATCGCGTCCTGCACGTCGGACGTGAAAACCGCGACGGTCTGCGCCGAGGATTGCGACCCGGTCATCGCCACCGCAGAGGCAGTGACTGCGTCGAGCCGCGCCGGCAGGCCCGAAGTCGCGCCCGGCTGGCCGAGCAGTGCCTGGAGCCGATCAAGATAGCCTGCCGTGACGTCCGCGCGGCCATAATCGCCTGCGCGGCGATAGACATTGGCTTCGAGAAAGCGGTCGGCGACGCGGCTGGGCTCGCCCACCACGACGCCGGCCACCTGGCCCGAGACCACGCCGGTGGTGAGGTTGACGCGCTCGCGCGCATACCCCGACACGCCGACATTGGCGATGTTGTTCGAAACCGAGCGGAGTCCGGCCTGGGCTGCTGCCAGGCCGGAAACCGCGGATCCGAGAATGTGATTGAGCGACATCGCTTAGGTCTCGGATATTGGAGGATTAACGCTTCAGGTCGCTCACTTCGCGAAGCATGTCGTCGACCGTGGTGATGATCTTCGACGATGCGCTATAGGCCCGCTGGAAACGGATCATGTTGGTGAACTCGCCCGCCAGATCGACGGTCGAGGCCTCCAGCGAGTTGGAAGCGATGCTGCCCGCGCCGAGCTGGCCCGGCGCATTGAGCGTCATGCCGCCCGAGGCGCGGCTGATCGTATAGGCATTGCCCGACACGCGCGTGAGCCCGTCCGGGTTCTGGAAGGTCGCGATCGGCAACTGAAACACCGAACGGCTCGAGCCGTCGGAGAAGATCGCGTTGACCACGCCCTGCTTGTCGATCTCGACCGACGAGAGGTTGCCGAGCATGCCGCCGTCGACGTTCGACGAGATCAGCGAGCTTTCGTCGCCGGACTGGGTGATGCCATCGATGCCGTCGTCGCTGCCGATCGCCAGCGTGATCGGCACCGAACCGGCAGCGTTGGTCCAGGTGACGTTGAGCGGGGCGAACAATGCCGGGCTCGAACCGGTCCGGTCGAGGCTGCCGTCGCCGTTGAACCTGATCGTGCCGCTGGCGAGCAGGCCATTGGCGGCGGTGACGTCGCTGGCCGGATTGGCATAGACTTCGCTCTGCCAGGTGTTCGGGCCGGTCTTGATGAAGCCCATCGTCACGCGGTGCGTGCCACCCTGCGCATCCGACACGTCGAACGAGCGCGAGAATTGCGGCGTGACCGTGCCCGAGGCCATGTTACCGGCGGTATAGGCGCCGGCGTAGGTCGTGGTGGTCGACTGCAGGTTCATGCGCGCCTGGATGCGCGTGGTCGGCGAAGCGGTGCCGACCAGGTCGCTCACCCGCACCGGCTCGAGCGCGCCGATGCTGCCGGTGTTGGTATAGTCGCCGGTGGCGTCGAGGGGCCAGCCATAGAGATAGAGACCGGCGGGATTGCGGAGGAAGCCTTCCTCGTCCGGACGGAATGCGCCTGCGCGGGTATAGGCAACGTCGCCGCTCGAGTCCGAAGTGGCACGCGTCACGAAGAAGCCGCCGCCGTCGATCGCGAGATCGGTGCTGCTGCCCGAAGCCTGGAGCAGGCCCTGCTTCGACACCATCGACATCGGCGCCGCGGCGACGCCGCCGGCCGAATAGTTGCTCTTGGCGCGGCCGTCGGTGACCATGGTGCGGAACTGGGCTTCGACGCCCTTGTAGCCGACGGTGTTGATGTTGGTGATGTTGTCGGCGACGGTCGCCATTGCGCTCGACTGAGCGCTGAGGCCGGATACACCGGCGTAGAGAGCGGAATAAAGGCTCAAGTCATACACTCCTGACGACGCCCGCGGATCGATCGCGCAGGCCACAGCTGTATTCTAGGAGGACCGCAGACCGAACCAAATGCCCGGCAAAATTTGCCTACCAAAAAACCTGTCGGCCGCGTCGCTCCTATAATGGGAGAAACGCATACGAAAGGTTTGTCCCCATGCTCCGCATCACGCTTCGCGACGGCGAGAAGGCGATCGTCAACGGCGCCGTCCTGCGCGCGGTCGGCCGCACGCAGATCGCGGTCGAGAACCAGGTGTCGATCCTGCGCGGCCGCGAAGTCATGCAGCCCGAGGAAGCCACCACCCCGGCGCGCCAGCTCTATTTCACTGCGATGCTCGCTTATATCGATCCGGCCAATCGCAGCCAGCACCAGGACAATATCGTCACGCTGATCGGCAATCTGGTCGCCACGCTCACTGCTCCCGAGGCGCGGACTGCCTGCATCGGCTTCGCGCACGACATCGCCCAAGGCGAATATTACAAGGCGCTCTCGGCCGCGCGCGAGCTGATCGGCTTCGAGGACGTCGTAACCGAAGCTCAGGCCGCGTAAGGACCGCTGCGCGTGCAGACTCTCCCCAGCGCCGCCCGCGCGATCCGCAATATGGTGCCCGACCGCCGCTTCGGCAGCGTCGTCGCGGTTCGCGGCGCGCTGATCGAAGTGGAGGGGCTCGCCGGAGTCGCGCAGATCGGCAGCCGCGTCGAAATCCAGGGCTCCAGCGGCAAAGTCGAGGCCGAAGTCACTGCGCTCGACCGCAACGTCGCGCTCTGCCTTCCCTTTGTCGATCCGCAAGGCGTCGGTCTCGGTTCGCGTGCCGAACTCGCCGCCGGCCAGTTCAGCATCCGCCCGTCGACCGCATGGCTCGGCCGCATGATCAACGGTCTCGGCCGCCCGGTCGACGGTCTCGGCGCGCTTCACAACGGCGCCGATCCGCAGCCGATCAAGGCCTCGCCCCCCGCCGCTTCCAACCGCGCGCGCGTCGGTCGCCGCATCGAAACCGGCGTGCGAACGCTCGACCTGTTCGCGCCGCTCTGCGTCGGCCAGCGGCTCGGCCTGTTCGCCGGCTCGGGTGTCGGCAAGTCGGTCCTCCTCTCGATGCTTGCGCGCTGGACCGAGTGCGACGTCGCCGTCATCGGCCTGATCGGCGAACGCGGCCGCGAGGTTCAGGAATTCATCGAGGACGATCTCGGCCCCGAGGGCATGGCCCGCTCGGTCGTCGTCGTCGCCACCTCGGACGAGCCCGCACTGATGCGCCGCCAGGCCGCATGGACTACCCTCGCCGTCGCCGAGCATTTCCGCGATCAGGGTCTGAACGTCCTCTGCCTGATGGATTCGGTCACTCGCTTCGCGATGGCACAGCGCGAGATCGGCCTCGCCTCGGGCGAGCCGCCTGCCACCAAGGGTTATACCCCAACCGTTTTCGCCGAATTGCCCCGCCTGCTCGAGCGCGCCGGCCCTGGCGAGCCCGGCAAGGGCATGATCACCGGCCTGTTCACTGTCCTCGTCGACGGCGACGACCATAACGAGCCCATCGCCGATGCGGTTCGCGGCATCCTCGACGGCCACGTCGTGATGCGCCGCGCAATCGCCGAGCGCGGCCGCTATCCAGCGATCGACGTGCTCAAATCGGTGTCGCGTACCCTGCCCCATTGCATGAACGACGAGCAGAACGCGACGCGCATCGCCGCGCGCAAATTGCTGTCCACCTATGCCGATATGGAAGAGATGGTCCGCCTCGGCGCCTATAAAGCCGGCTCGTCCGAAGAAGTCGATCGCGCGGTGGCACTCGCTCCGCAGATCGAGGCGCTGATCAACCAGGGCAAGAACGAGCGCGGCAACGCCGATGCCGGCTTCGCCGCTCTCGCGGAAATCCTGGGCAGCGAGCTCTTCGCCGCCGAGCCTCTCGGGATCGCCGCATGACTCCGTTCGACACAGCACTGCGCGTCCACCGCCGCGAAGTCGACGCCGTCAAGGTATCGATCAGCGTCGAGGTCGAGCGCATCACCACGCTCGAAGCCCAGACCCGCGCACATGACGCCACGCTGCGCGAGGAACGCGCGCTCGCTTCCGCTCTTCCTTTCGCCAGCGACGCATGGACCGCGCGGATGAAGGCCCAACGCGCCCGCCTCGACGAGGCAGCCTATCTCGCCCAGGCCCGGCTCGTCCGACTGCGCGACAAGGCCATCGAAGCCTATGGCACGATGCGCGCGATCGAAGGCGCGGCCGAACGCTACGAGGACGAGGCCGAACGCACCATTGCGCTCGCCGAACAGAGCGCGATCGACGACATCGCCGCCGCCCGCTTCCTGCGCGCCCGCGCCGTCAGCAAGCGTCGCCCGGCATGATCAATCCGACGCAACTCGCCGCTCTCTCTCCGCAGAAGCGCGCGCAAGTCATCTATGCGGAGGCACAGTCGCAGCTCTCGAGCCGGCTGTGGCGCGCCGCGCTCGGCGACGGCGACAGCAAAGACGCGCGCGACGCCTCGCCCTTCGGCGGCAACAATATGAACATGGATTCGCTGCTCGGCCTGCTCGGCGGCCGCGAAAGCATGGCCGGCGCGCAGGCGCCCTGCGCCTGCCATTGCGCATGCAACTGCCACAAGCCGGCCGACGCGGCTCCGGTCAGTCAGCCGGCCAAAGTCGGTATCGGCACCACCGGCGCCGGCACGATCGATCCCGACGAGCCGCGCACCGCTTATACGCCCGTGCGATTGTCGACCGGCGATGGCGCGGCGGGCAGCAACGGCAACCTCCAGCTCGGCGCCAATGCGCGCTACGCCGGCACCTTCGCAATGGCCGAAGCGCGCACCGGCATCCCCGCCTCCGCGCTGGCCGCGATCGTCGATGCCGAAGCCGCCAAGACCGGCGACGGCAGCTGGAACACCCATTCGCGCAACCCGCGCTCGAGCGCCGCCGGGCTCGGCCAGTTCCTCAGCGGTACCTGGCAGGATCTGGCACAGACCCAGGGCACCTGGCTCAACACGTATGCCGCCGATCGCGGCTGGCTCGACGGCCGTGGGCGGCTCCAGACCGGCAACCGCGCCGAACTGCTCGCATTGCGCTATGATCCGCAGGCTTCGATCCTCGGCGTCGCCGATCTCGCCAAATGCAATCTCGATCGGCTCGAACAGGTCGGGGTCCGGGTCCGCACCGATGCCGAGACGCTCGCCAAAGCCGCCTATCTCGGCCACCATCTCGGGCTTGGCGACGCCAGGAAGTTCCTGAGCGGCGGGATCGACGCGGGCCGCGCCCGCATGCTCCTTTCGGCCCAGATCGGGTCGTCGGCGGCCGAGCAGCGCATCGCCAGCACGGGCAACGCCACCCAGGCGCATCGCCAGTGGCTGCTGGGCTTCATCGATCGGAAAATTCGCCCCGACGCGTTCGCGGCGTAGATTTCTTCCTATAACGAAATCACTGTTTACCATGCGCCATGGCGCGGTTAGCAACCCGTAAACCATTGTAGATCGTAGATTTCTGCGGGTTCCGCCCCACCTACGGGCCATCCCCACTGCGTAATTTTACATATAGGAGCGGTTTACATCCGTTAAAGGATTAACTGGCATCAGTGTCCCTGTCGAAAGGGCAGCCTCAGGGCGGCCTCCACGAAACAGGGGATTGCAAAATGTCGAAGATCACGATCGCGCTCGAAGCCGCCGTTGCCACCGTCATCGAAAACACGCCCGCCGACGGCAACCGCAGCAATCGTCAGCGCGTGTATGTCGATCGTGCCTTCGCCCAGATCCTCAAGCTGATCGCCCCGCGCATCCGCCACTTCATCCGCCAGTACGGCCTGGTCGCCCATTGGGACGATGCCGAGCAGTGCTGCGCCATCGCCGTTCACCGCGCGATCGAGGCCTATGACCCCGCCAAGGCGCAGTTCACCACTTTCGTGAACTGGCAGATCCGCGGCGAGCTCCAGAGCCTCCGCTTCCGCCTGATGACCGATCAGCGCCCCTCGGCGAAGAAGGTCGAGGCGACCACCGTGTCGCTCAACGCGCTCTCCGTCGGCATGGACGGCGAGGAAATGTCGCCCGAGACGCTGATCGAGGACGAGGACGCCCTCGCCCGGACCGAAGCCGCCGCATCGGACTATCTCTCGGAAGGCGCGATCGCCTCGCTGGTCGACGCCTATGTCGATCACCTCCGCAAGGTCGGCATCGAGGCGCTCCGCCGCCGTCCCCGTCCGAAGCGTGAGGAAGCCGCTCTCCGCCGCGAAGGCCCGCGTCTCCGCACCGCCACCTACGGCATCGATCCCGCCGAGCTCGAGAAGCTCGAAGCCAAATTGAGCCGCGACCGCGACATCGTCGTCCGCCGCGTGTTCCAGGCCTCGACCCTCGACGATCTCTCGCTCGAGACCGGCGTCACCAAGGAGCGCGTCCGTCAGATCACCAAGCGCGCCGCCAAGACGCTCGCCGAAATCGCCGCTGCCGATCCGCGCTTCGCCGTGATGGCGGAATATGGCCGCGCCGCGACCAAGCGCCGCCAGCCGGCACCGGCGACCACCTCGCTGCTGCCCGATGCCGATCAGCCGCACAACCGCCTCGCCAGCGTCCGCGCCATCCAGCCGGCCGAGCTGAACGTCGCGCTGGCCGCCCCGGTCGAGAGCGTCGAGCGCGTCGAGGCGGTGCTCATCGCTCAGGCCGCTGCCCCTTCGACCGCCATTCTGCACTAATTTCGCCAGACCACCCGCACATCCGTATTCTTCCTATAATGTAGGCAGATAGCTGGAGAGGCTCTATGTACGGCGAGATCGAGATGGGCGAAGGCACGCATGGCGGCTGGGCAATGATGCCTCGTCCCAATCGCCGCCTGACTGCGCTGGCCCGCGAAGTGGCGCGCTGCGCGCTGCCGCTGCTGCCCGAAGGCGCGGGCCTGTTCATGGGTCTCGAGACCGATGCGGCCGGCGCCATTCACCTGCTCTGGTGGCGCTCGGACGATTTCGCCAAGGTCGCCGAGATCAGCGCCTCGCCCGCGGGTTTTTGCGCAGTCGACACCGAAGAAGGTGCGCTTCAGGAAGCCGCGGCCGAACTCCTCGAATATCTCGCCGGCCGCTGGCCGAGCCCCCCCGCGGGTTTCGGTGTGATCACCGATGGCGCCGGCGTGGCGTTCGCCCCCGATCACCCCGCGCCTTCGGCGTCTGGCTGGCTGCTCCGCCAAGCGACCGGCAGCGCCCCGCTGCTCGCGATCGTGGCGCTCGATCCGTCCGGCCCCTGCGCATTGCTCGCCCAGCGACGGGAAAGCTCGCTCCATTAAGTTTGGATTCAAGTTCCACTAAACGGACGCTCATTCTATTAAAGGATACGGCGTTAACCTTGCATTATTCTTGTTTCGCTTCATGAGGGTTCACAAGCGGCATTAGTCCGCGGAGGACCGGCATGGCGATGGCAAAGGGGAAGGGAAAGCGGCAGGGCGGCGCCCGCGCAGCGACCGGCGTTGTGCCGGTCGACATGCATCGCTGCTTCGTCTTCCCCAATCGCATGCGTGAGCAGCGCCGCGCAGCCGGGCATGTCAGGCTGCTGCGCCTTGCCTCGACGATCCCCGACATCCCCTATATCCGCCTGTCCAAGATCGAGCGCGGCGAAGTGGTTCCGCGCGCCGAGGAAATCCGTCGCATCGCCGCGGCGCTCGCCATCGCGCCTGCCGATTTGCTGCTCGACGTCGACGCGCCCGGCTTCGACATTGCGTTGTGGGCCGAGCCGTTCCTCGACGGCACGCCAAACGATCTCGCAGAAGAGCACTTCGCCGTGCTGCTCGCGGCGGCGTTGCGCGCGCGGCGCGTCGGCGATCCGGCGCTGACCATCGCCGCAATCGAACGCGATTACGGCCTCGCCCCGGTCAATTTGTCGCGCATCGAAAACGCGCAGAAAACGTTCGCTCGCTGGAATGCCGCCACGCAACACACCTTGTACCAGCTTTTCCGCGTCCCCGACGAGACCGAGCTGCGCCAGTCCGTCGCCGCGCTGCACGCCAGCGGCGCGCTGGACGACTTCTTCGCTCACATCGCCAGCCCTGCCGCCCGCCACGAGCGGACGCGCGCCCGGATCGCCGAGATCTCGGCCGCGCTTCAGACCAGTGACGCGGTTCCCGATCCGGTCGTGGCGCCGCTGCCGGTGACGGGTGCAGTGTCGATCAGGCTGGTCCCGGTGCTCGGCGCCCCGCTCGCGCAGGGGCTGATCGCCGATACGCCGACGCCCGAGAAAGCCGAAGCGCCGCACGCCGCTGGCCCGCGCGCCTTCGGGCTCAAGGTCTGCCGCGCCACGCTCGGCGGCGGCCTTCCCGGCCAGGCCGTGGTGATCGTCGACCCCGATCGCTTCCCCTCCCCCGGCAGCCTCGCGGCACTGCGCGAGGAAGCGGGATGGCGGCTGCTCTCGGTCGGGTCCGATCGCGACGGACGCATGATCGGCTATAGCAGCAATCCCGAGCTCGAGATCGTCCTCGACGATTGCGATCCCGCGCGCCTCGCCGCCCTGGTCGGCGCGATCTTTCCTTGAAGCCGCAAATACGCTCGCGCCCAAAGCCCTGAATAACCTCCTATAAAGTATGTTGGAGGCATCGCGCCTCAGGGAGTTAGGCAATGAAGGGCTGGCTGCGGCGGTGGTTCGTCAGCTATCGGGACTATGTGATCATTGTTGCCCCGGTGGCGGCGATGCTGCTGCTCGGCGCCCTGCTCGATCTGAGCGAGAGCTTCCATGCCTTCGCCATCCAGCACGAACGCTGGCAGCTCGACGAGATCTTTCCCGCTTTCTGCATCGCCGGCCTGCTCTACATGGTGCTGCTCGTCGGCCGGACGCGGGGGCTGCGGCACGAACTGCTGCGGCGCCAGCGCGCCGAGGGCGAAGCCAATCAGCTCGCCCGAAATGATTCGCTCACCGGCCTCGCCAATCGCCGCACCTTGGTGGCCCATATCGCGGACCGCGCGGCCAGGCTCGCGCCCGCGACCGAGATCAGCGTCTTCGTGCTCGATCTCGATCGTTTCAAGCCGGTCAACGACACCTATGGCCATGAAGGCGGCGACGCCGTGCTCGTCACGATCGCGCGCCGGCTGGAACAGCTGACGGGCGAGTCCGGGCTGGTCGCGCGGATCGGTGGCGACGAATTCGCCTGCGTTCTCGAATATCCGGCAGGCTCGCTCGAACCGGTCGAGACCGCCGAGGCGATCCTGGCGTTGGTCGCCAGGCCGGTCCAGTTGCGCGGCGGGCTCGCCGAAGTCAGCGCCTCGGTCGGCCTGGTCACGTGCGCTTCCGGCGCATCGGACGCCGAAGAGATGCTGCGCGCCGCCGATTTCGCGATGTACCACGCCAAGCGATCGGGCCGTTCGAACTATTGCGTCTTCGCGGCGGAGATCGAGGCCGAGATGCGCGAACGCGCCGAGCTCGAGCTCGACATGCACGCCGGCATCCATCGTGGTGAGTTCGTCCCTTATTTCCAGCCGATCGTGATGCTCGCTTCGGGCGAGATGATCGGCTTCGAGGCGCTCGCCCGCTGGAACCATCCGACGCGCGGGCTGATCGGCCCCGATCTGTTCATCCCGATCGCCGAGGATGCAGGGATGATCCAGGATCTCGGCTTCGCCGTGCTGCGCCGCGCCTGTATCGAGGCACGGCGATGGCCGCAGCATCTGACCTTGTCGGTCAATATTTCGCCGCTCCAGCTCAACGATCCGTGGCTCCCCCAGCGCATCCTCCAGGTGCTGTGCACCACCGGCTTCGCCCCTGCCCGACTGATCGTAGAGATCACCGAGACTCGTTTGGTCGAGGATATCGAGGCGGCGCGCGTGATCCTCCTCTCGCTGCGCAATGCCGGCATCCAGATCGCGCTCGACGATTTCGGCACCGGCTATGCCAGCCTCAAGCATCTGCGCGAGTTGCAGTTCAACCGGATCAAGATCGATCGCAGCTTCGTCCAGGACATGCGCGCCGGCGACAACGGCCAGATCGTCCGCGCCATCCTGAGCCTCAGCGAAGGCCTCGGCCTTCCGGTCACCGCCGAAGGCATCGAGACCGACGAGAGCGCGGTGCTGCTCGCAGGTCTCGGCTGCGAGTTTGGCCAGGGCTTCCTCTACAGCCACGCGGTCGAGGCCGAAGCGGCGCTCGAAATGGCGCGCGCGGCGCATCATCTCGGCCACGACGCGCCGGCCATGCCGCCCGAGGCCCGCTCCGCCACGCCGTGACAACGCCCGCCGCCATGCTAAGGCGTGGCGCATGGGCAAAGCTGCTTGCTTCTACGCAGTCGAGGGGGTCGACGGATCCGGCAAGTCGGGCATCGTGACCTGTATCCTCGCGCATCTGACGAACCAGGGCATTCCGGCGATCGCCACGCGCGAGCCAGGCGGCACGCCGCAGGGCGAAAGGATCCGCGCGCTCTTGCTGTCGGGTGCCGACGATGCGTGGGATCAGCAATCCGAGCTGCTGATGATGACCGCCGCCCGCGTCGAGCATGTCCGCCGAGTGATCCTGCCGTCGCTCGCGCAGGGCATCTCGGTGGTGTCGGACCGCTATGTCGGCTCGACCATCGCCTATCAGGGCGCCGGCCGGGGCATGACCGACGCCTATATCCGCCACCTCCACAAGGAAGCGGTCGGCGATGTCTGGCCCGACCTGGTCGTCGTCCTCGATCTCGATCCGGCGATCGGCCTCGCGCGGAGCCGGCAGCGGCTCAGCGCCGGCGCGATCGACGAGGGCCGGTTCGAGACGCTCGACGTGGATTTCCACCGCCGCATCCGCCAATCCTATCTCGATCAGGCCAGGCGCGACCCCAGCCGCCACGTCGTGGTCGACGCGCGCGGCACTCCCGAGGAAGTGCGCGCGCGCGCGATTGATGCGATCGACGCGTGGCGCGCCGGCCAGGCCATCACCCCACCACGAACGTCGTAGTCGTGATCCGATGGACTGCGTCCACTGCGCCGCCCGGTAGCGTCGCCGCGCCCTCTTTCTGCGTCGCGGACAGGAGATAGCGTCCCTTCTCGCGCACCGGCACCTCGATCGCACCTGCCGCATCCGCGACCATCGTCTTCGACCATTTGTCAGGCGTGATCACCACCACCTTTGCCCCCGCGACCGGCTTGCTGTCGCGCGTCACTACGAAGCGGCCCGAACTCGCGGCCGCCGGCACGATCTCGAACGGCAGCAAGGCGCGCGGATCGCTGCGGCCGGCGCGGGCATAATAGACCACGCCTTCCTTCTTCCCTTCGGCGTCCCACGGCGCGAAGACATTGTCGTCCCAGGCGCGCACGTCGCCCGCCGGCGCCGCGGCTTCGAGATAGCCGGCCTTGCGCACCAGTGCCGCATCGCCGCCCGAAAGCAGCTTCGGCGCCTTGAGCTTGACGAATTCCGGATCCCCGCCTTCGGGAAGCGGATCGCCCGGCTCCCCCAGATAGATCCGCACCGGGCCGTTGCCGTCGCGCTCGATCCACACTTCGTGCGCCTGCGCCGCACCTGCAAAGCCGAGCATCAGAGCCGCCAATATCAGTCGCTTCATCGCTTCCCTCCAGAATGTGCCGGCACGCAGATCACGAACGCCGGTCGGTGCGTCGCCACGCCGGCGACAAATTGAGTGCCAGAAACACGATGCCGGCCGCGAGCATCAGCATGCCCGCCCACAGGATCGGACCAAAGACCGCGCCATAAGCCATGATGGCCGGAGGAAAGGCTGCGATGATCGACACCCATGCGGCAAGCCGCATCCGCCGCCGCGTGCCGACATCGGGGCGCCGGCCGAGACGACGCTGATGGTGCTCGTCGGTGGCGAGCGCGAACAGCAGGAACCCCGCAAGCGCCAGGAGCAGCGTGATCAGACTCATTCCGCCGGCTCCAGCACCGGCGCCGATTGCTCGACCACTTGCCGCCGTGGTTTTCGCGCCGCCGGGCGATAGCGGCCGACGCGCGCCGCGATCGCGACGAACCCCAGTCCGAAGCCCAGGATCACGGCATCGGTCCCCGCCATCAGCCAGTCCCCGCGCGCGATCGTCGCGGCGATTCCCTGTTCGGTGGCGGCGAGATTGTAGAACGGGATCGCCGCCAGCAGGATCCCGGTGGTGCCGAGCACGATCGTCCAGGCGATCTGCGGCCGCCGGACGAGCGCGAGGAGCAGCGCCGCCAGCCAGGCGAGGAACAGGACATGGACTTCCCACTCCCCCCGCCCCTTCATCGCCACCGGCAGCAGCCGGTTCGCCCACAGCATCGCCGCGATCCCGAGCGGGAAGCCGGCTATTACTGCGACGTTGAACCGCTCGACCAGGCGGAAGCCGAAATGCGGCCGCGCGGGATCGGGCAATTTCTCGCGCCTTTTGACCGTCCACAGCACCAGCCCGCTCGCCACCATCACGCTACCCGCCACGCCGCACAGGAAATAGATCCAGCGCATCCCATAATCGGCGAAGCGCCCCGCATGCAGCCCGATCATCGCGCCCGCGGTTACGGACGCCCCGCCCGGGGCCGGCGATTGCCAGACCAATTTGCCGGTCGCGCCTTCATAGGTCAGGCTCGGGGTGCGCGCAGAGAGCATCGACGACGAACTACGGCTGATCGTCACGCGCGCCGCCGCGTCGCCGGGCAAGGCCACGTCGATAAAGCCCGCCGGTGCGCCCAGCCGGCGCTCGGCGTCCTGCACGATCGACGTCAGCGGCACCATGGGCATGCGCTGCCCGGTCCGCTCCACTTCGGGCGCCTCGGGAAACAGCGTCTCGAACATCTTCGCATCGTCGCTGTAATTGGCGACCACCGCCCACGGCATCAGCATCGCCATCAGCGTGACGAGGCCGGTATAGGTGATCATCAGATGGAAGGGCAGCGCCAGCACCGCACTGGCATTGTGCCCGTCTAGCCACGAGCGCTGCCCCTTCGCACGCCGCAGCGTGAAGAAATCCCTGAAGATTTTCTTGTGCGTCACGATCCCGCTCAGGATCGCGACCAGCATCATCATCGTCGCGAAGCCGACCAGCCAGCGCGCCCAGATCACCGGCATGTAATAAAGGTCGAAATGAAAGCGATAGAAGAACTCGCCGCCCCGTGTCTCGCGCACCGTGGCGGGCTCGCCATCGGAGCCGATCAGCGCCTGGTTGTTGCGCCGTCCGCGCCGCCGCGGTGGTTCGCCCTTCTTCGGCTCGGGCTGCCAGAAGATCTGCGTCCCGGGACTGCGCGCGTTCGGCATCGGAATGAACCAACTCTTCGCGTCGGGCGCCTTCCTGTCGAGAAAGCGCTGTGCGCCGGCGAGCACCTGCATCGGTTGCTCGACCCGCGCCAGTTCGGGCCGCATCCAGCGGTTCAATCCCTCGCGATAAAAGGCGATCGTGCCCGCGACGAACACCGCGAACAGCAGCCAGCCGAGCAGCAGCCCGGACCAGGTGTGCAGGAACGCCTGCGATTGGCGAAAGCCCTTGTTCACAGCCGCCCCGTCGCTTCGATCGACGCCCACGCAGTCGCGCCGGCAACGGCGCCGAGCAATGCCAGCGTCCACACCGCCCGCCAGCCGCTGCGCGCCGCGAAGGCCCACATCGCCGCGGCCGCGCAGATCACGAACGCGACCAAGGTGGCGATCACCGTCGCCTCGGAGCGCGCGCCCGGGATCACTCGGGCGAGCGCCATCGCCCACAGGCTGCCGACGGCATAGCCCAGCGGGATCGCCGCGAGCACGCGCAGCGCCATGTCGCCGCGCCGTGCCCAGGGCTTGCCGGAAAGGCGGCCGGCGCCGCTCATTCGAACGTGAACCGGATCGTGCCGAACACGCTGCGCGGGGCGCCGTAATAATTACCGCGCCCGGTTGCCGAGATACGCGCGTAGTAATTGCGGTCGAGCAGATTGTTGGCGTTGATCGAGAGCGCAATCTGCTCGCTCAGCTTGTAGCCCGCGCGCAGGTCGACCACGGCATAGGCGCCTTGGCGCACGATCGTGGAGATCACCGGCTGGTTCGCCGCGTTGATGTAGAACGGGTTGCCACCATAGGTCGCGTCGAACCAAGTAACGCCGCCGCCGAGGCTGAAGCCCCGCAATGCCCCATCGATCGGCGCATAGTTGGTGAACAGCTTCACCATATGCTCCGGAATGATCGGAGTGAGCGGGATGCCTTCGAACGCAGTGGTCGCGTTCTCAAGATATTTGGTCTTGGTGTAGGTATACCCACCGTTGATGCGCCACCCCGGCAGGATCTCGCCGCCGATCTCCGCCTCGATTCCGTGTGCGCGGACCTTGCCGACCTGCAGATAGACGGTGGCGTCGTCGGGATCGTTGAACAGGCGGTTGGTCTGCTCGATCTGATAGGCGGCGAGCGAGAGCAGCAGCGTGTCATCCATCAGCGACAATTTGGTGCCGGCTTCGAACTGCGCGCCGATCAGGGGCAACACGTCCGAACCATCGGGCTTGCGACGGCCACTGGGCGCCGCCTGGGGCGAGAAGCTGTCGGCATAACTGACATAGAAATTGAGATTGTCGGTCGCGTCCCAGACCACGCCGGCATAGGGCGTGAACCGGCCCTCGATCCCCTGGCGGGTGCGGTTCCCGCGCGTCGGCAGCAACACTTGGTTGTTGCTCTCCCACCAGGTCAGGCGGCCGCCGCCGGTGATTGTCAGTCCCTCGAGCGGCGACAGGCGCAGTTGGCCGTATAGGCCATATTGCTCGACCACGGTGTTGGTGCCGCCATAGACCTGAAGCACGCAATTCGCGGGCGCCGGCACGATCGGCGTGCTGGTCGCTGGGCATGTCGCGCCCGAACCCTGCACCGGATAATAATTGAGCGGACCATAGGGATCGAGCGGCGGCTCGGCAGGCGACACCGGATCGAACACGTTGATCCGCGCATAATTGGACAGGCGGGTGTAATAGCTGTCGTAATCCTGCGCCTGATAGTCCGCGCCGAGGATCAGCGTCTGGTCGCGCCCGAACAGCGGGAAGCTGCCGATGCCATTGAAATCGAACGCAGTGGTCTTGGCGTAGCTGTCGCCGCGATAGGCAATATGGTTGGTCACGCCGTTGTTAGGTGCGCCGGTGGCCGGAGGGTTCGAAGGCGTGGTGACTGCCTGACTGCCGATATAACTGTAGACGTCGATCCGCTCGACATCGCTGTAAAGGCCGCTCGCGCGCAGCGTCCAGCGGTCGCTGATCCGGTGCGTCAGATCGGCATAAGCGGTCCAGGTGTCCGAGCGGAATCTATTCCAGTCCGCGCCGAGATAGGTCGAACGATCGACGTTGAGCAGCCGCCCCTCCCCGCCGGTCGTCGTACCGGCATAGCCCGGCAGACCGGACTGGATCGCGGGCTGATAGCGGTCATAATTGCCGCCGACGGTGAAAGTCGTGTCGGGACCGAGTTCGACCGACAGCGTGCCGAACGCGGCGAGGCGGAAGCGGTGCGCGACATCGAAGAACTGGTCCTGATCCTGCACCATCATGCCGCCGCGGACGCCGACGCCAGCGCCGAGTGGTGCCGAGACGTCGAGTTCGCCACGGAAATTGTTCCAGCTGCCGGCGCCGGCGCTCGCCTGTACGCGGAGGCCGTCGAGCGGGCGCTTGCGGACCAGGTTGATGCTGCCCGCCGGATTTCCCGACCCGCTGAAGAGGCCCGCCGGGCCGCGCAGCACTTCCAGCCGCTCGTAGAAGAACAGGTCGGGCACGACCGACGGGAAGTTGAACGCCAGCGTCGGCACGCCGTCGACCAGATAGTTGTTGATCACGAAACCGCGCGAGAAATACGACGGATCCTCGCTGCCGACGCCGTTGACGGTGATGCCGTTGGTGGCGGTCAGCGCATCCTCGAGCGTCTGGAGGTTCTGCGCCTCGATCTGTTCGCGGTCGATGACGGTAATGGTGTTGGGGACGTCCTTGAGCGGAGTGACGGTCTTGCCGACTTCCTGGCCATAGCTCTTGCCGACCACGATGATGTCCTCGGACCGCTGCTGTGTGGCATCGTCGGCGGGAACCGGATCCTCCTTCGCATAGGCAGGAAATGCGAAAGCGGCAGCAGCAACACTGGCCAGCAACAGGTTCACAATACGCAACGCAACGACCCCTTTTCTTGATTCGTTGCGGCGCACTAATATTAAAGCTGTTGCGAGTCACTATCAATAACGCTGCAGAGAGCTGCATATATGCTCGCGCCGGGGGCTAATTGGGACGGCCGCTGTGTCGCCCCGGCGGCGCGCCAGGGCGATCCTCGCCGGGCGGATTGGACAGCGTTCTCGAATTATCTGACATATGGCGGCTCGCGCGGCGCTGCCGGCTTGACAGCGCTTCCAGCGCAACCCAATGGTAGCGCTATCAGAACCGAAACCCTGCAAGGCGAGGGATCTTGGAAGCCTCTACGATGGAATTGCTGCCTGTCGATCACGCACAGGCGACCCTGGTCGGGCGCGTCCTGCTCGATGCCGGGCCCACGCCCGTGCTGGTCCGCGGCGGGGATGTGCTCGACGTCTCCGGCACCGCCCCGACCGCCGCCGATCTGCTCGATCGCGACGATCTCGCCGGCGTCACCGGTCCCCGGATCTGCGGCGTCGCGGCACTCGGAACTGCCGACGGGCCCCGCCTGCTCGCCCCCGTCGACCTTCAGGTGATCAAGGCCTGCGGCGTCACTTTCGCACTCTCGGCAATCGAGCGGGTGATCGAGGAACGTGCCCGCGGCGACGCCGACAAGGCATCGGAAATCCGCGGCGATCTCGAGGCGAAGGTGGGATCCGGCATCCGCTCGGTCGTCCCCGGCAGCACCGGGGCCGCCAGCCTCAAGACCGCCTTGATCGACGCCGGCATGTGGTCGCAATATCTCGAAGTCGCGATCGGCCCCGATGCGGAGGTGTTCACCAAGGCGCCGGTCCTCTCCGCGGTCGGCTGGGGCGACGATGTCGGCATCCGCTCGGACAGCGACTGGAACAATCCCGAACCCGAAGTCGTGCTGATCGTCGACAGCAAGGGCAATCCTCGCGGCGCCACGCTCGGCAACGACGTGAACTTGCGCGATTTCGAGGGGCGCAGCGCTCTTCTCCTCGGCAAGGCCAAGGACAATAACGCCTCGACCGCGCTCGGCCCTTTCATCCGCCTGTTCGACGCGAGCTTCACGATGGACGATGTCCGCTCCGCCGTGGTCGACCTCCAGATCGAAGGACCCGAGGGCTATCGCCTCTCGGGCACCAACAAGATGAGCGAGATCAGCCGCGATCCGACCGATCTCGTCCGCCAGGCGCTGAGCGAGCACCAATATCCCGACGGCTTCGCCTTGTTCCTCGGCACGCTGTTCGCGCCGGTGCAGGATCGCGACCATCCGGGCCGCGGCTTCACGCACAAGGAAGGCGACATGGTTCGCATCGCCACGCCGAAGCTCGGCGCATTGGTCAATCGCGTCACCACCTCGAAGGCTGCACCGCCCTGGGAGTTCGGCATCCGCGACCTGATGCGCAACCTCGTGGCGCGCGGCCTGCTCGCGTGAAAATTTCCTTCACTAGCGAATCGACTCCCCCTCTTCATGGCAACCATGCTCACGCGCTCCGCGCGCTCCCAGGAACCCGCCCGCTCCATGTCCGAAGCTGATCCCACGCACTCGCCGCTCGCACGCGATCAGCGAGCCACTTATCCCAGTCTTCGTGGCAAACGCGTGCTGGTCACAGGCGGCGGCTCGGGGATCGGCGCCGGCATGGTCGAGGGCTTTGTCCGCCAGGACGCGCAGGTCACCTTCTTCGACATCGCCGAGGAAGATTCATCGGCCCTGGTCGAGAGCCTGAAGGATGCGGATATCCCGCCGGTCTTCCAGCGCCTCGACCTTACCGACGTCGCCGCGATCCAGTCCGCGATCCATGCGCTGATCGACGAGCATGGCGCCTTCGACGTGCTGATCAACAACGCCGCCAACGACGATCGCCACACGATCGAGCAGGTCACCCCCGAATATTGGGACAATCGGATCGCAGTGAACCTGCGCCACCTGTTCTTCGCCGCGCAGGCGGTGATACCGGGGATGAAGGCGCAGGGCGGCGGCGTGATCGTCAACCTCGGCTCGATCTCGTGGCATCTCGCGCTCGAGGAACTCACGCTCTACCAGACCTGCAAGGCGGGCATCGAGGGCCTGACCCGCAGCTTCGCGCGCGAGCTCGGCCCGCACAATATCCGCTCGGTCTGCATCGTCCCCGGCAACGTCAAGACGCCGCGCCAGATGCAATGGTACACCCCCGAGGGCGAGGCCGAGATCGTCAAGGCGCAGTGCCTCGAGGGTCGCCTCCTCCCCGACGACATCGCCGCGATGGCATTGTTCCTTGCCTCGGACGACGCCCGGCTGGTAACGGGCCACGAATATTTCGTGGACGCAGGATGGCGATGAGATGAGCAAAGTGGCGATTTCCGAGCCGGTCAGCATCTGGCAGCTCGGGGCGCCGCTCGGCGAAGGCCCGGTCTGGGTCGAGCGCGACCAGGCACTCTGGTTCGTCGACATCAAGAGCCACAAGATCCACCGCCTCGATCCGGCAAACGGCGCGACCCGCAGCTGGGATTCCCCCGGCCAGATCGGCTTCATCCTGCCGATCGCGAGCGGCGGCTTCGTCGCCGGCCTGCAGACCGGGCTCAGCAGGTTCGACGAGCGCGACGGCAGCTTCACCCATATCTGCGCGCCCGAGCCCGAAAAGCCCGGCAATCGCCTCAACGACGCGACCGTCGATCCGCAGGGCCGCCTGTGGTTCGGCAGCATGGACGACAGCGAAGAAACCATCAGCGGCGCGATCTATCGCCTCGGCGATGACGGCCATTGCATCGCGACCAGCCCGCTGGTGGCGATCACCAACGGCCCCGCAGTCAGCCCCGACGGCAAGATACTCTACCACGTCGATACGCTGGGCGGAGTGATCTACGCCTGCGACGTCGACTCCGCCGGCATGCTGGTCAACCGCCGCGAATTCGTCCGCATTCCCTATGGCGAGGGTTTTCCCGACGGCCCCACGGTCGACAGCGAAGGCTGCGTCTGGGTCGGTCTCTATGCCGGCTGGGGCGTGCGCCGCTATTCGCCGGCCGGCGAACTGCTCGAGGAAGTCAAGTTTCCGGTCAGCGCGATCACCAAGATCGCGTTCGGCGGCCCCGACCTCAAGACCGTGTTCGCGACCACCGCCAACAAGCACATCGCCCCCGCCGATCTGGCGAAGGAGCCCCATGCCGGCGACCTGTTCCGCTTCGAAGTCAGCGTCCCCGGCCAGCGCGGCGTGCTGATCCGCGAAGGCGTCTGACCCGCGCCTTATTGCGATAGATTAGCAATAAAGCTGCGAATGATTAGCAATCCATCGTCGCTTCGAGCTTCTTGAGCAAGGTCGAAAGCACCCATTGCTCCTTGTCGGCAAGCCCGGCCAGCAGTCGCGCCTGAAGCGCCATTTCGCTCCGAAACGCCTGCTCGACCAGCCCCCTGCCCTTGGGCGACAGTTCGACGAAAACGCTGCGTTTATCGTCGCTTGCGGCAGGGCGCCGGATCATCCGCGCGACCTCCAGCCTGTTGAGCCGCGCAGTCAGCCCGCCCGACGATATGCCCAGCGCGCGATAGAGTTCGGTCGGCCGCATCCGATGCGGCGGCGGCGCGGCGCGCAGGGTCGCGAGCACGTCATAGCCGCCTCCGTCGATGCCATGCTGCGCGAGCAGCGGCTCGACCGCGAGCCGCGCCTTGAGCGCGATCCGCCGCACCCGCCCCAGCACCGAAAGCCCGCGCGTATCGACATCGGGCATCGCCGCCGACCATAAGGTGATCAACTGGTCGACAGGGTCGGTTTCGGCCATGCTATCTCGCCATCAAGACATATATCTCGACGTCGAGAAACTCGACGAAAAGATGGATGCCTCCAAGATAAGACACTTATCTCGAAGTCAAGTTATTTGTCTCGCGGGCAAAAGGTCTGGCTGCTCGCTATTTGTGGGTTTTGCGGCCGCCAGAACTCTATTTCTCCGTGTTTTTAGTCCTTTGGCAAGCATTTTCCGCTGCCCCGACCTCCACCCGCCAAGGCCGGTCAATCGCCTTGTCACTCCTCTCCCCCTCGCTAAGCTCGGCCCGCAAACAGCGGAGGAAAAGGATGACGCCGGTCCTCGTTAACGGCATCGCGCTCGTCGCCGGGCTCTTCGCCGCGGTCCCGGCGGCGCAGACCACGGCGCCACGACAACTGCTCGCTGCCGCCGACAGGTTCGATCGCGCCCAGCTCAGCAAGGATGCCGCCGCACTCGATCACATGGTCTCCGACGATCTGGTGTTCATCGAAGCGAGCGGAACACGTTCGAACAAGCAGACCTTCATCGCCGGCTGGACCGCCCCCGGCGACAGCTTCGATCCGGTCACTCTGGTCGACCGCCGCCTCGTGCCGCTCGGCCGTGAAGCCTTTCTGGTCACCGCCGAGGCCCGGCTCACCGGAATCTCGGACGGAAAGCGCTTCGTCAGCGCCATCCGCTTCACCGATATTTTCCGGTGGATCGACGGACGTTGGCAGGCGGTGCACATCCAGGTGACGCGCCTCCCCACGGGCAAATGAGACGGCCGCGCGCGCGTACACCCCTCACCCGGTCGCTATCGACGGAGGCCGGTACCACGCAACGCCCTTGCCTCGGCGTCACTTTTGCCTAGGCAAAAGGTCATGGACTTCGACGACCAGCTCCGCCGCTATTTCGGCACTGCCGACCCAGCCACGCTCAGCCCCGACACGCTCGCCGACGGCACCGATCGCATCCGCGTCGATCTCGGCCTCGAAAAGGACCGCAACCGCCGCTTCGCGCTCTGGGCGCTGCTCCACATCCTCGGCAACGCGCCCGATCTCGACGTGGCGTTCAAGGACGAAGCCGACCGCGAAGCCGCGCGCAACTTCATGGACCTGATGGCCGGCGATCAGGCGTGAGGTCGCCACCGCGCTCCCATGCGCGGTGAACCGTCATCAGGGCCGTTTGGACGCGATCCAGCGCGCGATCTTCTGCTCGAGGATGTTCAGCGGCAACGCGCCGGTCATCAGCACCTGCGCGTGGAATTCCTTTAGATCGAATTTGGCACCCAGCGCCTTCTCCGCCCTGGCACGCAGCTCGAGGATCTTGAGCTGCCCGATCTTGTAGGCGAGCGCCTGCCCCGGCATCGCAATGTAACGCTCGACTTCGCTGGTCGCGTCGGTGCGCCCCATCGAGCTGTTGTCGAGCATGTATTTGATCGCCTGGTCGCGGGTCCAGCCCTTCGCGTGGATGCCCGAATCGACGACGAGACGCATCGCGCGCAGCATCTCGTCGTTGAGGCCGCCGAAGCGCTGATAGGGGTCCGTTTCCATGCCGAGTTCGTCCCAGAGCGTCTCGGCGTAGAGCGCCCAGCCCTCGGCATAAGCGGTGTTGCCGCCGAAGCGCATGAAGTTGGGGAGCGCTTCATTCTCCTGCGCCAGGCTGATCTGGAAATGATGCCCCGGCGCACCTTCGTGCAGATAGAGCGTCTCCTGTCCCCAGGTCGATCGCGAGGGCAGATCATAGGTGTTGTAGTAGAAGACGCCGGGCCGCGACCCGTCGGGCGCGCCTTGCATGTACGAGCCGCCGGCATCGTTCTTCTCGCGATATTCGGGAACCGGGCGTATCTCGAGCCTGGTCTTGGGCAAGGTCGAGAAGATAGTGCCAACCCGGGCGTCGACGCGCTTGCCGATCGCGTAATATTCGTCGCGCAGCGCTTCCTTGCTCGCCGGGCGGAACTTGCCGTCGGTGCGGAGGAATTCGAAGAAATCCTGCAGGTTCCCCTTGAAGCCGGTCTGGTTCTTGACCGTCTCCATCTCGCGGTGGATGCGCGCGACTTCGCTGAGCCCGAGCTTGTGCACGTCGTCGGCGGACAGCTTGAGGGTGGTGTTCTCCTCGATCAGGAAAGAATAGAGCGCCGGTCCGCCCTTCATATGAACGAGGCCGACGCCCTCGCGCGCTGCCGGCAGATATTCCTTGGCGAGAAAGTCGCGCAGGCGCTGATAGGCCGGATGGATCTCGTCGCGGATCACCGCCGCGGTCTCGGCGCGCAGCCGCGCCTGGTCAGCCGCGGGAATGTCGGCCGGGAATGCCTTGAGCGGCGCATACAGAGTCGATCCCTCGACGCCTTGGGCAAGCTGAAGATCGAGCTGGTCGGTGACGTTCCGCACGACCAGCTTTGGCTGGACGACGCCCGACTTCATCCCCTGGCGAAAGCGCTCGATCGCCGCGTCGATGAACCACGCATAGCGATGGTGGCGGCTGATGCTGTCCTGATAGTCCTTCACCGTCTTGTACGGCGCCGCGCTCTGCCCCGAGGCGAGATCGGGATAGAAGACGTGGAGGCCGGTGAAGTGATCGATCGGGCGGACGACGGTGAGCGGCAGAATCTCGGCGCTCAACGAACGCAGCGCGAGCTCGGTCTGCCATTTGAAGATGTCATAGGCGAGCTGGTCGGTAGGCGACAGCGCCGCGCGATCGATCCGGCCAAGCGCGGCGAGGTCCTTCTCGCCCGCCGCGCGCTCCGCATCGAAATAGGCGTCGCTGATATTGTCGCCGAGCTGGTCGGCGTAGCGCATGTCGCCGCGGAACAGCGCCTCGATCGGATTGCGGCGCAGATTGTCCTCGTCGCTCTCCTTGAAGAGCGCGTGGAGCGCTGCCGACGCTTCCGCCTGCGTCGGGGCGGCGGCCACGTTCGGCGCGACGGGAGCCTCGATGCCGTTCGCAGTCGCAGAGGCAGAGACGAGAGCCGCTGCGGATGCGGCGATGAAAAGGTGAACGCGCAAGATAGTGCTCCCGAAAAGAACTGTATTGCTTCGATGCGGCACCTCGCCCTCGCTGACAAGCCCCGCGCCAGGGCGGAAGCGCTTCGAGCGGACGCTATCCGGCCGGCGCCAGCACGGTCACATGGACCTCGCACCGCAGCCGGAACCCCAAATTCTCGTACAATGCGATCGCGCCGCGATTGTCGGCATAAGCATGCAGGAACGGTGTTTCGCCGCGTTCGGCGATCCGCGCGGCTACCACGCGCATCAGTCCCCCGGCATAGCCGCGGCCGCGCCAGTCGGGGTGGGTGCAGACGCCGCTGACTTCGGTGAACCCCGCCGGCTTCATCCGCTCGCCGGCCATCGCCACCAGCCGCCCGGAATCGCGGATGCCGATAAAGTCACCCAGTCGATGTGTGCGTGCGAAGAACGGCCCGGGCTCGGTCAGCGTCGCCAGCGCGAGCATCTCGCCCGCGTCGGCGTCGCCGAGTTCGACGAAATCGAGATCGCCGGTGCCCGAGAGCGTCTCCGCCACCATCTGCACGCCCATGCGATGCTTCGCCACGCGCGTTCCCGGCACAAGCGGCAGCGGGTCCTTCTGCAGCACGATCGCCGGGCCGGTGGCGCCGATCAGCGTTCCCAGCGCCGCCAGCGATCCGGGCGCGTGATCGCCGACAGCGGCGAAGATCGCATATTCGGGGTCATAGCGCAGCGCCGCCCCCTCCCCATGCGCCAGCGCCTGCTGGCGGGTGCAAAGCGCGGTCCACGCGGGCCCGTCCAACGCGTGCGTCATGTCGCCCAGTCTAGGGTGAAGGCGCGATCTTTCCAACCATCGTTCAGCGACAGCCGGATGACGAAGGCGCGTCTCAGTGATTGTGCCGCGGCGCCTTCTCGCTGGTCCGGCGGTATTTCAGCGCAAAGTCGAGCACTCCGCCCTCGCCCAATTGTCCGGTCTTCTCGCGGTACAATTCCTCCCACGGCGTATTGCTCTCGGGGATTGGAGGCGCCGGTTCGGTCTTGCGCCGCGCGATCTCGGCTTGCTCGACCAGCGCGTCGCAAGAGCCGGCATTGAGGTCGATGCGGATCGTGTCGCCGGTCCGTAGCCACGAAAGCCCGCCCCCCACGGCGCTCTCCGGCGAGGCATTGAGGATCGACGGGCTGTCCGAAGTCCCCGATTGACGCCCGTCGCCCAGGGTCGGCAGGCTCATAATGCCTTGCTGGATGAGGTGATCGGGCGGCTGCATATTGACCACTTCGGCGGAGCCGGGCCAGCCGATCGGACCCGAGCCGCGGATCACCAATATGCAATCCGCGTCGATCTCGAGCGCGGGGTCGTTGATCCGGTGATGATAATCGTCCGATCCGTCGAACACGATCGCCCGCCCCTCGAACACGCCTTCGGCGCCCGGACGTGACAGATAGCGCGCGCGGAAATCGTCGGAGATCACGCTGGTCTTCATGATCGCCATGTCGAACAGATTGCCCGAGAGCACGAGGAACCCGGCCTTTTCCTTGAGCGGCGCATCCCAGGGCAAGATCACCGCGCGGTCGCGGACCTGCGCGGCGGTGATATTCTCCGCCAGCGTCTTGCCGGTGCAGGTGAGCACATTGCCGTCGAGCGCGCCGTTGGCGAGCATCTCGGTGAGCACTGCGGGGATTCCCCCGGCCCGGTGGAAGCGCTCGGACAAAAATTCGCCCGCTGGCTGCATGTTGACGACCAACGGCAGGTCATAGCCCGCGCGCCAGTCGTCCGGCGTGATCTCGATTCCGGCATGCCGCGCCATCGCGACCAGATGCGGCTGGGCATTGGTCGATCCGCCGATCGCAGTGAGCAACTTGATCGCGTTGAGGAAGCTCGCGCGGCTCAATATCTTCGAGGGCCGCAGATCCTCATAGGCCATCTCGACGATCCGTTTGCCGGTCTCGTACGCCATCTGCCCGCGCTCGCGATAGGGCGCCGGGATCATCGCGCAGCCGGGCAGGCTCATCCCCAGTCCCTCGGCGATCGAGTTCATCGTCGATGCCGTACCCATGGTATTGCAATGGCCCGAGGATGGCGCGCTCTCCATAGCGCGCTGGAGGAACTCCTCCTCGTCGATCTCGCCCGCCGCCATTTTGCGCCGGCTGCGCCAGATCACCGTGCCCGATCCGACCAATTCGCCTTCGTGCCAGCCGTCGAGCATCGGTCCGCCCGACAGCACGATCGCCGGGATGTCGACCGTCGAGGCCGCCATCAGCGACGACGGCGTGGTCTTGTCGCACCCGGTGGTGAGGATCACTGCGTCGATCGGATAGCCGTTGAGGATCTCGACCAGCCCCAGATAGGCCAGGTTGCGGTCGAGCGCCGCGGTCGGGCGGCGGCAATTCTCGAAGATCGGGTGCAGCGGAAACTCCATCGGCACGCCGCCCGCCGCGAGAATGCCCTCGCGCGCGCGCTTGACCGTCTCGAGGTGGATGCGATTGCACGGCGCGATGTCGCTGCCCGATTGCGCGATGCCGATGATCGGCTTGCCGCCGCGCAATTCGTCGGGGGTGATGCCGTAGTTCATGAAGCGCTCGAGATAGAGCGCCGCCATGTCGCTGCGGCCAGGCGCGGCGAACCATTCGCGCGAGCGGAACGGGCGGGCGGGAGTGCGGGTCATATCGTCCTCTTGTCGTGCAGAGGGGCGCGAGCCTCGCGGCCCGCGCCCCCCTTCAAAGTGTCGGCGCGGCAAGGCTCAGCCTTCCATCGCCTCCAGTTCCTTGCCCTTGGTCTCCTGGATGAAACGCTGGACGAGGAAGAAGCTGATCACCGCGCAGATCGCGTAGAAGCTGTAGCTCGCGGCGAGCCCGATGCCCGCCAGCATGATCGGAAACGCCTGCGCGATCAGATAATTGGCGAACCACTGCGCGAAGCCGCACACCGCCAGCGCCGAGCCGCGGATCTGGTTGGGGAACATCTCGCCGAGCATCACCCACATCACCGGGCCCCAGCTGACGTTGAAGAAGATCACGTAGAGATTGGCGGAGACTACGGCGATCATCCCGCTCTGCCCCGGCAAGACGAGCTTGTCGTCTACCAGCGCGCCCTGGCTGAACGCATAGACCATCGCGAACAGGGTGACCGCCATCCCCGCCGAACCGATCAGCAGCAGCGGCTTGCGGCCGATCTTGTCGATCAGGGCGATAGTAAGGAAGCACGCCGCGATCGAGACGAAGCCCGAGACGATGTTGATCAGCAGTGAGTCAGCCTCGCTGAAGCCGGCGGCCTGCCACAGGGTCGAGCCGTAATAGAAGATCACGTTGATCCCGACGAGCTGCTGGAACACCGCGAGCAGCAGCCCCGCCCAGACGATCGCGCGAATGCCTAGAAAGCCGCGGCCGCCCGCCGGAGTCAGCACGTCGCTGAGGCGCGGGCGATGGTCCACCGAGAAACTCGCCTGGATCTCGGCGAGCTTGAGCCCGCCCTCTGTCGGGCCGAACAGCGCGGTGAGAACGCGAAGCGCGTCCGGGTTGCGCCCCTTGGATACCAGATAGCGCGGGCTCTCCGGGATGAAGAACAAGGCGATCAGGAACACCGCGGCCGGCAGCGCCTGCATCAGGTACATCCAGCGCCATGCCTCGATCCCGCCCCAGAACGGGTTGGTCGAAGATCCGGCTGCCCCGGCGAGATAGTAATTGACCACGAACGCGGCGGTGAGGCCGGTGATGATCATGATCTGCTGGACCGTCGTCATCCGCCCGCGGATGTTCGCCGGCGCGACTTCGGAGATGTAAGCTGGCGAGAGCACCGAAGCCGCGCCCACCGCCATCCCGCCGAGGATCCGGGCGATGACGAAGATGGTGTGGTCGTGCGCGAGCCCCTGAACCAGGGCGCCGACGAGGAACAGGATCGCCGCCAGCCGCATGACGTTGCGGCGGCCCATCTTGTCGGCGAGCGTGCCGGCGAAGAACGCGCCGATGAAGCAGCCGATCAGCAGCGAGCCGACGGTGAAGCCCAGCCCGGCATCGTCGAGCGCGAACGCCGCCTTGAGCCCCGGCTGGGTGCCGTTCACGGCGCCGCTGTCATATCCGAAAAGCAATCCGCCGATCGTCGCGACTGCGACGATGGCGCTGATCAGGCCGATATTGGCCCTCTCGGCGGTCTGGTTCATCCCCACTTCCTCTCCTGGTCACCCGTGCGCGACCGGCACAGCGTGTTAGCGGTAACGGTGGCCCGGACGCTCAGGAAATGCAAGCGCTAGCGCGGCCTGGGACTGCCCGCGGCACCGGCGCCACGACGCCCGTCACTGCGCGCCGCGGCCATGCCCTTGGGCGGCGCGGAGGATTCGCGGACGATCAGTTCATGATCGAGCACCTGCTCCTCGAGCTTGTCGGTCACCGACGAGCGATGCGCGCGGATGCGGGCGAGCAGCAGCGCCAGGGCCTCCTCGGCCATCGTCGCGATCGGCTGGCGCACCGTGGTCAGCTCGGGCCAGACGGTGGTGGCGAGCGACGTATCGTCGAACCCGACCACGCTCAGATCCTGCGGCACGTGCAGCCCGCGACGATGCGCGACGCCTACCGCGGCCGCGGCCATGTCGTCGTTGCTCGCGAAGATCGCCGTCGGCGGATCCGCCCGGTCGAGCAGCCGTTCGGCCGCGACGATCCCCGAACGGAAGGTGAAATAGCCCTGCTCCACCGCCGCCGACTTGATGTCGATCCCCGCCTCTTCGAGCGCGGCGGCGAAGCCGCGATACCGCTCGGCACTCGAGGTCTGGTTGGGATTACCGCGGATGAACCCGATCTTGCGGTGTCCCAGATCCAGCAAATGCCGGGTCATCGCCGCGGCACCTTCGAAATCGTCGATCCGCACATTGAGGCTGCGCGCCGGCGGCAGTCCCATCGCGACCGACACCCACGGAATCCCGGCCGCCTCGAGCTCGGCGCGCACCGGCGCCGCTTCGGAGAGCGGCGGCGGCAGGATTACGCCCTCGACGCTGGTCGAGGCGAAGCTCCGCGTCGCCTCGGCCTGCTCGTCCGGACGCTCGCTCTCGCACGCCTCGAGCACGAGATGGCATCCGGCCCGCCGCGCCGCCGCCAGCGCGCCGATCAGGAATTGCGACAGATAGGCAGCCGACGGGTTCGAATAGAGCAATCCGATCTGCGTCGCATCGCCCGCGGCAAGGCTGCGCGCGGCGCTGTTCGGCGAATAATTGAGCTGTGCGATCGCGGCGAGCACGGCTTCGCGCGTGGTCTCGCGCACATTGGTGCCGCCGTTGACGACGCGTGACACCGTCATCGCCGACACCCCGGCAACGCGGGCGACGTCTTGCACGGTGACCGTCCCGCGGCTTCTTCGGCTAGGCTTGCTCATCCCCGTCCTTTGCGCCCGAGGCATAAGATGCGGTTTCGCGGAATGCAATCGGCATGAAACCGGTTTCCTTACGGTTGACCCCGCTAGCGCCCGGCGATAGCTGATAGCGCTACCAAAACACGTACAAAAGGCGCCCGAGCGCCAGACCAGGAGAGGCCCATGCTCATTTCCCGCCGGTTCCGCGCCGCGGCGCTCGCCGCCGTCGCTGCGATCGCGCTGACTCCGTCGCTCTTGCCCGCCGCGCATGCGCAGACGAGCCGCGCCGACAAGCCGCTCTACAAGGACGCCTCCCGGTCGATCGACGCCCGCGTCGAGGATCTGCTCGGCCGCATGACGCTCGAGGAAAAGGTCCAGCAGATGGTCGCGATCTGGCTCCAGAAGGAGAAGATCCAGACCCCCGACGGCGAGTTCGACGCCGCCAAGGCGAGCCGAAACTTCCCCGACGGCCTCGGCCAGATCTCGCGCCCTTATGACCGCCGCGCGATCACCCAGGGTCCCGCCGCGGGCGCCGCCGCCGGCACAGTCAACCGCAGCGCCGAAGACACCGCCCGCTACATCAACGCCGCGCAGAAATGGGCGGTCGAGAAGACCCGGCTCGGCATTCCCTTGATCATGCACGAGGAGGCGCTGCACGGCTATGTCGCCCCCGGCGCCACCAGCTTCCCGCAGGCGATCGCGCTCGCCAGCACATGGAACCCGAGGCTGCAGGAGCAGATCTTCGCGATCGCCGCGCGCGAGATGCGCGCGCGTGGCGCCAATCTCGCGCTCGCCCCGGTCGTCGACGTCGCCCGCGATCCGCGCTGGGGCCGGATCGAGGAGACCTATGGCGAAGATCCCTATCTGGTCGGCGAAATGGGTCTCGCCGCGATTCGCGGCTTCCAGGGCACCACGCTGCCGCTGGCGAAGGACAAGGTCTACGTCACCCTCAAGCACATGACCGGCCACGGCGCGCCCGAAAGCGGCACCAATATCGGCCCCGCCACCGTCTCCGAACGCACGCTGCGCGAATTCTTCTTCCCGCCCTTCGAGCGCGCGGTGACCGAGCTGCCGGTGATGTCGGTGATGCCGTCGTATAACGAGATCGACGGAATCCCCAGCCACGCCAATCGCTGGCTGCTCCATGACGTGCTCCGCCAGGAATGGGGCTTCAAGGGCGTCGTGCTCAGCGACTATTTCGCGATCCGCGAGCTCAACACGCGCCACCACCTCTTCGACAATCTCGGCGACGCCGCGGTCCGCGCGCTCGATGCGACGGTCGATTTCGAAACGCCCGATGCAGAGGCTTATGCGCTGCTGCCGCAACTGGTCCGCGAGGGCCGGGTCAGCCAGGCGCAGATCGACGAATCCGTCCGCCGCATCCTCAAGCTCAAGTTCAACGCCGGGCTGTTCGAAACTCCCTATGTCGATGCGAAGGCCGCGGCCGCCAAGACCGAGACGCCCGATGCGATCGCGCTCGCCCGCGAAGCCGCGCGGCAGGCGATCGTGCTGCTCAAGAACGATAAGGGTCTGCTCCCGCTCGACGCCGGCAAGATCAAGCGGCTCGCAGTGATCGGCACCCATGCCAGCGACACCCCGATCGGCGGCTATAGCGACGTGCCGCGCCAGGTGGTCAGCGTGCTCGAGGGGCTCAAGAACGAAGGCAAGGGCAAGTTCCAGGTCGATTTCGCCGAAGGCGTGAAACTCACCAAGAGCCGCGCCTGGGCCGCCGACGCGGTCGAACTGGTCGACGATGCCACCAACGATCGCCTCCGCGCCGAGGCAATCGAGACTGCGAAAAGCGCCGACACGATCGTCCTCGTGCTCGGCGACAACGAACAGCTCAGCCGCGAAGCCTGGGCCGACAACCATCTCGGCGACCGCAACAGCCTTGAGCTGATCGGCCCGCAAAACCAGCTCGCCAAAGAGATCTTCGCGCTCGGCAAGCCGGTGGTCGTGCTGCTGCTCAACGGCCGGCCGCTGTCGGTCAAATACCTCTCGGAGAACGCGCCCGCGCTGATCGAGGGCTGGTATCTCGGGCAGGAGACCGGCAACGCGGTTGCCGATGTCCTGTTCGGGCGCGCCAATCCGGGCGGCAAGCTGCCCGTCACGATTGCGCGCGACGTCGGACAGCTGCCGATGTTCTACAATCACAAGCCGAGCGCGCGCCGCGGCTATCTCTTCGCCGAGACCAGCCCGCTCTACCCGTTCGGCTATGGCCTTTCATACACGACGTTCGAAATGGCCGCCCCGGTGCTCGCGACCCCGACGATCGGGCGGTACAACAACGTCAAGGTGAGCGTCGACGTGACCAACACCGGCACGCGCGCCGGCGACGAAGTCGTCCAGCTCTATGTCCGCGACGACCTTGCCAGCGTCACCCGGCCGGTCAAGGAATTGAAGCGCTTCGAGCGGGTGACGCTCAAGCCGGGCGAGAAGAAGACCGTGCGATTCGAACTGACCCCGCGCGATCTGTCGCTGTGGAACGTCGACATGAAGCGCGTCGTCGAACCGGGGACGTTCACAATCTCGTCGGGTCCGGATTCGGTGAAGCTCAAGAGCACCACGCTGACGGTGAAATAGCCAACCAAATCCTCCCTCGCGAAGCGGGGGAGGATTTTCAGGCTCAATCGCCATCCAGCCAGGCCGCCACCCAGAACAACGGCGCGTTCCAGTTGATCGCCACTTCGTTCATCGAATAGGCATGCACGTCGTCCACCCAGCAGCGCTGCGGCGCGCACTTCCCTCGCATCGTCTTCGCCACATCGTCGCTCATCGAGGTGGAATTGGGGCCGCCCGATAGCACGCCGGGCGGCGGCCCCGGCAGCCTTGGATCTAGCGAGTGCGCCCAGAAGCGATGGTGCGGGTTCCTCAGCGGTCGGGTGCCATAGCCGCTGACATAGGACTGGCCGAGCGGATTGCGGCCGAGAACATAGTCCATCGCCGCCACCACGGCCGCGCGATACTTCGCCGCCCCGGTCAAATCATACGCCAGCCCGAGCAGCATCGCGCGGTTGAGCAGGCTTGAATTGGAGCCCCACGGATAGCCGCTCGCGACATAGGGTATGCCATAGCCATTGCCCTTTTCGTCGGCGAGGAAGCGGTCGGCGGCCGCGACGATCGCCTCGCGCAACCGATCGATCTCGGTCTTGGGCAGGGCGTTGCGCGTGGTGGCCAGCGTGATCGACCCCAAGGTCGCGGTGCTCGGCCATCCGGGCTCGCGCAGTTCCGCGCGAAAGTGCGGCGAGCCGGTCACCGCATCGCGAAATTCCGCCGCGCCGGTCGTCGCGAGCAGCTCGGCCGCGGCCCAGTAGAATTCGTCCGACACGTCGCCATCGGCATAACCGCCGCTGCCGGTGAAGCTGTTCGTCGCGTAGACCTGCGGGTTGCGTTTCGCTGCCTGCCACGCGCGTTCGGCGGCGACGAGGCAGCGTGCGGCGAACGCATCGTCCGCGCCGCGCCACAGCCGCGCACATTGCGCCGCGGTAGCCGCGAGGTTGAGCGTCGCGGCGGTGGTCGGTGGATAGAGCAGCCGCTCCTCAGGGTCATCCTGCGGCGGCGTCGGCAGCTTCGTCCAGTTGCGGTCGGCGACCTTCTGGTGCGCCATTCCGCCCGCATCAATCTCGGCGAAATCGGAGGGTTCGGTTTCCCACGCCGGCTTGCCCGCTTTGGCCGGCCGGGGCGGTCCGGCCGGAACGCGCGCGCGCACGCCGTCGGCGATCTGCATCTTCAGCAGGAACGCCATCTCGAAACGCGCCTCGTCGAGCAGGTCGCTGACCCGGTTGCCGGCTTCGGGAAGCTTCAGGCTGCCGTCGGCAAAGGCGAGCGGCCGGCGCGCATAGGCGTTGAGCAAGGTCCATAGCGCAATGCCGCCATTGACGACGTATTTGCCGTGATCGCCGGCGTCATACCAGCCGCCGGTCACGTCCAGCGCATAGCCGCAGCCGGGCCATTCGATCCCGCGCTCGTCGCGCCCCGCGAAGCATTTGGCGACTTCCCTGGGATGACCCGCCGGGCGCGCCCATGCGGCACCGACCAGCCGCGCCTCGATCGGCACGCCTGCACGCTGGTGATAGAAGAAAGCGAGCGCATCCCTCGCCAGCGGCGCATAAACCCCTTCGCGGATCGCGAACGGATCGCTGCGCGAACCGGCGACGACGAGGCGATAGCCCTCGCCCGGCGTTCGCACCTCGCTGAAGTCGATCCGCTGAACCTCGGCGCCGGACGCGGCATCCGGGCCATAGACCTTGGCCCTGCCCCGTTTCACTTCGCGTCCGTTCGCGTGGACCAGCACCCATTCGAGCGGCGCGGAGCCGCCCTCGACGATCGCCGTCTTGGCATCGCCCGGTTCGAAGCCGATCTGGTTGAGATGGATCGGCAGCGGTGGCGGCATGGCCGCGCCGAGGGTGAGCGCGGTCGCGGCGAGGATTGGGGCACGCATTGGTAGCCCCCTCACCCCGTCACTCCGGCCTTGTGCCGGGGTCCACCGCGAGGCCGGCAACGGAGAAGCGGCTCATGTCTTGCCGGTGCGGCCTGGTGGATCCCGGCACAAGGCCGGGATGACGATAAAGGATTTAGGGAACCGATCATTCCGCCCTCCCCGCGAACACCCCGAACACCGACCCGACAAACCCGCCGGCAGTCTTCGTCGTCAGCGCGTCGGTGGTGTGTTCGGTCAACGGCCGCCACGCCATCATCGGCACGTCGGGGCTGCCGAGCACCCGCGCATAAGAGAAGATGTAGCGATTGCCGCGCACTTCGATGCGCAGCGCCAGAGGGTTACCCGGCGCAATCCCGAAGGTGCCGGCATCGAGCGTGGTGACCACCTCGCCCGTCGCCGGCGCGTCGGGGCCTTCGCGACGCTCGAGCGCCACCACCAGCCTGCCTTCGATCTGTTTCAGCCCGAGGAAGAACCAGTAATCGTCATTCTGGAGCACGGCGATTCCGGCGCGGTCGCCATCCTTCTCCGGGGCAAAGCGCACCACCGTCTCGGCGCTGGCATTCTGGTGCTGCTGGCGCCGCGCGAGGAACGAGGGATTGCCCTTGTCGCCCAGCCCCACGCCGCGCGCCTGCATCCGCAGTGCGCCGTCCGCCAGCGTGAACCAGTTGCTGCGCGGGTTGCGCAGCATCATCCAATATGGCGCCAGCTTCGCGTCGTCGAACGCGTCGCGCACTGCAAAACCGCCATTGGTCGGCACCGAAGGCGCGGGCTGTGCCGGCAGATCGGGCCGCGCGTGGGTCCACGGGATCACCTGCCCCGGATCGGTGATCCGCGGCCAGCCATTCTCCCAGCGCACCGGCATCAGGAAGGTCTCGCGCCCGGTCGAGTAGAAGTCGTCGGCATAAGGTCGCACGGCGAGGAAGGTCGCCCACCATTGGCCATCGGGCGTGGTGACGAGCTGCGCGTGCCCCGCGGACGTAATCGGATTGGCGCGATCCCCCGGCAAGCCGCGCTGGGTCAGGATCGGGTTGGTCGGGTTCGCCGCATAAGGCCCGGTCACGCTTTTCGAGCGCAGGATGACCTGGCTGTGGCCCTCGGCGGTGCCGCCCTCGGCGCAGCTCAGATAATACCACCCATCCTTCCTGAAGATGTGCGGCCCCTCGATCCAGATCGGCTTCGTCGAGAAGTCGACTCCACCGTTCACCAGCACTTTGCGCGGACCGATCGGCTTGAGCGACTTCAGGTCGAATTGCTGGATCCAGATCGCGCGGTGGCCCTGATATTCGGGCGTTCCCTCGGGCGGGCCGTTGTTGAGGATCCAGGTCTTGCCGTCGGTGTCGAAGAATAAGGACGGATCGATCCCGCCCTCGAGATCGGGCAGCCACACCGGATCCGACCACGGTCCTGCCGGGTTCTTCGCCGTGATCACGAAATTGCCGCCGCAATCGACGCAGGTGTTGAGGATGTAGAAAATCCCCGCCTTCGCCTGGATCGTCGGCGCGAACACCCCGCGCGAGAGCCCAAGCTGCTTGAAATCGAGCTGCCCGGGTCGGTCGATCGCATTGCCGATCTGCGTCCAGCTGACCAGATCGCGGCTGTGGAACACCGGGATGCCGGGGAAATAGCCGAAGGTGGAAGTGACGAGATAGAAGTCCTTGCCCACCCGCGTGACGCTGGGGTCCGGATAGAAGCCCTGCAGGATCGGATTGCGATACTGATCGGGCGCCGGCGGATTGGCGCGGTCGACGGCATCCTCGCCACGATATTCGAACCAGTCGAAGCGCGCGACCGGCTGGGCGGCCGCGGGGGTGGCGAGCAGCAAGGCGAGCAGAACGAAAAGTCTCATGCCGCACAATTCTCCCGGATGAAGTCGCGATGGCTGGGCATATAGTCCGCCGAATTGGCGATCGCCTCGCGAATATGCGCGAGCCGCGACCGCGTCTCCTCGAGGCTCATCACCTCGGCCACGGGGTCGAACCCCTGCGGCTGCAGCAGCTGGCCGTGCATCACCGCGAACCAGCTGGTGTCGTTGAACAATTCCTCATTCTCGCGAAAGGCCCGGCCGTGGCTGCGGAACACCCGCATCTTCTCCGCCAGCCGCTCGGGGATCGCCATGTTCCGGCAATGCTCCCAGAACGGCGAATCCTCGCGTTCGGTGGCGTGGTAATGGAGGATGATGAAGTCGCGTATCTCTTCGTAATCGGTGGCCATGATGCGGTTGTAGCGGTCGATGTCGGCCTGATTGAACTGCTTGTCGGGGAACATCGTCAGGAAGCGCGACAGCCCGCTCTGGATCAGCCAGATCGCCGTCGATTCGAGCGGCTCGATGAACCCGCCGGCCAGCCCCATCGCCACGCAATTCTTGACCCAGAACTGGTTGCGATGTCCCGTCCTGAACGGCACCGTCCGCGGCTCCGCCAGCGGCGCGCCGTCGAGATTGGCGAGCAGGATCGCCGTCGCCTCGTCGTCGGACATAAATTCCGAGCAGAAGACATGCCCGTTGCCGGTGCGGTGCTGGAGCGGGATCCGCCACTGCCAGCCAGCCTTGTGCGCCGTCGAGCGGGTATAGGGCGTCCACGTCTCGACGCTCGCGCACGGCACTGCGATCGCCCGGTCGCATGGCAGATACTGCGACCAGTCGGTGAACCCCGCCTGCAGCGCCTGTTCGATGATCAGCCCGCGGAAGCCCGAGCAATCGACGAACAGATCGCCTTCGACTTCGCTCCCGTTCTCCATCACCACCGACTGGACGAAGCCGTCCTCGCCGCGCAGTTTCACGTCGACGATTTTGCCTTCGCACCGAACCACCCCGCGCGCTTCGGCATAACTCCGCAGAAACCGCGCATAGAGCCCGGCATCGAAATGAAAGGCATAAGCGATGTCGGAGAGCGGCGATCGCCCCGCGTCGATCGCGCGCATGAACTTGTTGCTCCGCGCCGCCATCGCCTGCAGCGACCATAAGTCCACATCCGGCGCCTCGCCCAGCTGGTGCAGCCGCAGGAAATAGGCGTGGAACGACACCCCCTGCATGTCGACGCCATATTTGCCGAACGGGTGGAAGTAAGTGTGTCCCTGCCGCCCCCAATTGACGAACTGGATGCCCAGCTTGAAGCTGCCCTGGGTGGCGCGCATGAATTCGTTCTCGTCGATCCCCAGCATCCGGTTGAACGTCGCCATTTGCGGGATGGTCGCCTCGCCCACGCCGATGATGCCGATATCGTCGGATTCGATCAGCGTGATGCTGGCATAGTCGCGGCCGAGAATGCGCGCGAGCGTCGCGGCAGCCATCCACCCGGCAGTGCCTCCGCCGACGATGACGATGTTGCGGATACGATTGTCGGTCATGCAAACCCCTGAGCAGCGCAATGTCGTGCGAGATACGCCGCATGGTCCGGCATCACCTCGGCGGCGTTGCGAAAGGTCGACCGAACCCGCTCGAGCATCGCCGCGAGCTGATCGGAGTCGAGCGCGTCGGCGAGCGGATCCCAACCGGCGGGCGTGATCCCCTGCCCCAGCATCACTGCGATCCAGCTCGTCTCGGCGAACAACTCGTCCTCACGGCGGAAGATGCGGCCGCGATTGCGGAACAGGTCGATGCGGCGCGACACGCTCTGGGGCACTGCCATCGCGCGAACCTGCCGCCATAAAGGCTCGTCGCGGCCATTCGCCTTGTAGTGCAGGATCACGAAATCGCGGACCTGCTCATATTGGGTGCGGGTGAGGTCGTTATAGGTATCACGCTCGGCATCGCCCCAGCCGGCATCGGGAAACAGTCCGAGCAGCCGGGAAATCCCCGCCTGGATCAGATGGATGCTGGTCGATTCGAGCGGTTCGAGGAACCCGCTCGACAGCCCGATCGCGACGCAATTGCGGTTCCATGCCAGCTTGCGTCGCCCGGCCGTAAAGCGCAGCGGGCGCGGATCGCCCAGCGGCTCGCCGTCCAGATTGGCGAGTAACGCCGCCGCCGCCGCGTCGTCCGAGAGGTGCGCGCTCGAATAGACATAGCCGTTGCCGGTGCGGTGCTGGAGCGGGATCCGCCACTGCCATCCCGCCGCCCGCGCCGTTGCCCGCGTATAGGGCGTCAGCGGCCCCGTGCTGACCGTCGGCACCGCCAGCGCCCGATCGCACGGCAACCAATGCGTCCAGTCCTCATAGCCGGTGTGCAGCGCCTCCTCGATCAGCAGCCCGCGAAACCCCGAACAGTCGACGAACAGCTCGCCCTCGACTCGGCTGCCGTCCTCCAGCGTCACTGCCTCGATGAAGCCATCCTCGCCGCGCAGCGTGACCCGGTCGATCTTGCCCTCGCGCCGCGTCACTCCGCGCGCTTCGGCATAGCCGCGCAGATAGCGCGCATAGAGCGAAGCGTCGAAATGATAGGCCTGAACCAGTTGCGAAAGCGGCGAACTCTGCTCCGCCGCGGGGGCGGCATAGCGGTTCAGCCGCGCCGCCGCCGCGCACATGCTGTATTCCTCGATCGCGCCGGCCCGTCCCGCTGCGCGCAATTTGTGCCAGATCTGGTGGAACCGCACGCCTTCGATGCTGAAGCCAAATTCCCCGAAAGGGTGCAGATAGCGGTGGCCGCTTGCGTTCCAGTCGACGAACTCGATCCCGAGCTTCATCGAGCCCCGGGTGTGCGCAAGGAAGTGGCTCTCGTCGATGTCGAGCATCGCGTTGAAGGCGCGGATCGGCGGGATCGTCGCCTCGCCGACCCCGACGATCCCGATCGCATCCGATTCCACCACGGTCACGCGCACGCCCGCGCGCACCATCCGGGCGAGCGCGGCGGCGGTCATCCAGCCCGCCGTACCGCCCCCGACGATGACGACGCTGCGGATCGCTGGCGCATTCATCGGCTGGCTTTCTGGCCAAGGCTTGACACGCGCAGCATTCCTCCCTCCCCCCGCTAGATGTTAGCGCTCCCACATTCTGGGACTATTTGAGCACCAGCTGGAAGTTTTCTCGTTGCACCGCAGCAAAATCGTTGCAAAACGAGCACATAAGCGTGGCATTGTCACTATGTGTCTTGATCTTTGCTGCGAATCGTTTCTACTCGTGCCCAATAACTACAACAATTGGCGCCACATAATGGTAGCGCTACCATAGGGGAGGAGGGGGACGCTTGATGCACAAGCACGCCATTCATGCATCTGAAAATCCGGCGAAACTGAAGTCCGGGCTGCTCCGTGCGGGCGTGTCCGCGGCGGCATTGTGCCTGTTCGGTGCCGGTTCGGCCTGGGCACAGACCGAAGCCTCGCCGACACCGCCGCCCGCGCAGGATGCAAGCGACGCCGCCGCGCAGGATGCCCCGGCCGAGGACGAAATCGTCGTTCAGGGCTATCGCGAAGCGCTGCGAAGCGCCCAGCAGATCAAGCGCACTTCCGACAGCGTCGTCGACTCGGTGACCGCCGAGGACATCGGCGCCCTCCCCGATCGTTCGGTCGTCGAGACCCTTCAGCGCATCCCGGGCGTGTCGATCAGCCGCTTTGCTGCCGGTAACGATCCCGATCACTTCGCCGTGGAGGGCTCGCAGGCCACTGTCCGCGGCCTCACTTATGTCCGCTCCGAGTTCAACGGCCGCGAGGCCTTCTCGGCGCTCAACGGCCGCTCGCTCGGCTTCCAGGACGTCGCCTCCGAACTGCTCGGCGGCGTCGACGTCTTCAAGACGCCGACTGCCGACCGCATCGAGGGCGGCATTTCGGGCATCGTCAATTTGCGCACCCGCCTGCCCTTCGATTCGAAGGGCACCTATGTCGCGGGCGCGCTCGAGCTCAATTATGGCGATTTCGTCGACAAGTCCGCGCCCACGCTCTCGGTGCTCGCCAGCACGCGCTGGGATACCGGGATCGGCGAGATCGGCATCCTCGGCAGCGTCGTCTATTCACAACTCTACACGCGCAACGATCGCCTGCAGGTGTCGAGCTTCCGCGTCCGGCCGATCTATTCGGACGGCACGCGTACCGACGTGGTCCCGTTCACCGGCGCGACGCAGCAAGGCAGCGGCATCTTCCCGCGCGGCGCAGTGATGGGCACGCAGGAATTCGAGCGCGAGCGCTACGGCTATTCGGCCGCGCTCCAGTGGCGCAGCAACGACGGGTCGATGGAAGCTGCCTTCCAGTTCCTCCGTTCGGACGCGCGCCAGGACTGGACCGAGAACACGATCGAGATCGCGACCGACAACGTCACATCGAACGGCGACAGCCGCGCCCGCGCCGGCACTTCGGTGTCGTTCGACGACGATATGCTGTTCGACAAGGGCCTGATCACCGGGCCGACTGGCTGGCGATCGGACCAGCAGGTCGCTCCCGGCACCGGCGCGGCGCTGGCGGGCCGCCGGACCCCGGCATTCGGCCTCCAGTCGAACAACCAATATCGCCAGCATGTCGATCGCAGCGTTACCGACGATTACGGCTTCAACTTCAAATGGGATGTCAGCGAGCGCTTCGGGCTGAGCGTGGATTATGACCATGTCGAATCGTCGGGCGAAGTCCTCGACAACGGCATCTGGTCGTCGACCTTCCAGGACGTCTATATCGACCTGAACGGCCTCAACGTGCCCACCGTCAACTTCGTTGCGCCACAGAATTGCGTCGCGCCGAACGCGCAAGGGGTCTGCACCGCCGCGCCGGGCTCGACGGGTAATGATCCGACCTATTATACCGGCACGCACCAGAGCTTCCTCGATCCGTATAACAGCTTCTGGCGCTCGGCGATGGATCATGCCGAGGAGAGCTCGGGTAATTCGGATGCTTTCCGGATCGACGCCGAACTCAGCTTCCCCGACACCAGCTTCCTCAAGTCGGTAAAGGCGGGCTATCGCTACGCCGATCGCGACCAGATTGCGCGCAACTCCACCTATAATTGGGGTGGCCTGTCGGAGATCTGGGGCAATGGCGGCCCGGTATGGCTCGACGAGAATATCGGCGGCGTCGGCGGCGACCAGCTCGGCACCACTTCGCAGGCGGCCAATTATCAACCGGCTTTCTTCAACAATTTCTTCCGCGGTCAGACCAGCAATCCCTCTGGCGCCGGCGGCGAGGGCCGGCTTTATTATTCAGGCCGCCCGGCGAGCGATTATGCGTCGTACATCGCCTTCGCCAATGCCGTACGCAACGAATGGCTGCCGGCGGGCACGGCGCCAACCGGTGGCGCGGGCGGCTGGCTGTCGTTGGCCGATCGGCCAGGCACGGTGAACGGCAGCTATTATCTGCCGGGTGAGATCAACCCGATCGAGGAGATCAACCACGCCGCTTATGTGATGGCCAAGATCCAGCAGGACTTCTCGAACGGCTGGAACCTCAACGGCAATCTCGGGGTGCGCTACTCGACCACCAGGCGGACGAGCAGCGGCTTCGTGCAATATGCGACGACCGATCCGCTCACCTCGGACGCGAACTGCCGCGCCACCATCCAGACCATCGTCAATCCGGCGGCCGGCCAGACGCCGCCCAATCCGCCGACGGTGCCCGCAGGCTGCGCCTTCCTCTACACCAATCCGGCAGCGCGCGCGGCGGCGCGATCGTTCCAGAACGGTGCGGTCGTCCCCAACGATTACGAACTCACTTACGATTATTGGCTGCCCAGCGTGAATTTGAAGCTCGAGGTCGGTGGCGGGCTCCAGTTCCGCGCAGCCTTCTTCAAAGGGATCTCGCCCCCCAACACCACCCAGATCCGGAACTATTTCCCGATCGCACTCGGCGCCCAGACTCCGATCGGCGCGACGCTCACCGTGGTGCCGAACACCGCCACTGCGGACCCGAATGACGGCATCATCCAGGGCGAGAATGTCGTCCGCATCGAAGGCGCCGGCATCCGGGTCGGCTCGCCCGACCTCAAGCCGGTGACCGCGAACAATTTCGACCTCACCGCCGAATGGTATTTCAACCAGGTGGGTTCACTGACCCTCTCGGCCTTTTACAAGGAAGTGAAGGGCGTGGTGGTGTTCAACACCGAGCGCCAGAGCTTCACCAACAACGGCCAGACCTACGAAGCGGTGGTGTCGCGCGAGTTCAATTCGCCCGAGACCGGCAAGGTGAAGGGCATCGAGATCGCCTATCAGCAGACCTACGACTTCCTGCCGGGCTTCCTCTCCGGCCTCGGGCTGCAGGCGAACTACACCTATGTCGACAGCTCGGGCGTGCCCCAGCCGACGCTCCCGCCGGGCGATCCCAGCGTGGCCGGCGGACTGGTGTCGAACATCGATGTCGGCGGCTTCGGTCTGCAGGGCCTGTCGAAGCACAATTTTAACATCACGCCTTTCTACGATTACAAGGGCCTGTCGCTGCGTGCCTCGTACAGCTGGCGCTCGCGCTACATGCTGACCACGCGCGACGTGATCACGCCGTTCGATCCGGTGTTCCAGGAGGATTACGGCCAGCTCGACGCTTCGCTATTCTATCAGGTCTCGAAGAATTTGCGGCTCGGCGTGCAGGGCGTGAACCTCACCAATGCGATCACCAAGACCTCGGTGGCGATCCAGGGTCCGGACGGCGTCGACGACATCCGCGTCATCCCGCGCGGCTGGTTCATGAACGATCGCCGCATCTCGATGAGCGCGCGCTTCAACTTCTGATCGGCGTACACCCTGCCTGGCGCCGCCGGTTCTGCCGGTGGCGCCTTTTTTTCGACCGCTGTCCTTCGTCGCGTCCCGGCGCCGCGCACCGTCCTGTCAGGTGCTGGACCCGGGCCTTAAGTCGCCGGATCAGGCCGCAGGCCAGGGGAACCCCGTTCTTTCAGCGGCAGCGGCGTACCGCGCGCGACCCCGGCGAAAGAACCACCGCGCCACGTCAGCTCTGGCGCATTTGTGAGTTCCGACCTGGAAAACGCCTGTTTCCCGATGGTTGATCTTTCGTTGACGTAAATTTCCATAAAATCATCTTGCAATGTTGGAAATGGTGAACGAGACCATTGTCACGGAAGCAAGCAGAATCAACTTATAACCAGCTGTAAACTGGCGATAATGCTGCGGAAGCAATCCGCGTCAAAGGGGGTGTTCATGCGTATTTCTGTCGTTGTGCTTGGCAGCGTAGCATTATTCTCCGCGACAATAGCCGCGGCCTCCGAGACCGTGACCTACACCTATGACGCCAAGGGGCGCCTGGTGAAAGTCGAGCGCTCGGGTACGGTGAACAACGGCGTCAAAGCCGAATACACGCACGACAAGGCGGACAATCGCAGGAACGTCAAGGTGACGGGCTCACCCAACCCCGCTCCCTGAACCCCTTACATAGCCTCCCTTCCAGTCAAGCCATTCCAGATCCGGAGACCGGACAATGATGATTCACGCCCGGGCCTTGCGCTCCGGTGGCGGCAAGGCCGTCGCCCTGCGTCGCGCGCTTTCGTGCCGCGCCCTGCTCAGCCTGACCACGGTTCTTTGCTCGGGCATGGCAAGCCCGGTGCTCGCACAGGCTGTGGAGCCGCCGCCCGCGCGACAGTCGATCGACGGCAACGGCGTCGACCTGTTCTCCGGCGCCTTCAACGTTGAATCATACAAGCTGACGATGGGCGCCGGGGACCAGGCGGCGACCTATTATCAATATTTCCGTTCGGGATATGGCTGGGGCAGCAACACCGCCAGCCACCTCTACCGCAACGTCAGCGCCAGCAAGGCCGAGGTTACGTGGCAAGGCCGCACATTCACGTTTTCAGGCACATCGACCTATACGTCGGTTGATGGCGACGGTGCCAAGCTGGTGGCAAGCGGCGGTCTTTATATTTTCACCACTCGCGACGGCACGGTCGTCCGTTTCGATCCGGCGTTGGGCACGAACAGCCGGGTCTATGTCAACGGCGGCCAGGCCATCGATGCGACCTACGCAAACGGCTACAAGATAACCTTCAATTACGAAGAAAAGCATTACATCAAGAGAGTGGTCGTCGCGGGCGAAGTTGACTTCATAGAAGTGCCCGTTTTTCGCCTGCTGAATATAACATCCTCATCCGGCTATAAGACGCAATTCTCGTATGCAGTCGGCAGCCCCGGTCAGAATGGCGCCGCCTTTGGCAGTTTCTATCAAGTCATCGGCGTGACGCAGACCAACACGTTGAGCAGTTCGTCGGCGAACCAATCGATGAGCAGGACGAATAATCTCGACAGTTTCTCAAACGGCACCATCACGATCACCGACCCGGCGGCGCGCGTGATGACCTATCGGGTAACGGCGGGATCGGTAGCCGGCATCACGCGTCCAGGAAGTTCGAGCGAGGACGTTACGGTGGCGTATGACGGCTCGAGCCGCGTATCGAGCGTGACCACCGCGGCGGGCGCGGTGACCTATGGCTATGCGGACAATGCCGGGTACCGGACGACGACGGTAACCGATCCTCTGACGCATTCGACTGTCTACGTGTTCGAGATCGCATCGCAGCGGATGAAGTCGATGACCGACGCGACGGGAAAGACGACGAGCTGGCTGCACGATGCCTATGGCCGGCGGACGCAGGAAACGGCGCCGGAGGGCGATTACGCGCAATATGCCTATGACGGTAACGGCAATGTGACCCAGACGACGCGGGTCGCCAAGGCCGTGGCAGGCCTGCCCAACATCGTGACGACCGCCAGTTATCCGTGCGCGAGCACGGCGACGTGCGACAAGCCGCAATGGACCAGGGATGCCAAGGGCAACCAGACCGATTATACGTATAATTCGTCTACGGGAATGATAAGCACAATTGTCGCGCCGGCGGACGCCAACGGCGTCCGCGCGACGACGAGCTTCAGCTACACGACCGTCAACGGCATGCAGATGCCGAGCGGAACGTCGATCTGTGTCACTGCGGCGTCCTGCGCGAACAGCGTCAACGAAGTCAGGACGAGCATCGGCTACAATGCCAATGGCTTGCCGACCACCATGACGCGGCAGGCCGGCGACGGCTCGCTGGTGGCGACGACGACGGCTGCCTATGACGATATCGGCAATGTGCTGACCGTCGACGGACCGCTTGCGGGTTCGGCCGACACCGTGCGCTATCGCTACAATGCCAATCGCGAGCCGGTGGGGGTCGTCAGCCCGGATCCGGATGGCGGCGGTGCGCTCAAGCCGCGCGCGCAGCGGCTGACGCGCGACGCGAAAGGAAGGGTGACCTCGGTCGAGCTGGGCAATGTCAACAGCCAGTCCGACGCGGATTGGCCGGGGTTCGTGGCGCTGCAACAGGCGACCACCGACTATGACGGCGCCGACCGCCAGGTGAAGACGACAATATCGGCGGGCGGCACGACGTCCGGCGTGACGCAGTACAGCTACGACGCGGCGGGCAGGCTCGATTGCACCGCGGTTCGGATGAACAGCGTAACTTGGGGCGCGTTGCCCGGCGCGTGCAGCCTCGCCACGACCGGAGCCGCCGGACCGGACCGGATCGTGCGGGTGCAATATGACAATGCCGGCCGGCAGACCAAGGTGACCTCGGCATACGGTTCCGCGGAGCAGTCCGACGACGCGACGACGAGCTGGACCTCCAACGGCCAGGTCGAGACGGCGACCGACGCCGAGGGGAACAAGACCAGCTACGAATATGACGGGTTCGACCGGCTGAAGTTCACGCGTTATCCGGTGACGACGGTCGCCGCTGGCACGAGTTCTACCACCGATTACGAGGAGCTCGGCTACGACGCGGCGAGCAACGTCACCAGCCGGCGCCTGCGTGACGGGCAGACGATCACCTACGGCTATGATAATCTCAATCGGGTGACCAGCAAGATCACGCCGGGTGCTGCCAATCAGGATTGGGACGTAACCTACCAGTATGATCTGTTGGGCCGGCCTACGCGGGCGGTTGCTGACGGTTGGCTCACGAACGCCTTCACCTATGATGCACTCGGACGCCTGGTGACCGAGCAGAATTACGAAGAAACTACCTATCACCGTTATGACTTGGCGAGCCGGGAAACGCGACTGACGTGGGGCGACGGTTTCTACGTCGACTATGACCATGCAGTCACCGGCGAGGTCACAGCGATCCGCGAGAATGGCGCGACCTCGGGCGTCGGCGTGCTCGCGACCTACGGCTATGACAATCTCGGTCGCCGGACGAACATCACGCGCGGCAATGGGACGACCACAGGCTACGGCTATGATGCCGTTTCGCGGCTCGCCTCGCTGACCCACGATCTGGGGGGCAGCGCCTATGATTTCACGAACAGCTTCAACGGTTATAATCCAGCGGGTCAGATCGCCAGCGCGACCCGCTCGAACGATGTCTATGCCTGGGGCGGTCACTACAATGTGGATCGTCCGTATACCGTCAATGGCCTGAACCAGATGACGTCCGCAGGCGCGACCAGCCTCGGCTATGATGGACGCGGAAACCTCAACGCGTCCGGCGGTCTGGGATATGGCTACACCACCGAAAATCGCATGGCCTCGACAACCGGGGGGCTTTTGATAGCCTACGAACCTGCGGGCGGCCAGTTGCTGGAGATTTACGCGGGTGCCACGTCCGACATCCGGTTCGGCTGGTCGGGCTCGCGATTGGTGTCCGAGCGGAATGTGGCTGGCGGGGTAAGTACGAGTATCCGCCGCTACGTACCCGGCCCAGGCGTCGACGAGACGGTCGTCTGGTACGAAGGCTCGGGCACCAACGACCGTCGCTGGTTGCACGCCGACGAGCGCGGCTCGGTAGTCGCGGTGAGTGACGGCTCGGGCAACGTGATCGGCGTCAATCGCTACGACGAATATGGCATTCCCGCTTCAACTAATATCGGCCGCTTCCAGTACACCGGACAGGCTTGGTTGCCCGAACTCGGCATGTATTATTACAAGGCCCGTATCTACTCGCCCACCTTGGGTCGCTTCATGCAAACCGATCCGATTGGATACGGCGATGGGATGAACTGGTATAATTACGTTGGCAGCGACCCCGTTAACAAAATCGACCCGAGCGGCCTCGATGAATTCTGTTTTAACGGTTCCTATAGCGGCTATAATTCTACTACGAACGAGTTCTACGTGGGACAATATAGACAGTGTGTCTTAGTGCCTGGCCCATTTCGCGGAGATGTTCCAGCTCGTAGTGGCGGCGGCGGCGGAAGTAGTAGCCGAGGTCAAATGCCGAAAACAACACAGGAAAGATGCAAACCTAGTAAGGAGACTACTGCCAGCAAGATTGCCGCCGGAGCCGAAACGACCGGCCTTGTAGCTGATGGAGTGGCAGTTGCCGCAGGCGTTGTCGGCCTTGCCACTGCGCCTACAGGAGTGGGACCAGTAGCCGCTGGCGTTACTGCTCTTGCGGCGAGAACCGTATCTGCCGGGTCGAACTTGGTGGCCTTGGGTGCGAATGCGTGGGACGGCAACTGGAGTGCAGCGGGGGGCAATGCAGTAGGTATCTTTGCGGGTTCCGCGGCCCAACGAGCTACCAAAGTTGGGCTCAACAATATATTCGCGCGCCAGCATTTTGGTGCGAATTTAGGCCAAGAAAGAGCAGGTCACACTTTGACCGACATGACTGGTAGCGCTTTCCAGAACAGCGCCCCCAAGCTGGTGTGCCCATGATTGATTTTAATATATTGTCAATCCTACTCGCTTGCCTAGCAGGTATTGGCTTAGATTGGGCATTTTTCGAGAGAATATCAAATTTGATGCCGAATGCATTCTCAGGAATTCCGGAGATACATTACAGAAATCACTCAAAATTTAGACTTATACTTACCGTCATTGGATCTATCATTAGTATTGCTGGACTTTCCGAGCAACACAGAAGCATATGGCTTCTCTTCATTGGGGTGAGTTTATTTGTATTTTCGCAAATATTAGCCTATGCATCGGTATATCGCAGCAGGATTAAATGATGTGCCGCTATCCCTATACCTGTTGCGGCTTCTGATTCATTCCGCAACCGGGTGAGGACGCCTGATCGCCGCTGCGTCCGTGCCGATGAAAATGAGACTGAACAAGGTCAGCCCGCTCGCATTCCAGCCGGTCATGTTGAGACTTGCCTATCTCAAAACACCTTGGCGGATTGGCAGGTCCGCGCGGCCGACGATCGTACCGCCTCGCATTTCGCTGCGGCGAGGCTTTCCAGTTCGACGAGCTCTCGATCGCGGGCCGAGTTACGTTCACATTGAAAAAATAGCGAGACATGTCGCGACTCCACCATAGGCGGGAGCGCAATGGTCTCTCAGTCGCCGAAAGCCGGAACAATGGTGGCGATGAAGTGAAAAATACATCCTTCCGTTAGATAGCCAGATCAAGACGGGGTCCTCTGCCGTACGAGATCTACCGGCAGGCGCCCCGAAGGCGTCTCCCCGCTCAGCGCGTGTCCCCGCCCCCGCCTCGATCACTTGCCGTTGCCCGGGGCGTAGGGCGTCCGGATCGCCTTGTACCAGTCGAGATCGTGCGCCGGCGCGGCATGTCCGGCGGGAAGCGGGCGCTTCGACACCGACTGGAAATAGGCGATCGAGGCATCGCGCCACCACCCCGCCTCGTCGCGCTGGATCGCGAGGAAGTCGCGCACCTCTTCCCAGCGCCGCGCGTCCACCTTGCCCGCGAGCGGCTTCCACGCGGCCTGCATCGCCTCGACTGCCGCGACTCCGCGATCGTAGCGGACGATCAGTTCGTCCCACAGCGTCCACCCCGAACGGGTGCGATAGTCCCATGGTACATGGTGGAACCACAGCAGGAACTGCTCGGGCACTCGCTTGCGGTCGCCGAACCGCGCCGCGACTTCGGGCGCATATTGCCCGACGGCGTTGGTGCCCGTCGCGGTCCTGTCGAAGCCGATCCCGCGCGCATCGGCCTTGTGGTAATAGACCGGGTTCCATTCGGGCCGCGCGAGATCGGCGATCCACGGCCCCGGCCCATAATGGTGCCCCGTCGCCATCAGATGGCCGAGCCCGAGCGGCGTCATGTAATCGACCACCGCCTCGCGCGACTCCATCATCATGCGCACGATCGGCCCGGTCACGGCGGGATCGTTGCCCCAGGTCATCGCCGCCCAGTCGCGGGCGATCGGCTCGGCCTTCGCTTGCGGATCCCAGGCGAAGCGGCCGAACGCATACCAGTTCGCCTGATCGAATTGCGACCCCGACCAGTTCACGTCGCTGCCGATATTGGCGACGCCGGCCATCCCCGTCGCCGCGCCGCTTTCGAGCACCTTGGCGACAGTGCTGCCCTTGCCCGGGCGGAAGGTGTCGGCCTGCAGCGCCTCCTCCCACAGCGGGCCCAGATAGGCGAGATGGGTGGCGAAGCCGAGATATTCCTTGGTGATCTGCACTTCCATCATCAGCGGCGTCTTTGGCATCGCGCCGAACAGCGGATGGAAGGGCTCGCGCGGCTGGAAGTCGATCGCGCCGTTCTTGACCTGGACCAGCACATTGTCGCGGAACTTGCCGTCCAAGGGCTGGAACTCGGTATATGCCTGCTTGTGGCGGTCGTCCGGATTCTCGGCGGCATAGACGAACGCCCGCCACATCAGCACGCCCTTGTGCGGCGCCAGCGCGTCGGCGAGCATGTTGGCGCCCTCGGCATGCGTCCGCTTGTAATCGGACGGCCCGGGCTGCCCCTCCGAATTGGCCTTGACGAGGAACCCGCCGAAATCGGGGATCGCCCGATATATCTCGTCGACCTTGTCCTTCCACCAGCGCGCCACCTGCGGATCGAGCGGATCGGCGGTCTTGAGCCCGCCCAGTTCGATCGGCGCCGAGAAGCGCGCGGTCAGATAAACCTTGATCCCGTACGGGCGAAACACCTCCGCCAGCGCCTTGACCCTGGCCAGCCATTCGGGCCGCAGCACATCGGCATTGGCGTTGACGTTGGTCAGGACGGTGCCGTTGATTCCGATCGAGGCGTTGGCCCGCGCATAATCGGTGTAGCGCGAATCCTTGTGCCCCGGCAGCTTCTGCCAGTCCCAGATCGACTGGCCGGCATAGCCGCGCTCGACATACCGATCGAGATTGTCCCAATGATTGAGCACCCGCACCGCGAGCCTCGGCGCGTCGCTGATGTCGAGATCGTCGAGCGATTGCCGCGTCTGGATCAGCTTGAGGAAGCGGAACACCCCGTAGAGCACCCCGATTTCCGCATTGCCGGCGATCACCGTCACCCGCTTGCCGCCGATCGCCGCGCTGCGGATCAGATAGCCCTCGCGCCCGAGCTTCGCGAGCGGCAGCCCGAGCGGCGCGATCAGCGGCGACTGGGCCGTCCCGAGCACCACCGCACCGTCGCCGATCACTGTCTCGCGCCGCACTGGATCGTAGCCGAGCATCCCCGCCACGCCGCGCCGCAGCTCGCCGGCAGCGACCAGCATCGTCGTCCCGCCCGCCGCAGTGACCTGCGTCACTAGCGCGGCATAGCGGTCCCGCCACTGCGCCTCGACCGGCTGATAGCGCAACCACAAGTCATAACCGGTCTCGGCGCGCACGCTCGCCGGCAGCGCCGCACCCAGCAGAAGCAGAACAAAAGCAAGGAGCTGCCGCATTTTCATCCTCTCATCGCCCCGGTCTCCCGCCGCGCGTTGACTGTCCGTAGCAGCTTGCCCATGGTAGCGCTATCAGAAGACGCGCCACAACCGCGCGCAAGGAGAGAGACGATGACGCGATTGACGCGCCGCGAAATGCTGGCGGCCACCGCGGCCTGCGCGGTCGCGAGCCCTGCCCTCGCCACCCGCGCGCCCTCGCTGGGCGCGCTCGCCAAAGCGAAGGGCATGCGCTTCGGCTCGTGTGTGGCGTGGAGCACGCCCGGCGCCGACGCCGGCTCGTTCGCCAATCCGAATTATGCCGCGTTGCTCGAGCGCGAATGCGGCATCCTCGTTCCCGAGAACGAATTCAAATGGCAGCGGCTGCGTCCCGATCCGGTCAAGTTCGACGTCACCCGCTTCACCGACATGCTCGATTATGCCGGGGCCAAGGGCATGGCGATGCGCGGCCACACCTTGCTGTGGCACAAGGCGCAATATTTCCCCAAATGGCTCACTGGCTATGATTTCGGCCCGAACCCGCGCGGCAAAGCCGAGGCTGTGCTCACCGACCATATCCGCACCCTGTGCCGCCTCTATGGCGACCGGATCACCAGCTACGACGTCGTCAACGAGACGATCGACGAGCAGACCGGCCTCCAGCGCGAGACCTCGCTGTCGAAAGCGTTCGGCGATGCCGATGCCATGGTCGACCTCGCCTTCCACACCGCGCGCGAGCACGCCCCCGGGGCGCAACTGGTCTACAATGATTATATGAGCTGGGAGCCGGGCAACGAAAAGCACCGCGCCGGCGTGCTCAGGCTGCTCGAAGGCTTCCGCAAGCGGGGCGTGCCGGTCGATGCGCTCGGCGTGCAATCGCATATCGGCGTCTATGGCGGCAATCCGGGCGCGGCCGCGGCGCGGCAGGAAGCCGAATGGCGCCGCTTCCTCGATGCGGTCGTCGCGATGGACTATAAGCTGCTGATCACCGAGTTCGACGTCAACGACAAGGATCTGCCGGCCGATCCCAAGGTGCGCGACGCCGCCGTCGCGGCCTATGCCGACGCCTATCTCGCGATCATGTTCGCCTATCCGCAGCTCCGCGACGTGCTGGTCTGGGGAATGTGCGACAAATATGGCTGGCTCAACGGCTTCAGCCCGCGCGCCGACGGCACCGTCAAACGCGCCACGCCCTATGACGCGCAGTTCCGCCCCAAGCCACTGCGCGAAGTCTTCGCCCGGCGCTTCGCCGCGGCGGCGGCGCGGCCGGTGTGAGCGCCATTCCCGGAAGCAGCCTCCATTCCGGTTCAATCGCCGCCTGGCCTTCGAGCACCTGCACTTCGGGCTGTGCGATGCCGACGCGGATGGAGCGCGGTGCCGCCGGGAGCAATCCCCGGATCGAGGAGAAACCGACGGCGCACCTGGCTACGCCGCCGGCTCCGGAGTATCAGAGGGGCTGCGTTCAGGGGCTGTCGGGGTCGTCGTCATTCGTCGACACGTAAACGGCCGTGCCGATGATCGCGGCGGCAGCGATGAGCATAATCGTTACTGATCCGTCGAGATTACTCGATTTCTCGCCCGCGGTAGATGCGCGCTGTAGCGATAACATAGATGCCGATGCCTGAGCGACGGGTACTGCCGTCACGCCGAACGTCAGCATTGACGCAGTTACGACCTTAAGAAGGCGCATTTGTGAGCCCTTTCAGTTACTAAAGGCCTCCCCACAGAACAGGTTGTCCCCGCATTTTACCTTCGTCCACCGCAGCGCGACGAGTTGCCCTAATCCAAAGGCGGTTCCATCGGCCGCCTGGGGTTTGTAACCTCCCAATCGGCTCAAAGAATCCACCCCTTTTGCCGGCTTCCGTTCAGAAAAGCAGTGCTAGCCCGGCAAGCGCTAAGGGATGTGCGACGGCGCCCGCAGGCGGTCGCCCGCCGCGAATGTCAGGCAGATTCGCCGAAATAAACGAAGCTCATCTTGTTGCCATCAAGATCGCGGACATAGGCACCGTAAAAATCAGGGCCATATTGCGGACGAGGACCGGGATCGCCCTCATTGCTTCCGCCATTAGCCAGTGCCGCCGCATGCACCGCGCGCACTTCAGTCTCACTTTTACACAACAGGCCAACCATGTTGCCATTACCGGGAGTTGCTGAATCCTTGTTATGTGGCGGCGCGACCCAAATCCGCCCGCCGCCGCGCAGCTCGTAGCAAAAACCGTGCGGCATGAAGTCGGCAAAGATCGTACCTCCAATCAACGGCAACACGGCATCATAAAAAGATCGCCCCTGGGCGACATCATTCGAACCGATCATCACGTAGTTTAGAGACATGCTTGAACCCCAGCCAATATTGGAACATATAGAGAACAGCTAACGGATGACGCACGGTCGTGCAACCCTTGAACACTGCCGGATTGCGAAAATACCCGACAACTCGCAGGTGAGTTCCGGGTCGTCGTGAAATGGCCGCTATCAGCTATGCTTTCCCGTGAGCCGTCAGTCCGCGCTGCCCGCCAACAGCCGACATCCACCGCCCGGAGTTCGCAGCCTCCACGATCGCCCCCGGAAATCCTCCCTTTGTCGGCTTCCGTTCAGAAAAGCGGTGCTAGCCCGGCAAAGCGCCATTAAGGGATGCGTGAAGGAGAGCCGGCAATGGCCGCGGTGGCTGCAAAGGGAAATGCTTCGCCTGAGGTGCTGCTCGCACCGGACGGGCTCGACGCGTCCATGCTCCACCGCTTCGCCGACGGCATCGCCTCCGGCCATGCGGCGGCCCCGGCCGGCACCGGCGCCGCGTTCCTCGCCCGGATCGAGCAACTGGCGGCGGTGGAGGCCCAACGCCGCGAATGGTCCCGCCAGCTTCCGCATCTCGATCGCAGGAGCCGGGCGCAGCGCGTGCGCCAGCTGCCGGGCGGTGCCCATGAAGACACCCTGTTCGATCTCGCCGCGCACCTGACGGGCTTCCTCCAGCGCCGCCTGCCGGTCGAAGCCAATATCGTCGCCAATCGCTATGTCGACATAGCCCCGCAAGGCCCGAGCGGCTGGGCGACACTGCCGTTGTTCCTCTCGCTCCACGCCGCCGAAGCGGGCGACATCGCCCTTGCCGAGGCCATGCTCGCGCCCTCCCCGCCACGGCTCATCGTGATCGGCGGTCTTTCGGGCACCGGCAAATCGACTCTCGCCCGATTGCTCGGCGCGCGGCTGGGCCGCGGCCCCGGCGCGCGCGTCCTGCGCTCCGACATCTTCCGCAAGCGCCTCGCCGGGATCGCCCCCGAAACCAGGCTGCCGCCAGCGCATTATACCCGGCACAATGACGAGGAAACCTATGAGGCCGTGTTCGAATCGGCCTATGACCATCTCGCCTGCGGCAGCTCGGTGATTCTCGACGCCGTGTTCCTCAGCCGCAGCGAACGCGACGTGGCCGAGGCACTCGCCTTCCGTATCGACGTGCCCTTCACCGGCATCTGGCTCGAAGCGCCCGAGCGCGATCGGATCGCCCGGGTCGCCGCGCGCAGCGGCGATGCTTCGGATGCAACGCCCGAGGTGGTGCGCGAACAATCGCGGCTCTCGATCGGCGAGCTTTCCGGCTGGCACCGGATGCGAGTCAATCGTCCGCTCGAAGTCATCGTCGCCGCCGCACGCGCCGTGCTCGAACGGCGGCGCTGATGGCGCGGATCGCGACGCTGACGCTCAACCCCGCGCTCGATTTGTCGACGCGCACCGACACGGTCCGCCCCACCCACAAACTGCGCTGCGCCGAACCCCGGCTCGAACCCGGCGGCGGCGGCATCAACGTCGCGCGCGTGGTTCATGCGCTCGGCGGCGAAGTGACTGCGGTGTTCCCGTGCGGCGGCCCCACCGGCGCGACGTTCGAGAAGCTGCTGCGCGATACCGGCGTGCCGGTCGCGCCGGTGCCGATCGCCGGCGCCACGCGCGAGAGCTTCACTGTCGACGAAACCGAAACCGGCGAGCAATATCGTTTCGTCCTCCCCGGCCCGACGCTGGACGAAAACGAACTCGAGCAGTTGCTGCAGACCGTGACCGGGGGGGATAGCCCGCCGGACTATATCGTCGCCAGCGGCAGCCTGCCGCCCGGTTGCGATCCCGCGATCTTCCACAAATTGTGCAGCCTCGGCGGAAAGATCGGCGCGCGGCTGGTGGTCGACACTTCGGGTCCGGCGCTCGCCGCGCTCGAGGGCGGCTGCGCGTGGCTGATCAAGCCCAGCCTGCGCGAAGTCGAGGAGTTGGTCGGCCGCGAACTCGCCGGCGAAGCCGACCAGACCGCCGCCGCGCGCGAACTGCGCGATCGCGGGTTCGCGGAAGTGGTGGTGGTGTCGCTCGCCGAACGCGGCGCCTTGCTCGTCGCCGAGGGGACCGAGCTGCGCATGCCGGCGATCGAAGTGCCCGCCGGCAGCGCGGTCGGCGCCGGCGATTCGATGGTCGCCGGGCTCACGCTCGCGCTCGCCGCAAAAAAGAGCCTCGAAGAGGCCTTGCTCTACGGCGTCGCCGCCGGCGCGGCTGCGCTGCTTACCCCTGGCACCGAGCTGACCCGGCGCGAGGATGTCGAGCGGCTCTACTCGGCGGCTTTGGCGAAGGGCTCGACGCAGAACAGGTCGTGAAGCGATTCGAGCATGCGCTTCGCTTCCGGGCTCGCCAGCGAATAGAAGATCATCTGGCCGGCGCGGCGCGCGGCGACCATCCCTTCGCGGCGGAGTAGCGCCAGCTGTTGCGAGACGGCAGTGTCGCGCGCGCCGGTGAGCCGAGCGAGCTCGCCAACGGATTTCTCGCCGTCCCATAAATGGCACAACAGCAACAGGCGGCTACGACCCGACAGCGCCTTGAGGAACAGCGACGCGCGGTCGATTTCAGCAATCATTTGGTCTTTCACGGCGCGCACCGCTATGCGGGTAATGCGTTTGTTGCAACCGCTATGAGACGGAATCCGAACGGATTTTAATAAGAAATCGTCGTTGCAGAAAATGCAACCATGGTGCCGCGGGGGTTGGAAAGCGAGACGCAGACCCCAAATCCCATGGCCCATTGCGAGACCATTGGTGCAGATCCCGCTCTCCTCTCCCGACCTGTTCGGCGCTCCCGGCCTCTCCGGGCTGGCCACTTCAGAAGCATTCGTCGCGCCTGACGAGGAAGGCCGGCTGATCGCTGCGATCGACGGGGTCAAGCTCCGTCCGTTCCGGTTCCAGGGATGGCTCGGCAAGCGGCTGACCACCAGCTTCGGCTGGCGCTACGACTTCGACGATGCCAGCTTCACCCAGGGCACCCCGCTCCCCGATTGGCTACTCCCGCTTCGCGATCAGGCTGCGGCGTTTGCCGGGCTCGCACCCGCCGAGTTCGAACATGCCCTGCTGATCCGCTACGATCCCGGCGCCGGGATCGGCTGGCACAAGGATCGCCCGGTGTTCGAGCACGTGATCGGCATTTCGCTCGGCAATTCCGCGACGATGCGCTTCCGCAAGCGCCGGCCCGGCGGGTTCGATCGCTTCGCCGCGCCGATGGCGCCGCGCTCGATCTACCACCTCTCCGGCGAGGCGCGACACTTATGGGAGCACAGCATCGCGCCGATGGACGTGCCGCGCTGGTCGATCACCTTCCGCAGCCTCTCGGACAAGGGACGCGCGATCAGTTCTGCGTCCTGATCGTCATCGCCGCGGCGCCGCCGGCGAGCACCCCGAGCGCGAGCACCAGCAGCCACGGGGCATAGCCGGCTTTGTCCGGGCTCAATGCCAGCGCCAGCAATGGCGCGACCATCGCCGGCAGGGTGTTGGTGAGGTTGAGGATCCCGAGATCGCGTCCGCGATGCCTTGGCGAGGGCAATAGCTGCATCGCCAGCGCCGATTGCAGCGCGAGGAACACCGACATGCCCGAGATCGCCGCACCGAAGCCAAGCGTCGCCACTGCCCAATTGGGCGCCGCCGCCATGATCGCGAGCCCGGCGGCCATCACCAGCGCGGCCACGGCAAGGAACGGCTTGCGCCGCATCATCAGGTCCGAGAGCCGCCCCGCCGCGATGGTCAGCACCAGGGCGACGATCGTCACTCCGGCGAAGATCGCCGCGACGCCTTCGCTCGCTGCCTCGGCATGATGCTTGTCCGGGATCTTCTGGCCCAGCACCGCGAGGAAGTAGAACAGCCCATAGGTCGACAGCCCGTTGCCGGCGATCTGGACCAGCACCCGCGCGACCCAGATCCGCGCGAAATCGGCGCGGCGGCGGATGCGGAGCGCCGGCGGCGGCTCGGGAAGCGAGTCGCGCCGCTCGCGCAGGAACAGCAAAAGCGGCAAAACGAGGAGGACGATGACCGCGCACATCAGCGCATAGCGCATCCCCTGCGTTCCCAGCGCCTGAAGCGTCACGCCGACTGCGATCAGCGAGGAAAAGGGATGCGCCGCGCCCATCAGTCCGGCGACCAGCCCCTTTTGGGCGTCGGGAACCTCGTCGGCCATGATCGCCCCCACCGGCGCGAACATCATGTTGATCGCGATTTGCAGCAGGCCGACCGCGGCGAGCATCTGGATCGCGTCGCTGCTCCAGTGGAACAGCGCATAAGCGAGGATCAGCAGCACGAGCCCGGCGAGGATCCAGGGTCGCCTTGTGCCGCGGTTGCGCAAGGTGCGGTCGCTGAGCGCGCCGAAGACCAGATTGGCGACGCTCGCCACGCCCGCGCCGCCCAAAGCCGCCGCGCTCAGCAGCGCGATACGGTGTTCCGGGTCGGCGACCGCAGTCACCTTTAGCGGGAGCAGGACGGACACGAAGGGAATGAAGCTGACGAACAGCCCGGCATAAGCGAGCGCATAGACGACAATGAAGCCGCGGCTGGAGAACGTGGATGCCCTGTCAGTGTCAACTTCGGCGTTCACATGTTCCCCGTTATCGCGGTGGCGCAGTAGAGTCGCGGACAATGAATTCGAACGGCAAAAGATGCCTGCTATTCCCCTCGAGAGCCTTCGCCTTGGCCTCGATCAGCAGCTCCGCGGCCCTGGCGGTCATCGCAGCGATCGGCTGGCGGATGGCGGTGAGCGAAGGGACGCTCATCCGCACCGTCGGGGTGTCGTCGAAGCTGACGATCGAGAGATCGCCCGGGACCGACAGGCCCAGCGGCGCGGCGGCGTGCAGGCATCCCAGCGCCATTTCATCGCTGCTCGCCAGCACCGCGGTGGGCGGCTTGTCGAGCCTTGCCAGCGCCGCCATCGCCCGCGTCCCCGCCTCATAGGTGAAGTCGCCGGGCTGGAGATATTCGGGGCGAACCGCGAGCCCCCTGCTCTCGATCGCACCGCGAAAGCCGCGCAACCGATCGCCGCTGATCGCATATTCGGGATGCCCTTCGACATAGGCGATACGCGTATGCCCTTGGTCCAGAAGGTATTTCGTCGCCGCTCGTGCCGCCGCTTCGTCATCCATATAGACCGCGAAGCCCTCCCCCTCGCGGCGCGAGCCTAGCCGGGCGAAGATCAATCCGTTGCGATGGAGGAGCTGGGTGATCCGCTCGTCATCGCTGTGCGGCGGCGTCAGGATCACGCCGTCGGGATGGAGCGCCGAGAGAGCCGCCTGGACTTGCACCTCGAGCGCGTCCGAGTGCGAGTCGACCAGTTCGAACAGCATGCGATAGCCATGCTCGGCGCATTTGAGCATGCCGCCATACAGCATCTGATCGACCCAGTCGTTGCCGCGCCGCGACTCCCAGCCATCGAGCGTCGGGCGGCGATCGTTGAACGCGAGGATGAGGTAAGAGCGCGATCCGCCCAGCCGCCGCGCGGCCAGGCTGGGGACGTAGCCGAGCTTGTTGACGGCGTTCATCACGCGCTCGCGCATCGCCAGCGTGACGTTGGGGCCGTCGTTGATCACGCGAGACACAGTCTGGAAGGATACCCCCGCCTCAGCCGCAACGTCCTTGATGGTGATCGCGCGCTTCTTGTGCATCAGCGGAGATCTACAGCCTCGGCGCGGCAATGCGCATCGATGAACTCCTGGTGCGTCGGCAAGGTGCCTGCCACCTGCGCGAGCTGCGCGCGGACCTGGCTCATGCCTTCGAACAGCCACCCCTCCTCGATGCGATCGACCAACGGGTGATAGCTCGCCGGGTGGATGCCCATGCCCTCGAGCACCGAATGCCAGCTGACCGCGCGGAACAGCTCGTCATGCCCCTCGCGCAGCACGCCGTTGACGCGGAACAGTTCGATCCGCTCACGCAGGCTGTCGGGCAGTTCCATGTCATGGCACTTGCGCCAGAACGGCGTGTCGTTGCGCTGCGTGGCGCAGTAATGGAGGACGATGAAGTCGCGGATCTCGGTGTAATCGGCGGTCATGCGGCGATTATACTCACCGGCGAGGCGGGGATCGCAATTACGGTCGGGCAAATAGCGGAAGAAGAAGTCCATGCCGCGATAGACGAGATGAATCGCAGTGGATTCGAGCGGCTCGATGAAGCCCGAAGCGAGCCCGAGCGACAGCACGTTCCTGTGCCAGATCTTGTCGCGGACGCCGGTCTTGAACGGCACCACCATCGGCCCGGCGACGACCTCGCCCTCGACCTGATCGAGCAGGATCCGGGTGGCCTCGTCGTCGGACAGGAATTCGCTGCAGAAGACATGGCCGTTGCCGGTGCGGTGCTGGAGCGGAATGCGCCAGCGCCAGCCATAGTCCTGCGCCTGGGCCAATGTGTAGGGGCGCGGCGGGCCGACATTCCGGGTCTGCGCGGCGATGGCGCGATCGCAGAACAGCCATTGCGACCAGTCCTCATAGCCGACCCCGAGCGTCTTCTCGATCAGCAGGGCGCGGAAGCCCGAGCAATCGATGAAGAAGTCGGCCGTCACTTCGCGGCCGTCCTTGAGCACGAGCGTGTCGACGAAGCCGCGATCGTCGAGGCGGACGTCGGCGACCATGCCCTCGGTGCGCGTCACGCCGCGCTCCTCGGCATGCGCGCGAAGGAACTGAGCGACGCGTTTGGCATCGACATGGAGCGCATAGGCCGCGCCGCCGATCGGCGTCTTCTGGGCCTTGAAAGGCAGCATGAAGCGGCCGTTGCGGGCCATCGCCGCGGCGGGGGCGAAGTCCATCAGTTCGAACGGTTGACCGGCCTGGCGCGCCTTGAGCCAGCATTGATAGAATTCGCTGAGCTCAACCGGCTGGCCGATCGATCCGAAGGGGTGGAAATAGCTCTCGCCCTTACGGCGCCAGTCTTCGAACTCGATGCCGAGCTTGAAGCTCGCCTGGGTCGCGCGGACGAATTCCTGCTCGTTGATTTCGAGCCTGGCGATCAGCTCCATGAAGGGCGGGATGGTCGATTCGCCGACGCCGATCGTGCCGATATCGTCGCTTTCGACCAGTTCGATCTCGAACAATTTTCCCTTGAAATGATGGGCCATCAGCGCGGCCGCGATCCAGCCGGCGGTGCCGCCACCGACGATGCAGACCTTACGGAGCGCGTCGGACGCCCTCATGCTGCCCGCCCCTTCGCCGCGGCGCCGTCCATGATCTCGAGAAACTCCTGATGCGTGGGGGTATCGGCAAGCGTCTCGCGGACCGAGCGGCGCATCGCCTCCAGCGAGCGGCGAAGCTGATCGGTGTCGAGGCCGGCGATCGCGGGGTCGATGCGAGCGGGAATATTCTCGAAGCCCGCATAAATCGCCAGCCAACTCGCTGGCGAGAACATTTCCCAGCGATAGCGGATGAACGCGCCGCGGGCCCGCCACAGCGCGCGCTTGGCGTTCAGACTGTCGGGCAGCTCCATGTCCCGGCACGTCTGCCAGAACGCGCCGGGCCGCCCGTTGAGCTTGTAGTGCAAGATCAGGAAGTCGCGGACACGCTCGATTTCCTCGGCCGATTGCTCGTTATACTCCGCGATCACCGCGGGATCGAAATCCTTGTCCGGGAACAGCTGTTTGAGCCGCTCGATGCCGGTCTCGATCAACGCGATGCTGGTCGATTCGAGCGGTTCGAGGAAGCCCGAGGCCAAGCCGAGCCCTACGCAATTCTTCGTCCAGGCGACCTTGCGGCGGCCGGGCGTGAAGCGCAGACGGCGCGGTTCCATCACCGGCTTGCCCGGCACCTGCGCGAGCAGTTCGTCGCGCGCATCGTCGTCGCTCTGGAAGCGGCTCGAAAAGACGAGACCATTGCCCTCGCGCGTGCGCAGCGGGATCCGCCACTGCCAGCCGGCGCGGCGCGCAGTGACGATGGTGCACGAAGGCGGCGGCCCTGCCCGCTCGCTCTGCACTGCGAAGGCACCGTCGCAGAGCAGCCAGTGCGACCAATCCTCGTACCCGACGCCCAGCGCCTCGCCGAGCAACAGCGAGCGGAAGCCCGAGCAATCGACGAACAGATCGCCTCCGATCCGGGCGCCGTTGTCGAGCGTCAGACCTTCGATGAAGCCGTCTTCGCCCCACAGCGACACATGGGCGATCCGCGCATCGACCCGCGCCACGCCCATGCGCTCGGCAAAGCGGCGCATATGCTGCGCGAACAAGGCCGCGTCGAAGTGCAGCGCCCAATCGAAGATGCCGAGTTGCGAGCCCGGATCCGGCGCCGGCAAGGTGGCGTGCCCCTCGCCTGCGAGCAGGCTCCCGAGCGAGTAATCGCCGAGCGGCGCGCGATCTCCGGCGGCCCGCGCCCTGAGCCAATAATGGTGGAAATCGACTCCCTTCAGATCTTGGCCGAAGCGGCCGAAAGGATGGACGAAATCGTGCCCGTCGCGCAGCCAGTCGACAAAGCGGATGCCGAACTTGGCGGTCGCCTGGCAAGCCTGCATCACTTCGGCGTCGGACATGCCGAGCTGACCGTAGAAACGGCGGATGGTGGGAATCGTCGCCTCGCCGACGCCGACCGTGCCGATGTCCGAGCTCTCGACCAATGTAATCGAGACGCCGCTTCCGGCGAGATGGGCAGACAAAGCCGCGGCCGCCATCCAGCCGGCGGTACCGCCGCCGACAATGACGACACGCTCAATCGCGTTGGCTGCGCTTCCCCCGGTGACCATCTCGGTATCTGATCTTCTTGATTGCGGCACCGCAAGCGAAACCATGCGGTCTACGACTACGTCAAAAAATGAGCCGACGGCCCAAGGCCGCCGGCTCAGGAGGGTTGGCTCGTTAGAAGCGGGCGCGCACGCCCACCGAATAGCGCGGCTCGAACTCGTTCTGCGAGTGGAACTGCTTCGAGTCCTTGTCGAACTGGAAATAATATCGTTCAATCTCACCGAACAAATTCGAAGCGTTGCCGTAGATCGCGATGTTATCGTTGACGTTGAACGTCACGTTCGCGTCGACATATTGCGCCGTATCCTGGAAGATCGGAATGGACCCGAAATTCCCCTGCAGTCGCGGCGTGCGGTAATTGTACGCAACCCGGACCTGCAGCGCGTCATCCTGATACCAGCCGACTAAATTCACCTGATGCTTTGAGTTATCCTGGAACGGCAGTCGGTCGCCGTCCAGGCCGATGCCATTCTGCTTGCTGTCCGAGAAGGTGTAGTTCGCGTCCAGACCGAAGTTGCCGAGGAGGCCGCCGCGGACGAAATCGCTGAACGAAATCTTCGCGCCAAGCTCGATTCCCTGCAGCGAACCGCCTTCTTTCTGCGCCGGTTGCGTTACCGGCACGGTACGGCGGATTACGCCGTCCTGATCCGGGAAGCGGCCCGTCAACGTGGTGTCGGTGCCGACGAAACTGACGATGTCGAGCTTGAACAGCCCCAGGTTGAACAGCGTGCCGCGGCCGAGATAATATTCGAGCGCGACATCGAAGTTATGCGAACGCCAAGGGTTGAGATACGGGTTGCCGCTCGAGTTGGCTCCGGTCACCTGGCGAACGCCGAGCGGCGCTGCATTCGGATCGGCGGCGCTGGGCCCCTGCGAGTCGGCAGTCGAGATGGTGAGCCCGCCGCCATAATTGGCGAGATCGAGCGGGATCATCGTCTTGCTGTACGAGCCGCGCAGGCGAAGGTTCGGCGTGAAGTTGAACGCCAGGTTCACCGCCGGCAGCACGTCGATATAATCGCGCCTGCTGACCGTGTCACCTTCGTCGGTATTGGTATCGCCATAGCTGCGGGTCGGCCCGGTGATGTTCTGCTTTACCGTGAGCTTGGTATTGATGATCTTCGCACCGATCGCCGCGGTGAAGATGCCGGCCTCGAAAGCGGTATTGATGTATGCGCTCTCCTCGACGAGATCGACGTCGTAGGTGCGGCCCGGAATGATGACTTCGTCGGCACCGCCGAACACGCGCTCGTGGAACGCCTTAGCGTCATCGAAATCACGCGGATCGGCAACCCAGAAGCCCGGAATTCCCGAGCTCACCCCGCCCAGATCGGTGAGGAAATAAACGTTGTTATACTCGTTGAGTTTGGTCGGCTTGTTGACCGTATAGCCCTGGAACACCGTCGTCGGGTTGGTCGCGCTGACCGGCAGCCCAGGGTTGAAGGCGGGGTTCGGCACTTGCTCGCCCGCCTGGCACCCGGCCTGGTTCATCACGACGTCGATCGCCTTCCACTGCGCGGAGCAACCTTCGGACGATGTCGCGCCGTTGCCGCCGTAGAAGTTGGAGAACAAATGGAAGGCCCGGATCTGAACGCTGCGATCGCTGCGACGGACCCCGACATCGACGCGCTTGAGGACGCCGAACAGGCCGTTGTCGTCAAAGTCGTAGCTGCCGTCGAGGCGGAAGACGCCAAGATCGGAGTTATTCTCCTGATTGCCTTCGGACGAGAAGGCACCGACGGCGTAGCTGTCGAGATTTGCCATATAATCCTTGAGCGGGCGGGTGCCGAGGCCGCCGCTGATCGGATTGTCGAAGCCGCTGAACACCGGATGGTCGCCGCTGATGTCCATGTGAATCTGCGGGTTCTGCCCATAACCCAGGGGGTTCGGATCGATGTAGCGCCCACCGTTCGCGCCCACCACGGCGTTGGTGTAGCGCGACGCCGGGAACTGCGACGCGATGTTGGCGGGGAAAAACGGTCCGCGCGTGGGATCGGCGGCGTCGCGGAACAACGTGAAGGTGTTGGTCTGGCGCCAGTTGCTCATGTCGCCCTGCACCTGACCATTGACGCTGCGGAAATTGGCATCCGCCCGCAAGGCCCGCGCAGTGAACTTGAAGTTGCTCCCGGTATCGTAGTCGAGCTGCAGATTGTAGTTGGTCGCCCTGGACTTGGCGGTCCGGTTCACCGAGAAGCTGTTGAGCCACCACACGTCGAGATCATATTCGTCGACGTCGAGCCACGGCTTGCCGTTGGGGCCGCCGACCTGGCCCGAATCCGATGACACGGTAGGGTTGGTCCAGCCGAGGCCGCTCCAGCGGTTCGAGATGTTGATGCCGGCGGCGCGGTTATGCTCGGTGAACTCGGTATGGAACGCTTCGCCGGTGAGCGTGAATCCCTCGCCGAACTTGAGCTGCACGGCGCCGCTGATGCCGAGGCGATCGCGCTCGACGACGCGGTTGAAGAACTCGTAGCCGTGCGGCGCAATCCAGTTCGGGTCCGTAGCGCCGGGTCCGCTCCAGTCGTTGTTGCCGAAGACGCTGCCGGCGATACCCGCATAGTTGTTGCCGAGGTTCGAATTGCTCTTCACCGCGGACAGCAGCACGCCGACATTGTCGCTGCGCCAGCTGACCAGCCCGCTGACCAGATAGTCGTTCTTCTTGGTATAATCGCCGCGCGAATATTCGGCCTGGCCGGAGACGGTGAGACCCTTGGCGAGATCGAACGGGCGGCGGGTGCGCAGGTCGATCGTGCCCGAGATGCCCGAAAGGGCGTTGCGGGTGTCGGTCGACTTGAACACGACGACCTGGTTCATCAGCTGGGCGGGAACGTCGTTCAGGTTCGGGCGCGCCTCGCCGAGATTGCCCGGGCTGAGATACTGCTCGCCGTTGAACAAGGTGACGACCTGCGGCAGTCCGCGGATGTTGACGTTGGTGCCTTCGCCCGCATTGCGCTGGATCTGGATGCCCGGAATCCGCTGGAGCGCGTCGACGATGGTGACGTCGGGCAGCTTGCCGATATCCTCGGCCGAGATCGCATCGACGATCGCGGTCTCGTTGCGCTTGATGTCGACCGCGGCTTCCTGCGACGCGCGGATGCCGGTGACGACGATTTCCTCGCCCTCGGCCGCGACCTGATCGTCCTGCGCGGCGGGCGCGGGCGTGGCCGCATCCTGCGCCCATGCCGGCGCCACCATTGCGGTGCTAGCCAACAGGCCGACGATTACCCCTGATAACCCCTTGTTCATTCCGTCTTCCTCCCAAAATTGCCTGGCGGGTGTTCTGCTGCGTCCCGCTTCCAGGGTTGCTTGTCGTCAGGGCGCCAGCCGGCGCTCCCGCAATTCCACCGTTCCCGTGAGCACTGGCTGGCTGGCGTCCCGCGAGATCGAGACACGGTAATTTCCGGGCGCGACCCGATAGCCGGGGTTCGCGACGTCATAGTCGGCGATCACCCGGGGCTCGGCGGTGAGCGTGATGCGGCGCGTTTCGCCAGGCGCGAGCGTTACCCGCTCGAAACCGGCAAGGCGCAGCGGCCGGCTGCCGTCCCGCGGCGCGACATAGAGCTGGGGCACGTCGACCCCTGCCCGCTTGCCGCGATTGGTGATTTCGAAGCCGACCTTGAGGCCGTCGCCCCCTTCCACGCGCAGCTTCGCATAATCGAAGCGGGTGTAGGAAAGCCCGTGGCCGAAGGCGAAGAGCGGCTTGTGCCGCTGGCGCGCATACCAGCGATAGCCGACGTCGGAGCCTTCGCGATACTGGACCTCGAACGGCCGGATCGCCCGCGCGTCCTCGCCGCGCTTCGGATCGGCGAGCACCTGCTCCATTCCGGGCACTTGCGGGCGCGGCGCCTGCGACGAGGCGGCAGGAAAAGTGATCGGCAACCGGCCCGAGGGATTGACCTCGCCGAACAGTACCCGCGCTATCGCCTCGCCGCCGCGCTGGCCGGGATACCAGGCGGCGAGCACCGCTGGCACCCGATCGATCCACGGCATCAGCACCGGGCCGGCGGTGGTGAGCACCACGGCCGTCTTCGGATTGGCAGCGGCGACCGCGGCGATCAGCGCATCCTGATTGCCGTCGAGCGCGATGCCCTGCGGGTCCTCGGCCTCGGTGGTCCACTGGGTCGCGACGACGATTGCGACGTCAGAACCGCGGGCCGCGGCGGAAGCGGCGGCGGGATTGCTGCCATCGACGAACTGCACCTGCGCACGCGGCGCAAGCGCGCGGATCGCGGCGAGCGGCGATGAGGCGTGCCAGGTACGGCGTACGAACGAGGCGGCGGCGCCGCCGGTGAGCGGGATCTCGATCGGCGCACCGCCGACCGAGCGGACCTGCGACGAGCCGCCGCCTGAAAGCACGCCGACATCGGCATGGCCGCCGATCAGCACGATGCGCTTCGCCGTCTTCGCCAGCGGCAAGAGGCCACGATCGTTCTTGAGCAGCACGATGCCCGCCTCGGCGGCGCGCTGGGCCACCTCGGCGTTTTTCGCATAGTCGATCGGCTGAGGCGCCTCGACCACCGGGGCGTCCATCACCCCGGTAGAGAAACTGCCGAACAGGATGCGGCGGACCATGTCGTCCAGCCGCGCGGCGGGAAGTTCCCCGCTCTCGACAGCCTTGCGGAGGTCGGCGCGGAAGAAGGGATGCGTGTCCAGCTCGCCGCCCGATTGCTGATCGAGCCCGGTGCGCGCCGCCTTTACAGTCGAGTGGACCGCGCCCCAATCGGACATCACCCAGCCGCGATAGCCCCAATCGCCCTTGAGCACCCGGTTGAGCAGCCAGTCATTCTCGCAGGCATAGTCGCCGTTGACCTGATTGTAGGCGCACATCACCGCGCCCGGCCGGCCGCGTTCGATCGCGATGCGGAAGGCGAGCAGATCGCTCTCGCGAAACGCCGCTTCGTCGATGCGGGCGTCCATGACGAAGCGGCCGGTCTCCTGCGCGTTGAGCGCGAAATGCTTGATCGTCGAGACGATGCGGTTCGACTGGATGCCGCGGATCGATTCGCCCGCGATCGTGCCGGCGAGCAACGGATCCTCGCCGAGATATTCGAAATTGCGCCCACCCCACGGATCGCGGGTCAAATTGACGCCGCCGGCGAGCATGACGTTGAAGCGCTTGGCGCGCGCCTCGCTGCCGATCATCGCGCCGCTGTCATAAGCGAGCTGCGGGTCGAAGCTGGCGGCGAGCGCGAGCCCCGAGGGGAGTGCGGTGGCGACGTCGCCTTTGCGCTGCTCGACCTGGTTGGCGACGCCGAGGCTGGCATCGGTTTCGCGGAGCGCCGGGATGCCGAGCCGCGGGATCGCGGGCTGGTGGCCGGCCGAGGGAATCAAATCCTTCGGCACGGCCGGGTCCTTCGCCATCGGCGGAAACCACGTATAGACGAGCGCGAGCTTCTCCTCGAGCGTCATCGCCGCGAGCAGCATCTCGGCGCGGGCCGCAGGCGGGAGCGTCGCGTCGGTCCAGGGGCGCGTGGCCGGCGGTGCAGGGGAATCCTGCGCGTGCACCGGCGCGGTCGCGAACAAGGCGATCATCGCCCACAGCCGCCCCGTGCTCGCCAACCTCGATTGCATCCTGCCCCTCGCTCCCTGCGCCGCACCTTTCGGGACGGCGAACATCTTTATGCAGGGGGCGGCTCCTAGGCTGACAACGCTGTCTAAACCTTGGCCGAAGCGAAACGCGGAGCGCCCTTTGCGACGCTTGCGATCACCTTCCAACACCCCTCTTCCGAAGTCTTGCGCCTCGGATGACGCGTTTAGAGCATAAATTGAGAGCGTTCTCAAGAACGTTCTCATATGGCTATTTGGATCGCCGCGCCAAATCGCTGGCTTTACCTCCGCCCGGCTGTATTCTCGGCCGGGCGGGGCTGCTCAGACGGATTTGTCGAGTGAATGAGGGGGCTTGCGGTGAACGAAGCCGGTAACGGGAGTCTGCGGTACGAGGCACTCGCCGAGCTTGCCGACCGCATTCGCGACCTTGAGGACCCCGATGCGATCGCTTATGCCGCAGCGGCGATGCTCGGGCAGCGGCTGGGAGTGAGCCGCGCCGGCTATGGCACGATCGACAAGCAGGCCGAGACGGTCCGGATCGAGCGCGACTGGAACGCGCCGGGCGTCCAGAGCCTCGCCGGGCTGCTCCATTTCCGCGATTATGGCACCTATATCGACGATCTGAAAGCGGGGCGCACGGTCGTCGTCGCCAATGCCGAGCGCGACCCGCGCACCGCCGCCACCGCGGCGAGCCTCGCCGCGATCAGCGCGCGATCGTTCGTCAACATGCCGGTGACCGAGCAAGGCGGGTTCGTCGCCTTGCTGTTCCTCAACCACGCGGACCCGCGCGACTGGAGCGAGGACGAACTCGCCTTGATCCGCGACGTCGCCGAGCGGACCCGCGATGCCGTGGCGCGGCGCGAGGCCGAGCAGGCGCTCCGCAAGAACGAGGGGCGGCTGCGCTTCCTCGATACACTAGGGGTGGCGACGGCGCGGGCGACGGATGCCGACGCAGTGATGGCGGTGACCACGCGGATGCTGGGCGAGCATCTCCGCGGCTCGGACTGCGCCTATGCCGACATGGAAGCTGACGAGGATATGTTCAACATCCGCGGCGACTGGCACGCCGCGCACGTGCCGAGCATCGTCGGGCGCTACAGCCTCGCCAGCTTCGGTAGTCTCGCGGTGGCCAGCCTGAAGGCGGGGCACCCGCTGGTGATCGACGATGCCAACCAGCTGGGAGCGGACGGCGCCAGGGCATTCCTCGACATCGGCATCCAGGCGACGATCTGCATGCCATTCCTCAAGGAGGGCCGGCTCACCGCTTTGATGGCGATCCACGATTCCACGCCGCGGCGCTGGACCGCCGACGAACTGGGATTGGTGCGCGAAGTTACCGAACGCAGCTGGGCGCATGTCGAGCGGGTGCGCGCGGAGGCGGCATTGCGCGAGAGCGAGAGCCGACTGCGGCTCGCGGTGGAAGGCGCGCGGATCGGCACATGGGATTGGGACCTCAAGACGATGCGGGGCAGCTGGTCGGCGCGGACCTGCGAAATCCTCGGCGTCGCAAGCGGCGAGGAAGTGACGGTCGATGACCGCGCCCGCACCATCCATCCCGACGACCGCGAACGCGTGCTCGCCGAAGTGCGGCGCGCGGTCCTTTCGGGCGAGGAATTCTCGACCGAATACCGGATCGTCCGCCCCGACGGGGAGGTCCGCTGGATCGCCTCGCGCGGGGTGGTACAGCGCGACGCGCGCGGCAAGGCCATCCGCACCACCGGCATCGTCCGGGACGTGACCAAGCGGCGCGAGGCGCAGGAGGCACTGAGCGCACTCAACGAGACGCTCGAGCATCAGGTCGCCCGGCGCACTGCCGAGCGCGACCGCATGTGGCGACTGAGCGGCGACCTCATGCTGGTGGTCGGGCGCCGCCGGGAAATCCGCGCGGTCAATCCGGCGCTGGGCGCACTGCTCGATTATGCGCCCGAGGACGTGCTCGGCCAGCGCCTCGACCGCTTCCTGCATCCCGACGAGTCGCAGGCGATGACCGACGCGGTTCGCGCCGCGGCAACCGGGCCGCTGCGCGACTTCGTCGCCCGGCTGCGCGCGAAGGATGGATCATGGCGGCGTTTCGCGTGGACCGCGGCGCCCGGCGACGGCGAAGCCTATGTCATCGGCCGCGACGTGACCGGGGAAGTGGAGCGCCGCGAGGAACTCGAGCGCGCGCAGGAGGCGTTGCGCCAGTCGCAGAAGATGGAATCGCTCGGGCAGCTGACCGGCGGAGTCGCGCATGATTTCAACAATCTGCTCACGCCGATCATCGGCAGCCTCGACTTGCTCTGCCGCAGCCAGAATGCCAGCGACCGCGAGCGCCGGCTGATCGGCGCCGCGCTCGAATCCGCCGAGCGCGCTCGCACCCTGGTCCAGCGGCTGCTCGCCTTCGCACGACGCCAGCCGCTCCAGCCCGGCCCGGTCGACCTCGCCGCACTGGTGCACGGCATGTCCGATCTGATCGCGAGTACCTCGGGTCCGCAGATCAAGGTCAGCGTCGACATCGCCGACGACCTGCCGCCGGCATTGGCCGACGCCAACCAGCTCGAACTGGCGATTCTCAACCTCAGCGTGAACGCCCGCGACGCGATGCCCGAGGGTGGGCGGCTGACGCTCGCCGCATCTCCGGTGGTGCTGGAGGCAGGGCATCGCTCCGATCTGTCTCCGGGCTGCTATGTGCGGCTCACGGTCGCCGACAGCGGCGAGGGCATGAGCGAGGAGACGATGGCGCGTGCCGTCGAGCCCTTTTTTTCGACCAAGGGCGTCGGCAAGGGCACCGGCCTGGGGCTGTCGATGGTCCATGGGCTGATCTCGCAGCTCGGCGGCGCGATGCTGCTGTCGAGCAAGCCCGGGCTCGGTACCCTCGTCGAATTGTTCCTCCCCGTGGCGGGCGGCCCCGTCGCGGCGCGAGACGTTGGCACGTCCTGCGGGCCGGGCGTCGCGGCAGGCACGGTGCTGCTGGTCGACGACGAAGCATCGGTGCGCGCGGCGACCGGCGAATTGCTGCGCGATCTCGGCTATCGGGTGGTCGAGGCGGAAAGCGGGCGTGCGGCACTCGACCATCTGGCCGCTAACCAAGTCGACTTCCTGGTGACCGATCATCTGATGCCGGGCATGCGCGGCACCGACCTGGTGCGCGCGGTGCGCGAGCGCTATCCGCAAGTGAAGGCGCTGATCGTCTCGGGCTATGCCGATCTCGAGAGCATCTCGCCCGACCTGCCGCGGCTTGCCAAACCGTTTCGGCAGGACGAGCTGGCGGCGAGTTTGGCGGGGCTGGGGTGACGAAAAAGGGAGCGTGAGTCAGCGACTCACACCACTGGCTCGAATGTGATCCGCTGGCGATCCGGATCGGCCGAAACGAGCCGCACGCGCACTGCATCGCCCGGTTCTGCCCCGCGCAGCGCAAGGCGGGTGACGATCGGCAGATCGCACAGCTGGATGCGTGCGCCGCGATCGTCGGCGTCGGTGACGATCGCGGCAAATACCTCGCCTTCCCTGCCCTGCAGCATCACTGCCTCGGCGAGGTCGATCACCGCGCGATCGATCTGGCCGCCGATCGCATCGGCGCGCGCCATTACCACCGGAAGCTTGTCGAACGCCGCGGTCACTATTTCGGGAACCGGCTGGCCGTTGGCCACCGCCAGCGTCGCGCGGATCACATAGCGATCGGCGAGGCGGCGGAGCGGCGCGGTGGCATGGGCGTAGCTCGCCGCAACTGCCGCGTGCCACGGGACGATGCCGGGCTGAAAGGGCTGGTACGACGCGCCCTGCCCCGCGCGGCGGATCGCCAGCATGAAGGCCGCCTGCTTCGGATCGCCGGGATCGAGCGTCGCCTCGAATTGCGCGAGCGTCGCCACGGGCAGCCAATCGAGGCCGAAGGCGACGGCGGTCTGGCGCAGGCGCGCGACGGCACGGTCGTCGGGCTCGGCCATCACCCGGAACAGCCCGGTCTGGTGCGCCCGCAGCACATCGGCGATCGCCATGTTGGCAGCGAGCGAGAGCGCGGCGTTACGCTCCTCCGAGGCGAGGCGCGGACGGAAGACCAATGCGAAGCTGCCGTCGTCGCGCAGGGCGACTTCCTGTTCCGGCGGATCGACGCGGGCAGCGCCGCGACGGCTCTCGGCGTGCTGGAGGCGGGCAGTAAGGTCGGCAAAGCCCGGCGGCAGATCCGTATCGCGGACGCTGTCATAGGCGAGCTTGGCCGCGCTGCGGATCACCGCGCGTTCGGCACCGTCGAGATGCACCGCCCCATCCGGCGTGACGCGCACGGTGAAGATCACTGCCGGCCGCGGGCCGGTGGGGAGCAGGCTCGCGGCGCCTTCGCTGAGCACCGGCGGATAAAGCCCGGCCTTGCCGTCCGGGAGATAGAAAGTCGTGCCGCGGCGCCATGCCTCGAGGTCGATCGGGTCGCCGTCGTCGACGAACCACGCGACATCGGCGATCGCATAATGAAGCAGCATGTCAGGCCCGGCCGCTTCGACCGCGAAGGCCTGGTCGAGATCGGTCGCGCTGGCAGGGTCTAGCGTGACGAAATGCCGGTCGGTCCGGTCGATGTGTCCGGTCGGGGCGCGGGCTGCCGCAGCTTCGGCGGCCGCGAGCACCGCGCGGGAGAAGCCCTCTGGCACCTGGAAGCGCGTGCGGATCGCGGCGAGGCCGTGCGACAGGCGGTTGGCGGGGTCGGCGAGAGTTTTCATGTGCGTCGGGGTACACGTCCCAGGCGTTTTGAGGAATGTGGCCCGCACCCTTCCCTCTCCCGTCGGGAGAGGAAGGAGGCGCGAAGCGCCAGAAGGGGTGCAGGTGACTTGACGCCGCGCCTCTCCTACTCCGGTTCGATGACGCTCCCGCCCCTCCCGATGAAGGCCCGGCTGATCCTGTTCGCCTTCGGGGATTTTGCGTTCAATCTCTACTGGCAGAGCATCATGCTCTTCCTGCTGTTTTACTACACCGACGCGCTGGGGCTGCCGATGGCGACCGCGGCGACGATCTACACCGCTGCGTCGATCTGGGACGGTATCGCCAATTTCGTCGCGGGGGCAGCGACCGACCGGCGCCGGCCGAAGCACGGCTATGGGCGGGTGCTGATCCTGGGGAGCGTACCGCTGGGGCTGGCGTGCGTCCTGACCTATGCGCCGCTCGGCACCGGGGCGGCGGGGCTTGCCCTGGTGGTGATCGGGCATCTGCTGTTCCGCACCGCTTATGCGGCATTGAACGTGCCCTATCTGGCGATGGGCGCGCGGATCAGCGTCGACAGCCGCGATCGGGCGTTCGTCGCGGGCGCGCGGATGCTGTTCGGGACGCTGGCCTGGGTGGTCGTGGCCCGCGGGACCGTGCCGATCGGCATGTGGATCGGTGGCGGCGCAGCGGCGGCGCAGGGCTATTTGTGGGCGGCGGTGCTGTTCGCGGTGCTGGGCACTGCGATTCTGATGCTGGTCGGCGCGACCTATCGCGAAGACGCCGTACCAATCGCTCCTGCCCCGCCCTCGGTGCGTGCCAGCGTAGCCAGCCTGATCGCCAACCGGGCATTCGTGACGCTCAACCTCGCGATGATGGCGATGATCGTCGCGGTGACCGTGCTCAACAAATCGGTACTCTATTATTTCAAATACTTCCTCGGCAGCGACGACGCCGGGCAGAGCGCATTGGCGTGGATGGGTGTGGTGAGCGCAGTGGCGGTGCCGGCGTGGATGCTGCTCCAGCGGGTATTGGGAACGCGGGCGCTGTGGTTCGTCGCGGCGTCGCTATGCATCGCGGGGCTGGCCCTGTTCGCGGCGGTGCATATCGATCGGCCGGTGGCGATGCAGCTGTTCCTCGTGGGCATGCAGGCGGCGATCGTCGGGCTGCACTTCGCCTTCTGGGCGATGCTGCCCAACACGATCGAATATGGCGAGCAGACTACCGGGCTGCGGGTGGAGGGCGCGGTGTTCGGCGCGGCGGCGCTGCTCCAGCGGGTGGCGATCGGGCTGGCGACGGCGATCCTCGGGCTCGGGTTCGACAGCGCCGGTTATGTCGCGAACGTCCCGCAGAGCGAGGCGACGCTGGCGGCGATGCGCGGGACGATCGCTTTGGTGCCGCTGACGGCACTGGCGGTTTCGTGCGCGCTGATGCTGCTCAACCCGCTGGGAAAGGGCGCCCATGCGCGGATCGTGAAGGGGCTGGAGCGGTAACTGAAATCCTCCCCCGCTTCGCGAGGGAGGATTTTTCAGGCGATCAGCTCGAACTGCGCATGCACGCCTTCCGCCTCGGCGGACGGGGCGATCCAGACGTCGAAGGTGCCGGGCTCGACTATCGGCTTGTTGTCGCGCCCGATGAACATCAGCAGCGAGCGGGTGAGCTTGAAGGTCACCGTTTCAGACGCCCCGGGCGCCAGCTTCACTTTGCGGAATGCCTTCAGCTCGCGGACCGGGCGCGTGATGCTCGCGGTGCGATCGCGGATGTAAAGCTGGACGACTTCCTCGGCGGCGCGGGTGCCGCGATTGGTGACCGTCGCAGTGACGGCGAGGTCGCCGTCCCACGCGAGGGTGGGTGCCGCCTTGAGGTTCGCATAGTCGATCTTGCCGTAGGTGAGGCCGTGGCCGAACGGATAGAGCGCCTTGTTCGGGATACCGCGATAATGCGCCTTATAGGGCTCGAGCTTGTCATCGGACGGGTTGGGACGGCCGGTGGGCTTGTGCGCATAATAATAAGGCTGCTGGCCGGGCGAGCGCGGGAAGCTGCACGGCAGGCGGGCCGAGGGGCTGTAATCGCCGAACAGCACGTCGGCGGTGGCGTTGCCGCTCTCGGTGCCGAGGAACCAGGTGACGAGGATCGCGGGCGCGCTGGCCACTGCCCCCTGCAGCGCGAGCGCGCGGCCGTTCTTGAGCACCACCACCACCGGCTTGCCGACCGCGGCGACGGCCTCGGCGAGCGCCTGCTGGGCTGCGGGGACGACGATTTCGGCGCGCGATTGCGCCTCGCCCGACATGCCTTCGCTCTCGCCGATCGCGAGCAGGACCACGTCCGCGGCGCGCGCGGCGGCAACGGCGGCGTCGATCCCGCCGGGAATGGCTTCCTCGACACCCGAGCCGGCTACCACCGTGACGCTGTTCTTGTCGGCCACCGCGGCGCGCACGCCCTCGGCGAGGTCGACGGCATAGTCGTTGGCGCCATAGACGACCCATGGGCCGTTGAGGTCGTGCTTGCCCGAGGCAAAGGGACCGACGATCGCGATCCGTTTGCCCGATTTGGGCAAGGGCAGCAGATCGCCATCGTTCTTGAGCAGCACGATCGACTTGCGCCCCGCCTCGCGCGACAAGGCCAGCGCCGGCTTGCTCCGCGAACGCGCCTTTTCGCGCTTGACGTCGATTCGGCGGAAGGGATCGTCGAACAGCCCGAGCGCGGCCTTGATCGCGAGGACTTTCCGCACCGATTCGTCGACGCGGGCGACCGGCACTTCGCCGGCCTCGACCAGCTCGGGGAGGTGCTTGCGATAGAAGCCGCTGGTCATGCTCATGTCGACTCCGGCGAGGAAGGCGAGCTTCGCCGCCTCGCGCGAATCCTTGGCGAAGCCGTGGTCGATCATCTCCATGTCGCCGGTGTAATCGGAGACGACGAAGCCCTCGAAGCCCCATTCGCCGCGCAGCAGCTCGCGCATCAACCATTCGTTACCGGTGGCGGGCACGCCCGAAAGCTCGTTGAACGAGGCCATGAACGACATCACCCCGGCATCCACTGCCGATTTGAACGGGGGCAGATAGACTTCGCGCAGCGTGCGCTCCGAAATGTCGACGGTGTTGTAGTCGAGCCCGGCCTCGGCCGCGCCATATGCCGCGAAATGCTTGGCGCAGGCCATCATTGCGTCGATCGCCTGCAGGTCCTTGCCCTGGAAGCCGCGGACGCGCGCCGCCGCCATCAGATTGCCGAGATGGACGTCCTCGCCGGCGCCCTCCATCGTGCGGCCCCAGCGCTGGTCGCGGGCGATGTCGACCATCGGCGCGAAGGTCCAGTCGATCCCCGATGCTGCGCCTTCATACGAGGCCATCCGTGCGGTGCGTTCGGCAAGATCGGGCTCGAAGCTCGCCGCCTCGCCTACCGGGACCGGGAAGATCGTGCGGTGGCCGTGGATCACGTCGGCGGCGAACAGCAACGGGATCTTGAGCCGCGATTCCTTCATCGCGACATTCTGCATCCGGCGCGCCATCTCGGCGCCGTTGCCGTTGAACACGCCGGCGAGCTGCATCTGGCGCACTTCCTCGAGCTGCTGCTCGAAGCCGGGGCCGTTGGCGGAGGGATTGAGCTGGGCCGCGACGCCGCCGCTCCACGCGGCTGGCATGATCGTGAGCTGGCCGGCCTTTTCGGCGAGCGTCATCTTCGCGATCAGCCCGTCGATAAATGCCGGCACCGGCAGCTGCGCCGCAGCCTGGAACAATGCACGCGCCGGGCCGGAGACCCAGGCCGCAACAGCACCTGCTCCGAGCAAAGCCGCACGTCGCGAAATCCTGGTGTCGAGCATCTGGGTCCTCTCCTGAAGCGCACATGCGCACCAAACTTTATGTGCTTGTCGCAAGCGTCCGTAACCGGTTACATAACCTTTGCGGGACAAGGATTGCAATCGCCCTTGCGGTCTGAAACGAAGGAAACATGCGCGGGACCGGGAGCAGGAGAAAAATGGGCGAGGCCACCATCCGCGATGTCGCACGCCGCGCCGAGGTTTCGGTGGCGTCGGTGTCGCGCGCGCTGAACGGCCTCAACAACGTCCGCGGCGAGACGCGCGAGCGGATCATGGCCGCCGCCAAGGAGCTGGGCTACGTCCCCCATGCCGGCGCGCGCAGTCTTAGCCTCGCGCGGGCCCACGCGATCGGCGTGGTACTGCCCGACCTGCATGGCGAATTCTTCTCCGAATGCGTACGCGGCATGGACCGCGAGGCGAGCCGGCGCGGCTATCTGCTGCTGCTCTCCAACATGCACGACGACAGCGAGCAGGCCGCGGTGGCACTGCGGGCCATGCGCGGGCGCGTCGACGGCCTGCTGGTGATGGCGCCGCACATCCCGCTCGAAGCGCTCGAACGCGCCCTGCCCGCGACGCTGCCCGCGGTGCTGATCAACGCGCCCGGCGAAATCGCCTCACGACCGGCGCTGCGGCTCGACAACCGCGCCGGCGCCCGGGCGATGGTTGAGCACCTTCTGGGCGGTGGCCATCGCCACATCGTCCACATCGCGGGTCCCGAAGGCAATGTCGACGCGCAGGAACGTGCCCAGGGCTTCCGTGACGCTTTGGCCGAACTGGCACCGGACATGCCGGTTCGGATCATCTCCGGCGACTTCAACGAGGAGGCCGGCGAAGCGGCTGCACGCGAGATTGTCGCGAGCAGCGCGCCCTGCGATGCGGTGTTCGCGGCCAACGACATGATGGCGATCGGCTGCCTCCACACGCTGCGCCAGGCGGGCAAGCGCGTGCCCGAGGACATCGCGGTGGCGGGCTTCGACGACGTGCCGCTGGCGCGGTACCTGGCGCTCACCACGATCGAGGTGCGCATCGCCGAGATCGGCGCGCGGGCAGTTTCGCGGCTGATCGACATGCTCGAAGGCAAAGGCGCCGACACGCGCACCGAGCTGCACGAGCCACAATTGATCGCGCGCGCCACCACTGCCGCGCGAGTGAACGGCGCCGCGCATGGCTGAGCGGCTTTTGCACATCGTCACTGTAACCGGTTTCAGGACATCCCTCCTGGGAGGCGGCGTCTCCCGCGCCGCCTCCCTCCTTTTTGGGGTATGAGAACGAACATGATCGAACGCCGCGCACTGCTCTCCCACGCCTCGCTGCTCGCTGCGACGGCCGCCCTTCCCGCTTGCGCGCCGGTGGCCCGGCCTGGCCCAGGTGCTCCCGCGGGCAATCGACTTCCGGCCTTTTACGAGGATATCGAGGAGCGCACCTTCCGCTGGTTCTGGGACACCGTTAACCGCAAGAACGGACTGGTCCCCGATCGTTGGCCGACGCCGAGCTTCTGCTCGATCGCGGCGGTGGGGTTCGGGCTGACCGCGTATCCGATCGGCGTCGAGCGCGGCTGGTGTACCCGGGCCGAGGCGCGCGACCTGACGCTGACCACGCTACGCTTCTTCTGGAACGCACCGCAGGGACCCGAGCCGGGCGGCAAGACCGGGCACAAGGGCTTCTTCTATCATTTCATCGACATGGAGACGGGCGCGCGCTTCCGCGATGTCGAGCTCTCCAGCGTTGACTCCGCGCTGCTGCTGATGGGGGTACTGTTCGCCGGACGTTATTATGACGCTGACCATCCGGCGGAGATCGAGATCCGCAGGCTCGCCCAGGCGATTTACGCGCGCGCCGACTGGAGCTTCTTTTGCGCGGACGGGCGCAAGGCGGTGTCGATGGGCTGGCACCCCGGGCGCGGACTGATTCCGGCCAGCTGGACCGGCTTCAACGAGGGGATGCTCATCTATGTGCTCGGCCTCGGCGCGCCAGAGCATCCGCTGCCCGCCGACAGCTGGGAAGCGTGGACCGCCACCTATCCCAGATCGTGGCGCGGCGAAGGCGCGACTCGCCACCTCGCCTTCGCGCCCCTGTTCGGACACCAATACAGCCATGTCTGGATCGACTTCCGCGGCATCCAGGATCGCGTGACGCGCGAGGCGGGGTTCGACTATTTCGAGAACAGCCGCCGCGCGACCTTCGCCAATCGCGCCTATTGCATTGCCAATCCGCTGAAATGGGACGGCTGGTCGAAGGATATATGGGGCCTCACCGCCTGCGACGGACCAGCCGGCTATCGGGGACCGTTCGAGGGCGGGATGCGGGAGTTCTTCGCTTATGCCGCACGGGGCCCGCTGGGCCAGCCCGACGAGCGCGACGACGGCACCCTGGCGCCGACCGCCGCGCTCGGCTCGCTTCCCTTTGCGCCAGAGATCGTCATTCCCTGCGCCGAGGCGCTGCGCCGCGAACATGGCGACCGGCTCTATGGCAAATATGGCTTCCGCGATTCATTCAATCCGAGCTTTCGATACACCGATGTGCGGCTCGATACCGGGACAGTCGATCCGGTGCATGGCTGGTATGCCAGGGACCATCTTGGCATCGATCAGGGACCGATCCTGGTTCAAGCCGCCAATTACCGGAACGACTTCGTCTGGAGCCGGATGCGCGAGGAGCCGGCGATCCGCCGCGGGCTGACGCTGGCGGGGTTCACCGGCGGGTGGCTGAGCGGCTGAGCCGGGTCAGCCCGCGCGCCCGCCGATCCGCCAGCACGCGGCAGCGAAACGCACCTCGTCTTGCTGCACATAAGGATCGAACGCCGCACGGACCGTCTCCACGATGCGTTCACGGGCGGGTGCATCGACCTGGCCGAGCAAACGGCCAACCGGGCCCAGCCGCGTGAAATAGCGCACCAGTTCGGCCTCCGGCATCACGCAGGGGATGTCGAGCGGGCGCACCGCGACATCGCCCCATCCGCCCTCGCCGAGGATCGTGCGGACGCGATCGGGGTCAGCAAAACCGAACTGGCCCGGCCCACCCGCTTTGCGCGCCGGGAGGCAGGGTAGCAACGGCGCAGCGGCGCGCTCGGCAGTGATCATGAACGGATTGTCCTCGGCACTGCGCCAGACGATCAGGTCGAGCGCCGCACCGTCGCGCGCGCTGCCGCGCAAATTGGCGAAGGCCGCGACCGGATCGGCGAAAAACATCACGCCGAAGCGCGACACGATCCTGTCGAAGCGCCGCGCTTCGAAGCCATGCGTCTCGGCATCGCCGACGACGAAATCGACCGGCAGGGCTTCCCAACCGGCACGGGCGCGCGCCGCCTCGATCATCGGCGCCGAGATATCGAGCCCCGTGCAGCGCGCGGCCGCGAGCGCTCGCGCCACCGCGACGGTCGTGCTGCCGGTGCCGCAGCCAATGTCGAGCACGTCGTCCGCGACTTGCGCGAGCGCGCCTTCGACGAGCAATTGCTCGAACGGCGCGAACAATCGATCGAGCAGATCCTGCCCGTCGACCCAGGCCTGCCCGGCGCTTCCGTTCCACAATGCCGCCTGATCTTCCGGTGCCTCTATCTGCATTTTCCGCTTCCTTTTGCTTGCGATTCGCGTTTCGAAATTGCACCTTGCCACTTCAAGTCGACTTGAGGTCAAGGGCATGCGCGATATCGATATTTCGGAAGTGGCGCGACTCTCCGGCGTGCGTGCATCGGCGCTGCGACATTATGAGGAAAAGGGACTGATCGTCTCGATCGGCCGGCGCGGGTTGCGGCGGCTATACGATGCCGAAGTGCTCGAGCGGCTGGCGTTGATTGCCGTGGGGCGCGCCGCCGGCTTCTCGCTCGACGAGATCGCCGGCATGTTCGGGCCCGGCGGGCCGCAAATCGACCGGCAGGTGCTGGCGGACAAGGCCGACGAGATCGATGCGACGATCCGCAAGCTCGGCGCGGTCCGCGACGGGCTGCGCCACGCCGCCGCCTGCCCTGCCCCGAGCCATATGGAATGTCCGACCTTCCGGCGGATCCTGCGCGGCGCGGTCAACCGCGGCTACGGGCGCCAATCTTCGCAGTTCGGCAAGGCCTGACCCTGCGCAGCGTCACGCGACGAACAGGCTCGCCGACGGCAGTATTTCCGCCGCGCCCGAATGGCGCGTCACTGCATAGGTGAAGCCCGGAAGCAGCGCATAGGCGCCGACGCTACCGTCCGCGCCGAGCGCGAGGAAGCCGACCTGCAGCCCCTTGATCGCCGCGCCGCGCAACTTTGCGATGTGCCTGACGGCCTCCTCGCACGCCGCCTGCGGCGAAAGGCCGGCGCGCATCGACGCCACGACACGGGCAGTGCCGGCGATGCGAGTCACCTCCTCGCCGACCCCGGTCGAGGCGGCAGCACCGACGCCCTTTTCGAGAAACAGGCCGGCCCCCGCCTGTGGGGAGTCGCCAACGCGCCCGCGCATCTTGAACGCCATGCCGGAAGTGGTGCAGGCCGCCGCCAGATGCCCGTCCAGCCCGCGCGCGAGGATGCCGATCGTATCGTGGTTGCGGCTCGACCCAGGCGGTCCGGGCAACTGGTTCTCGCTATTGGCGATGGGCCGGTAGCGCGCGGTCTTCAGCCATTCGCGCCACGCCTGTTCGGCCTCGGGCGTGAGCAATGCGGTGCGCTTCATGCCCTGATCGAGCGCGAAGCGAGTGGCGCCTTCGCCGACGAGCAGGGTATGCGGAGTCTTCTCCATGACCAGCCGCGCGACCGAGATGGCATGGACGACGTCCTCGAGCGCGGCGACCGCGCCGACGCGACCGTCCTCGTCCATGATGATCGCGTCGAGCGTGACATGCCCGTCGCGGTCGGGATAGCCGCCATAGCCTACCGAATGATTGGTCGGATCCGCTTCGGGAACGCGCGCGCCCGCCTCGACCGCGTCGAGCGCCGAGCCGCCAGCCTTGAAGCGGGCAAGGGCCGCTTCGTTCGCTGCCTTGCCGAAGTCCCAGGTGGAGGCGAGCGCGATGGGGTCGGCGGGCGCCGCGCCGGCCGCGCCCGCGGCGAAGGCGGTGGCGGCGGTTGCGCCGAGGCCCAGCGCGCCGCGTCGTGTGATGGCGCTCATCCTGCTTCCCCTTCGAGCGCCGCGCGCAGTTGCGCCACGATCCTGCTGTCGGTCCGCCGGCGCGGGCCGCTGGCGAAGCCGAGACGCAGCGTGGCGGCGTCGGGTTCGGGGCCGGGCGCGCTGGCCGATCCGTGCACTTCCCGCACGCCGGTATCGGCGACGAGGCGTGCGACATTGGCCGGGGTGACCCCCGAGCCGGCGATGATCGACAGTCGCTCGCCGGCCGCGCCGACCATCGCCGCGAGCGTCGCCGCGCCTTCGACCGCGGTCAGTGCCCCGCCCGAACTGAGGATCTTGTCATAGCCGAGCGCCGCCGCCTGCCCCACCGCCGCGACTGGATCGGGCACCAGATCGATCGCGCGATGCAGGACGATCGCCGCATCGCGCGCGGCGTCACGGAAGCGGGCCAGCGCGTCCAGGTCGAGCCCGCCATCGGGCCGCAGCGCACCGACCACCACCCCGGCGACACCGCGCGACACCGCCAGCCCGATCTCCTCGACCATCAGCGCCGCCTCGCCCTCCTCGAGCACGAAGCCGCCCGCGCGGGGGCGGATCATCATGTGGGCAGGGCAGCCGCTCCGCAGCGCCGCTTCCAGCAGGGCTGCCGAGGGCGTGAGGCCGCCGAGTTCGAGGGCGCCGCACAATTCGATTCGATCCGCCCCCCCGGCAATAGCTGCCTGAAGGCCCGCGGGATCGTCGACGCAGATTTCCAGTTTCGGCACGGCATGGTTCCTAGGGAAGTCTGCCGCGCGATTGAAGGGGGTGCGGGGCTACGGCTTCGCGGCGCCTACGCAGGCCTGGCGGACGCACATCCTATTCCCACAAAAAGTGGCGGGGCGCACAAAGGGGAAGGCGCCCCGCCGGGGAGTTAGGTCAGAAGCGATATCCGAGGCGGAACTGGATGCGCCGCGGCAGGGTCAGCAGGTTGCGACCGATATCGGCGGGGTCGAGCGGGTTCACCACTTCGCCGGTCGTCGGGTCGATCGTGTTGTTGAAGCTGTCGTCGAAGCCTTCGAAATTCTTGTTGTTGAAGGCATTGAGCAAGTCGACGGCCGCCTCGACCTGATGACCGCCGAACAGCTTGAACTTCTTCGCTAGCGACAGATTGACTTCGCAATAGGCGAACACGCCGCCGATGCAGTTTTTCTGCGGATAGGCGGCGGTGAAGCGATTGAATCCGGAGTCGGCGCCGTTGGTCTGATCGGTCACGCGGAATGCCTGGCCGCTGCCGAGCGTGGTCAGGGTCGAGAACTGGAAGCCGAGCGGCAGATCGACGATCCCCGAGAAGACGAGGCGATGACGCTCGTCGCCGTTGCGCGGGCGCCAGCCATAATCGTCGGGAGTGATCGCATCGAGGCTGAACAGATCGCCGCCATTCTGCTCGCCCTTGGAGAGCGTGTAGGCGATATTGATCCCCCAGCCCGAGGCGGGGCTGTAGGGTTTGTCGAGCGTGACGAAGAGAGCCTTGTAGCGCGTGTCGAGCCCGTCATAGCCGATCAACACGTTGGCATAGCCGAACGGCACCACCGGCGCGGTGTTGCAGCAGCCGCCGAGCCCGTTGTTGTTCCGGGTGGCGAACAGATGCGTATAGCCGTTTCGGCCACGCTGGTACGATCCGGTAACCGATGCCTGGAAAATGCCGAACCGCTGGCGTACGCCGAGGCTGATCTGGTCGTTGACCGGCGGCTTGGCGTCGTTCTTGACCGCGAACAATTCGGGATTACCCGCCCCCGCCGCACTCGCCCGCAGCGCGAGCAAACCTTCCCGGGTTAGGTAGGACGGGTTCCACTGGATCGTCGGCAGCCCACTACGCGGTGCACCGTCGACTGAGAAGCGGAACACGCCAACCGGGTTGATCGTCCGCGAGAGTTCGTCAACCGTGTTGTTAAAGCTATTACGATCGTAATAACGGCCGAGGCCGCCGAAGATGACCGTCGAGCGATCCCCGTTCAGATCCCAGGAGAAGCCGAGCCTCGGTGCGATCGCGCCGGCGAAAGGGCTTCGATCATTGCCGTCGGTGATATAGTTTTCGGGATCGAAATAGGCTGTCGTCGGCAACGCCCGCAACGCCGCAGCCGCGGCAGCCGGAGTGCGATACTCGTTGTTGAATCCGTTGGTCTCATAGTCCCAGCGTATGCCGAGATTGAGCTGGAGCCGATCGGTCACATCCCAATCGTCCTGCACGTACAGGCCCACTTGCGTGTTGGAGCCCTGCACCAATCCGCTGCCCAGTCCGAGTCGCGCTTCCGCCGGAAAGGAATAGTTAAGGTTGTTCTGAGGCTCGCGCCGGAAGATGTAACGCGGCTGGATGAGGTTCTGGTTGTCGAAGTCGATATCGGTGATTTCGACGCGCGCACCGACCTTGAAGGCGTGGCCCTCGACACCGGTATAAGTGAAATCGTTGCGCAGCGTGTGGCCCTTCTGAACCTCGCGCCGCGTCGAATCCTTGCCGCCGAACAGGATAACGCCGTCATAGTCGAAGCTTGGTAGCCCCGGGTTCAACGACGTCGGATTGAAGGTGTAATCGAGGAAGTTCGCATTGAACTCGTTTATGAAGTTCTCGCCATTATGCGTCCACTTGAAGAGATAGGTGTCGACCTGATTGCGTTTGTTCTCGGCATATTCGTAGGAGGTATTACCGCCGAAACCCTGGATGTCGGTTTCCTGACGGCGGCTGAACGACAGGTCGAACGTGTTGCGATCGTCCGGAGTCAGTGTCAATTTGCCGAAATAGAAGTCCCCACGGAAAGGGCTGACGAACGCGCCCTCGAAGTCGGCGAGGCGACGTCCGGAAAATTGCTCGAACTCGGCGATCGCCGCCGAATTGCCGGTGCTGTCGACGTTGAACGCGCGATTCTGATCGTTGCCCTCATAAGCGAGGAAGAAGAACAACTTGTCCTTGATGATCGGGCCGCCGAGCGAAACGCCATATTGCTTGCGCTCGAAATCGGGCTCGGGCCGATTGTTGCGCTTGTCGAAGTACGATTTCTGCGCAAGCCCCTTGTCGGTATATTGGCCGAATGCTTCGCCGTGGAATTCGTTGGTGCCCGATTTGGTGATCGCGGTGACAATCGCCGAACCGGCCTGCTCGTACTCGGCCTTGTAGTTCTGCGTCAGCACGCGGAACTCCTGCACCGCCAGCTGGCCGAACGGATTGCCGCGGCTGTTCTGCTGGCCGGCGATGCCACCCTCGCGCAACTTGTTTTTCAGACTGACGCCGTCGATGAACACGTTGACCTGGCTGGCGGTCGAGGCGCCAGACTGGATGCCCTTGTCGGTTTCGCTGTCGTTGTAGCGCACCCCGGGCGCCAGCGCCGCAAAGGACAGGAAGTTGCGATCGGTCTGCGGCAGGGTGCGGATCTGCTCCTGGCTGACATTGGTCGCGACTTCGCTGGTGCGGGTCTCGGCCAGCCGCGAACCGGTGACGACGATCTCGCTCTCGCCCTCGTCGACGGCAGCGACGGTTTCCGCGCCGACTGCAAGATCGAGCGACGCCGCCTGGCCGACGCCGAGCGTCACCGTCTGGCTGCTGGTCTGCTCGCCCGCAGTCGCAGTCACTTCGTACGAGCCGGGGCGCAGCCCGCTCAGCGTGTAGCGACCATCGGCGGCGCTGGTGGCGCGATAGGTCTGGTTGGTGCCGGTGTTGCGCGCCGAAACCTGCGCGCCTGCGGCGGCGCTGCCGTCACTCGCGGTCACGTGCCCGCGGATCGAGCCGGTGGTGACCTGCGCCGCCGCCGGCGCGGGCAACATCACCGCGCCGCCTGCCAGCATCGTCGCCGCTGCGAGATATGCCCTGAAGGTTTTTCCCTGATGGATCGTCATAGTCTATCCCTTCCCGTTCTTACGCTTTTGTTATGCCGCTCTGGCCGTTGACGCTGATCGGCGCGCGCTGCCGAAGCGCGCGCGCACGGCCTGCTGCAGTCACGGAGAATTCACCTCAAAATCCCGATCGGGTTTCATGCTCACTCTCCTGATCCCGGCTTCTGTAACCGGTTACATAATTCTGCGTATCGACAGATACGTCCGACAACGATGTCAAAATCGATTTTGACGCATGCTGTCAATCCTGGTGACGGCTGAGAACGTTCTCATCATGAAGGCGGTGGCACACCGTGTCCGAACGGCAACAGTGTCGAACACCCGCGTGCCCCGCCCCTGCATGCATCTCACGATCCTCTGTCCCAAGAGGTCGCGCCGCTGCAGCGCACCGCGCCGGTCGCCCATGCGTCGAAGGTCCGGAGCGCACTATGCTTCAAAAAGCGCGCCGTTCACTCTTGTCCCTGAGGGGATTTTTTGCCAAATAGTCTGACTAATCAGGGCACAGTGCCCAGGGGCTGACACAACCGAAATGACTCACGATTCCAGCAATTCGCCACGCAAGCTTCGTTCGCGTGCGTGGTTCGACGATCCCTCGAACGCCGACATGACGGCGCTCTATCTGGAGCGCTACATGAATTTCGGCATCAGCCTCGACGAGCTTCAGTCGGGCCGGCCGATCATCGGGATCGCCCAGACCGGCAGCGACCTCAGCCCGTGCAACCGCCACCATCTCGTGCTCGCCGAGCGCGTCCGCGACGGCATTCGCGAGGCCGGCGGGATCGCGATCGAATTCCCCGTCCATCCGATCCAGGAGACCGGCAAGCGGCCGACCGCGGGGCTCGACCGCAACCTCGCCTATCTCGGACTGGTCGAGACGCTCTACGGCTATCCGATCGATGGCGTGGTGCTGACCACCGGCTGCGACAAGACCACGCCTGCCTGCCTGATGGCCGCGGCGACTGTGAACATCCCGGCGATCTCGCTGTCGGTGGGGCCGATGCTCAACGGCTGGCACAAGGGCGAGCGCACCGGATCGGGCACGATCGTATGGAAGGCGCGCGAATTGCTGGCGGCGGGCGAGATCGACTATCAGGGCTTCATCAAGCTGGTCGCGACTTCGGCGCCTTCGACCGGCTTTTGCAACACGATGGGCACCGCATCGACGATGAACTCGCTGGCCGAAGTGCTCGGCATGTCGCTGCCCGGCTCCGCGGCGATCCCCGCGCCGTATCGTGACCGGCAGGAATCGGCCTATCGCACTGGCCTGCAGATCGTCGAGATGGTCGCGGCCGACCGCAAGCCCAGCGACGTGCTGACGCGCGAGGCGTTCCTCAACGCGGTCCGGGTCAATTCGGCGATCGGGGGATCGACCAACGCGCCGATCCATCTGAACGCGATCGCCCGCCATATCGGCGTCGAACTCGATCTCGACGATTGGCAGGCGCATGGCCGCGACGTGCCGTTGCTGGTCAACCTCCAGCCGGCGGGCGAGTATCTCGGCGAGGATTATTATCGCGCCGGCGGCGTGCCCGCGGTGGTCGCCGAGCTGATGCGCCAGGGGCTGATCTTCGAGGACGCGCTCACCGTCAACGGCCGCAGTATCGGCGACAATTGCCGCGACGCCGTGATCGAGGACGAGAAGGTCATCCGCCCCTACGACGCGCCGCTCAAGGAAGCCGCAGGCTTCTCGGTGCTGCGCGGCAATCTGTTCGACAGTGCGATCATGAAGCTCAGCGTGATCTCGCCCGAGTTCCGCGAGCGCTATCTTTCCGATCCCACCGATCCCGACGCGTTCGAAGGGCCGGTGTTGGTGTTCGACGGACCCGAGGATTATCACGCGCGGATCGACGATCCCGCACTCGGCGTGGACGAGCGCACTTTGCTGATCATGCGCGGCGCCGGACCGATCGGCTATCCGGGGGCAGCGGAAGTAGTGAACATGCGGCCGCCAGTACAGCTGATCCAGAAGGGCATTCACGCCCTCCCCTGCATCGGCGACGGCCGGCAATCAGGGACGAGCGGCAGCCCATCGATCCTGAATGCCTCGCCCGAGGCGGCGGCGGGGGGCGGGCTCGCTTTGCTCCGCACCGGCGACCGCGTCCGGATCGATCTGCGCAAGGGCACCGCGAACATGCTGGTTGGCGACGAGGAACTGGCGGAGCGCCGCGCGGCGCTGGAGGCGAGCGGCGGCTTCAAATTCCCCGCCAGCCAGACGCCGTGGCAGGAGATCCAGCGCGCGATCAACGGCCAGGCCGAGAGCGGCGCGGTGCTCGAGCCCGCGGTCAAGTATCAAAGACTGGCGCAGACCTTCGGCGTGCCCCGCCACAACCATTGATCGGGCATTGATCGCGCGCTTGCCGGGAATCCGCCCGATCCATATGCTGGCAAGAATGAACAGGGAGAGAAATCGATGAAGAAGCTGTTATTGCTCGCGCCTCTTGCGTTGTCAGCGTGTAATTCCGGCCCCTCGGTGGAGGCGACCAACGCCAGCGCCAAGGAAGTCGCCGAGAAGGTGGCGGCGAGCGGCGCTGCCCCGTCGCTCTCGCCCGGGCGCTGGGAAGGCACCGCCACGATCACCAACATGGAGATTCCCGGCATGCCGCCCGAGGCGGCCGCGCGCATGAAGGGTGCGATGGCCACCGGCCACAGCTTCGCCAATTGCCTGACCCCCGAACAGGCGAAGAAGCCGGCGGCGGACTTCTTCTCGGGCGACAACAAGGATTGCCGCTACGATCATTTCAGCATGGCGAACGGGCGGCTGGACGCCAAGATGCAGTGCAAGAGCGCGGGCATGACCGTCGACGCGACGATGACGGGCAAGTTCTCGAGCGACAATTACCAGATGACCATGACCACCAAGAGCGCCGGCGCGGCCGGGCAGCCGATGACTGCGCATACGATGACGCTCAAGATGGACGCCCGCCGCACCGGCGAATGCACGGGCAAGGAAACCAGCTGACGCCAACCATAACCGTCATCCTGGTGAAAGCCGGGATCTCGAGCCGTATCGCGCGGCGCCTGAGATCCCGGCTTTCGCCGGGATGACGTGGATTCAGCTTAGTCGGTAGAGCCCCGATCCGTGCGGCGGCAGAGTGACGGCGAAGCGGGTCTTCGCTTCGCCTAAGTCGAGGCCCGCCCATAAGTCGCGGACCTGGACGCCACCCGAGATGCCCATGGCAGACAGGTCGGCGGCAATCGCCTCCGCAGTCTCGCCGATATTGAACAAAGCGAGATAGCGCGCGCTCGAGCGGGTGTCGCGCGAGGTCCAGCCGACATGGGTGCCGGTGCGGAATAGCTGGCGCGCGGCAGTGCCGTACTGATTCACTGCAAGCACTTCGTCGTTGGTGAGCAGCGCCAGCGTTTCGGCGTCGAGCGCGCGCAGGTCGCCGCCCATGATCAGCGGCGAGCGAGCGATCGACCATAATGACATCATCGTGCGCTGCTCGTCGGGCGTGAAGCGCGTGCGGCGCTTGCCCAGAGCGAGCAGGCCGAGCGGCAGCATGTCGGCATCGGGCCAGGCACCGGGGCGCAGATGCGGCGCCCAGTCCGCGAGGCGTTTGAACTGCGAGAGCAATAGCGGCCATTCGTCCCAGAAATCGTCGCTGATCCGCCAGAGGTTCGCGTGATCGGCGACATGCGCCGCGGCGGAAAGCGCCGTTTCGCCCGGGGAGATGCTGAGCACCATCGGCCGGCCGCTGCGATCGATCGCGCGGCGCACCGCCTCGATCTCGGGCTGGTTGCGGTGATAGGGCCGCGCGATGTCGTCGACCTTGACGAAATCGACGTCCCACGAGGCGATCAGAGCAAAGACGCTGTCATAATATGCCTGGGCGCCCGGCTTCGCCATGTCGACGCCGTACATGTCCGAATTCCAGGGGCAGATGTTCACGCGGTCGGCGATGTCCCCGCAGCGATATCGGGTGCCGAGGATCGGCAGGTTGCGATCGGCAGCGAGGCGCGGGACGCCGCGCATCAGATGGATGCCGAATTTGAGCCCGAGGCGGTGGGCAAAATCGGCGAGCGGCTTGAACCCCCTGCCCCCGCCGCCGACGGAAAGCGATTGGGTGCGGGCAGCAGCCGGCCATTGCCGTCCATCGCCAGCTCGACGCCGACGCGATATTCGAACCCCGTGGCGCCGGGCTCGTACCATTGGATGTCGACGGTAAAGACGTCATAGCCGTGCGGCAGCAGCTTGCCCGCCATCACCACGGCATTGGCGCGTGCCTGCTCCTCGTTGATCGTCGCGGCGAAGCTGTCCCAGCTGTTCCAGCCCATCGGCGGGCGCGGCGCGAAGTCGCGAAAGTTGCGCTGCGGCCTGGCGTGCGCAGCGATCGGTGCCGCTGCGAGCAAACCGAGCGCGTGGCGGCGGCTGACCCCGCTCATTTCGCCAGTGTCCGCGCTTCGTAGACGAACGCGTCGGTGCCCCTGGTCTCGAAGCGCACCGTCACCTTGTCCTTGCCGCGGGTGAGTTCCTCGGGGATCGGATAGTCCACGCCAACGAAGCGCTTCACCGGCGGCGCGGCGCGGCGCTCGTTGGCGATGCGCGTGCCTTCGACCGAGATGTCGAAATTCTTGTTCACTTCCTCACCCCAATAAAGCGCGCTGAGCAGCATCGGACCGGGCCGCACCGCGAGCGTGAATTCCATGTAATTGCCCATGCCCCACGGAAGCTGCCGTGCGCTGCGGCCGCCCCACGAGAAAAGATCCCCATGGTTCGAGCGATAGTCATGGTCGCGCTCGGGCTGCATCTCGCCGAGATGCAGAACATCGATGGTGCGTGCGTCGAGCGCCGCCTTCTCGCGTTGCGCAGCCTCATAGGCGGCTTGTTCGGTCTTCCACTGCGCCTCGGTGAAGCGCGGGAAATAGACTGCTGTGCGGCGGTCGTACTGATGGAAGAAAGGCATCAGAGTTAGCGCCTGCGGCCGTGCGTCGGCGAGACGGTAGCGATGCTCGGCGGGGCCGGTCGGGACGAGTGCCGCGGCAGGATCCTCGCTCACCAATACCGGGGCAGGCCCGTCGAACGGCGCCGCGGCGGGACCGAGATCGGCGGCGAGGACGAGCGGCCCGCTCAGATAAGCCAGCGTCCGCGGATCGTCGGGCGTGGGCTCGGTGCGGATCCGCATCGGCAAAGTGAGCTCGATCCGATCCCCCGCCCGCCAGCGGCGATCGAGCCGGGCATAGCCGGTCGCACGGTCGAGCGGCTGGGGCTTCCCGTTGAGCATCAATGCCGGCGCGTCGCACCAGCCGGGCAGGCGTAGCGCGATCGCCGTCGCGGCGCGCGGCGCCCTGGTCACGCGGAGCGTCACCCGCTCGCTGAACGGATAGCCGGTGTCGAGCGCGAGCCCGAGGCCCCGCTCCTTCCACTCGGCGGTGGAGGGGATGAACAGGTTGACGAACAAGGTCGCGTCGTCGTGCCAATAGATGCTCTCGCCATGCTTGGCGTGGGTCTCCATCCCCGAGCCGACGCAGCACCAGAAGCTGTCTTCGGGCGTTGAATAGGTTCGCCGGGCGCCGGCGCTGAGCGGCATGAAATAGACGAACATCCCCGTCTCTGGATGCTGGTGTGCGAGCAGATGGTTGAGGTGGATGCGCTCGTAATAGTCGAACAATGCCGCGTCGGGCTGCCAGCCGTAGAGATGCCGCGTCAGCTTGAGCATGTTGTAGCTGTTGCACGCCTCGCAGGTGCGCTCGGTGATGCGGGTCGAGATCAGGTCGGGCGGGCCGAAATGCTCGCGCTCGCTATTGCCGCCGATGACATAGCTGTGATGCTGCGCGACGGTCTGGTGGAAGAACCGCGGGGCATCGGCGTGGCGTTGCTCGCCGGTCAGTTCGTAGAGCCGGGCAAGGCCGATCAGTTTGGGGATCTGGGTGTTGGCGTGGAGGCCGGGGAGGTCGTCCTTGCCAGCCGCGAGCGGCGCGAGAACCTTGCGGTGATAGATGCGCTCGGCGAGACGGCGCCAGCGCGGGTTGCCGGTCAGCGCCCAGGTCTCGGCATAGCTGTCGTTGAGGCCGCCATGTTCGGCGGCGAGGAGCTTCTGCATCTGCGCGTCGTCGAGGCCCTCCAATATGGTGCCGAGATAGCCCGCCATCGCCAGCATGACCGGCATCGCCTCGGCCACGTCGCCGAGCCGAACTGCGTCGATGAGGCCGGCATGGACCTTGTGCCAGGTGTAGAGCGGCACCCAGCCCCCGTTGATGTCGAATCCGCCGGTGCGGATGTCGCCCTTGCGAATCTCCTCGAAGACGATCTTGCCGTCGATCACCTTGCCCTCGCGCTCGACGGTGGTGCCGCCGACATAGCCGTCGCCATGCGCGGCCTGGATCCGCGCCATCTCGGCCACGCTATGGCGCAGGCGATCGCGGACCGCGATGTCGCCCGTCTGCGCGAAGAGAAGCGACAAGGCGGAGAGATAATGGCCCAGCGTATGCCCGGCGATCCCGCGCGCCTCCCAGCCGCCATAGGTCTCGCCTTTGGTCGGCAGGCCGGCGCTGGCGTAGAAATTGTGGAGCAGCCGCTCGGGCGAGAGCGACAGCAGATAGCGACGATTGGCCTCGACCGCGTCGCGGAACACCGAAGGCCCGAGCCGCACCGCGGAGAGCGGCAGCGGCCGGACCTTGATCGGTTTTTCCTCGACGCTGCTGCGGGCGACGGCCGGGCCGGCGAGCGCAAGCGCGCTCGCCGAACCGAGGAACAACCGCCGCGTCAGCATCAGTCGATGGCGACCACGACGACCGACTTGGCCGGCAGGTCGAAGGTCAGCTTGCCGCCCGAGCTTCGTGCCGAATAGGTGGCCGGCATGATCGTATTCGGCTTGTCGAAGGTGTTGTGCGTGTCGATCGCCGGCCCGGTCAGGATGCGCCCGCGCGCCGTGCCGCTGAGGTTGGTCGTCACCCGCGCCGGCTTGTTCGGATCGGTGTTGGTGAGCGACAGATAGAGCTTGCCGTCGGTCCCGCGCGCCGCCGACACGTCGACCATCGGCACCTTGAACCCGGCCTTCTCGTAAGTCGGCCCCTTCACCTCGGCGGCATAGGGCGTCGCGCCCTGGAACGGCACGTACATGTCGAAGACATGATAGGTCGGAGTCAGCACCATCCGGCCCTTGTCGGTCAGGATCATCGCCTGCAGCACGTTCACCATCTGGGCGATATTGGCCATCTTCACCCGGTCGGTATGCCGGTGGAAGATGTTGAGGGTCAGCGCCGCGACTTCGGCGTCGCGCAGGCTGTTCTGCTGATAGAGGAAGCCCGGGGTCGAGCCCGCTTCCTGATCGTACCACGTGCCCCATTCGTCGACGTACATCGCGACTTTTTTCTCGGGATCGTGCTTGTCCATCATCTCGGCATGCTTGCCGATCAGTTCGTCCATGAAGGTCGCGCGGCTGAGCGTGGAAGCCCATTCATCCTCGGAGAAGCCGGTAGCGGCGCCCTTCTTGTCCCACTTGCCGGTCGGAAGCGTATAATAATGGACGCTGAGTGCATTCATCCGATCGCGCGCCTGGCGCATCATCACGTCGGTGAAATTATAGTCGCTGGCATTGGCGCCGCTGGCGACCTTGACGATTTTGGGCTTCCCCGCCGGCGCGTTGACGAACTCGGCATAACGGCGGTGGAGGTCCGCCGAATATTCCGGACGCATGCTGCCGCCGCAGCCCCAGGTCTCGTTGCCCACACCGAAATATTTGACCGTCCACGGCTTTTCCCGGCCGTTCTTCTTGCGCTCTTCCGCCAAGCTGCCCTGCTCAGCGGTCATATATTCGACCCACTGGCTCATGTCGCGCGGACCCATTGAGCCCATATTGCCCGCGACATAGGCGTCGGTGCCGAGCAGTTCCGAATAGTTCATGAACTCGTGGGTGCCGAACTGATTGTCCTCGGTCACCCCACCCCAATGGCGGTTGATCCTCACCGGGCGCTTCGCCCTGGGGCCGATACCGTCGCGCCAGTCATATTCGTCGGCGAAGCAGCCGCCGGGCCAGCGCACCACCGGTACCTTGATGTGGCGGAGCGCGGCGAGCACGTCGTTGCGATAGCCATTGGTGTTGGGGATCTTCGAATCCGGGCCGACCCAGACGCCTTCATAGATGCCGCGACCGAGATGCTCGGCGAACTGGCCATAGATTGCGGGCTCGATCTTCGGCCCGGCCTTGCCGGTGTCGACCGTCACCGTGACGTTGACGGGCGCCTGCGCAAAGGCAGGCGCCGCCATCAGCGTCGCCGCGAAGGGCAACAGCCCCAGTTTCCAATGCTTCATGCAACTCTCCCTTTTTGTCGGCGCCCATTCCCGGGCATCCATTTGTCTTACTATCTCTGAGTCGTGGCTGGACTCAAAGCGGAATCACGCGCGCCTCCCCGCCGGGGACGGTGGTCAGCGGGTTGCGCAGCGGCAGCGTGAACGGCGCCGCGATGACTTCGAAGACATCGCCTTCCTCGGTCCGCACGCCGTCGGCGAAGGAGAGCGTCGCGGTCCCGAAGAAATGGACGTGCAGATCGCCCGGCCGACGGAAAAGCCCATATTTGAAATGGTGATGCTCGAGGTTGGCGATGGCGTGCGACATGTTTGCCTCGCCCGAGAGGAAGGGCTTTTCCCAAATCGTCTCGCCGCCCCGAACGATCTTGCTGGTGCCGCGCACATCGGCCGGAAGTTCGCCGACGAGCAGCTCGGCGCCGAGCGAGGCGTGGCGCAGCTTCGAATGCGCCAGCCACAGATAATTGCCGCGCTCGGTGATATGGTCCGAGAATTCGTTGCCCAGCGCGAAGCCCAGCCGGCGCGGGCGGCCTTCATCGTCGATGATGTAGATCCCGGCGATCTCGGGCTCCTCGCTGCCGTCGAGCGCGAAATCGGGCGAAGGCAAAGGTTCGCCCGGGCCGACCAGCGACGAGCCATCACCCTTGTAGAACCATTCGGGCTGGACGCCGGGCTTGCCGTCGGTTGGCTTGCCGCCTTCGAGGCCCATGTTGAACATCCGCATCGAATCGGTGAGCGTGCCGCCGGCCGCTGCCTTGTGCATCTGATCGCGCCCCTCGGCCGAGCCGAGATGGGTGAGCCCGGTGCCGGTGACATAGCAATGCGCGGCATCGGGATGGTCGATCGGCGCGAGCAGCCGGCCCTCGGCCTCGGCGACGGCGAGGTCGACCGGCTCCCCTGCCCGCGCCCGCGCCGCCCCCTCGAGCGACGCATTCTCGCGAATCGCCGCGAGCGCGAGTTCGTAGGTGGTGGCAACGCCGTTCAGCCGCACCGCAGCGCCGTCTTCGAGGAACGCCGCCACGCCGCGCACACCGGTGGAATCACGAAACTGCACGAGCCTGAACGCCATAACCACTGGATCCTCTTCCGATTCGAATAATAGTCAGACTTATATGCGCCTTTCGGCGGGATCAATCCGTCTGCTGCCCGGGCTAGCCCCTTGGGGCATGCCGTCAAGTGCGGCGGAAAAGCCACGATCTCTGCACAACTTGCCGAAAAGCCGCAGCACCCCCGCACAAAGCGCTTGCACGAATTTTCGACTTTCGTATTTTGTCTGACTAATCAAAAGCGCTTCATCAGAACGGGTCCACCCGCCGGGAAGCAAGACAGGAGAGGGGAAATATTATGGTTCTGAAGCGTAGAATTCTCTGTTCGGCATCGCTCGTCGCGCTGGCTTCTTTCGCGGCACCGGCAGCCGCGCAGACCGACGCCGCGGCATCGCAGGCAGACATTGCCGCCGACGGTCCGATCGATCCGGAAACGCAGGACGAGATCGTCGTGACCGGCGTCCGCGCCAGTCTGATCGAAGGCCTTCAGAACAAACGCGAAGCCGTACAGATCATCGAATCGGTCGTCGCCGAGGATGTCGGCAAGCTGCCCGACAACAATGTCGTCGAGGCGCTGCAACGGGTAACCGGTGTCCAGGTGACCAACCGCACCGGCGGCGAGGCCTCAGTGATCTCGATCCGCGGTCTTTCCGACATCACCACGACGTGGAACGGCCGTAACATCTTCACTGCGTCGGGCCGCCAGTTCGCGCTCGCCGATATCCCCGCCAACCTCGTCAAGCGGATCGACGTCTACAAGACGCGTGCCGCCGAGCAGATCGAGACCGGGATCGCCGGCCAGGTCGACGTGTTCACGCGCCGTCCGCTCGATTTCGACGGCTTCGTCTTCTCCGCCTCGGCGCGCGGGATCTACAACGAGCAGGCGGACACGTTTAACCCCAATATCAGCGCGCTGGTCAGCAACCGCTGGGAAACCGGCGCAGGCGCCATCGGTGTGCTGGTCAATGTCAGCTATGCCAAGACCAAATATCGCGACCAGAGCGTGACCGCGGGCGCGATGCTGCCGTTCGCCGGCACGACCAACCTTCCGCAGGGCTCGGGGGCAGCCAATATCTGCAATCCCTCGAATCCGGGCGGCTGGACTCCGCTCGAGCGCATCCAGCCGACCGACTGCCGGGCACCGAACCTCGCCACGGCCGCCAACCTCACCGATCTGCAGCAGCTCTGGACCCCCGGATTGCAGCCCGGCCTCCCAACCGCTGTCGGCTCGACGCTGCTGATCAACGGCGCGCAGGTGCCCTATTACCTCTCGCGCGATGCCGTGTTCATGAGCGATCTTTATGGCGAGCGCGAACGGCCGGCGGTGAACGCCGCGCTGCAATGGGCGCCCAATGACAGCTCCGAATACACTTTCGAGTTCTTCTGGGACGGCTATCGCAACACGACGTTCAACAATCTTGCCTTCACTTTCGTCGACTGGTGGGGGACTCTGGGTCCGAACCCGGCGAACAGCTTCACGCTCTACGACGGCACCAACATCATGAAGACCCGGACGGTCGGCGCACCGTTCCAGTTCAACAGCGGCGACGCGACGAAGCAGCGTACCGACAGTTTCGTCTACGCGCTGAGCGGCAAGTGGAACATCGGCGAAAAATTCAAGCTCGCCGCCGACGCCGCGTATCAGAAGAGCGAATTCAACACCGCCTTCCTCGCAATGCGCACCACGCGCGTGGCGAATTCGGTGTTCGTCGATTTCAACCAGGGCGGCGGCCTCACTGCCTTCCAGTTCGACAACAACCTGCTGCTGCGCGATCCGGGGCAGTGGAACGTCGGTGAACTCTACGACAGCGCCAATCGCAACAAGGGCAATGCCTGGACCGCGACGATCGACGGCGACTATGATGTCGGATCGTTCCTCAGGACGCTCAGCTTCGGCGCGCGCTATGACAAGCGCAATGCCAGCGAAGCCTCGCGCGCGCAGGACGCGCCAGGGCTGAACCGGCCGTTTTCGTCGCTCGACCCGGGCTTTCGTTTCTACAACAAGCCGTTCTTCGACGGCCGGTCGAACGTGCCGCGAAGCTGGGTGGTGGCGAACGGCTATTATCTGTTCGATCATGCCGACGATGTCCGCGCGCTCTATCGCGGCACGGTCGACCCTGGCATCCAGACCAGCGACACGCTCGCGCTCAACGAGAATTTCAACATCGGCGAGACGACCTGGGCTGCGTATCTCCAGGGCGACTTCGAGCTCGGGCCGCTGAAGGTTCAGGCAGGCGTGCGCTACGTCAACGTCAAGACCGACATGAACTTCCTCGACTCGATCTCCGGCGACGCGACCTCGGCGTCGGCGAGCACCGACGAGTTCCTGCCGAGCGCGACGTTGCGCTATGACATCACCGACAATCTCCGGCTGCGCTTCAATTACGGCAAGACGCTGCGCCGCCCGAACTTCGTCGATCTCAACCCGAACCTGACGCTGACCGGCGATCTCACCAATGTCGGCTATGGTTCGGGCACCGGCGGCAATCCCGCCCTCGCGCCGACGCGGGCGACCAACTACGATGCCGCGCTGGAATGGTATTTCGAGAATGACAGCGCGATCTACGCCACGCTGTTCCGCCGCGAGATCGATGGGCTGGTCGTGCCGTTCCGCAGCATCGAGCAAGTCACCGGGACGGGGCTCAACACCACGACCTTCATCATCAACCGGCCGACCAACGCGTCGGAAGGCGTGCTGAAGGGCGCGGAAATCGGGCTGGTCTATTTCCCCACTTTGCCCGGCCTGCTCAACGGGCTGGGCGTGCAGGGCAGCGTGACCTTCCTCGATTCGAAGCAGAACATCCCGATCCAGGACGCGGCGGGCGCAGTGACCGGCGAAGTCGAGACGCCGTTCTTCGGCGTGTCGGATCTCTCTTACAACGTCACGCTGGCCTATGATAACGGTCCGGTCGGCGCGCGGCTCTCTTACGTCTGGCGCAAGGAGTTCCTCAACAACAACGAGGCGTCGCTGTTCGCCAATCCGATCGGCATCTGGCGGCGCCCCGAGAAGAGCCTCGACCTCCAGCTGACCGCCAAGGTCAACGACCGGCTGGCGGTCACGCTGGATGCAGTGAACCTGACCGAGGAATTGAGCCAGTCTTATTATGCCTTCGGTGACGCGGGGGGGCCGGACACTCATAATTTCGGCTCGTCGGTCCTCGGGCGCACTTTCGCGCTCGGCCTGCGTTTCTCGTTCGACTGATCGGACAGGAGACAAGGACCATCCGCATCTTCCGCCTCGGCTACCTGCTCCCGGCGTTGCTCGCCGGGGCATCGGCTCAGGCACCGGCGCAGACCAGCCCGTCTGCGCCGGCATCGCTCAACGCGCGCCTCGCCGGCGACATCGCGCAGGTGCACGATCCCGCGATCATCCGGCAGGGCGACAGCTGGTATTTGTTCACGACGAGCCAGGCAGGCGCAGGCAAGGGCCTGATCCATATCCGCACCTCAACGGATCTCGCCAAATGGACGCGCGCCGCGCCCGTCTTCGCCGAGATGCCGGTATGGGTGAAGGACGCGGTTCCCGGTGCGGCCGGCATCTGGGCGCCCGATGTCCACTTCGCGGGCGGCGAATATCGCATTTATTATTCGGTCTCGACCTTCGGCAAGAACCGCTCCGCGATCGGGCTGGTGACCACGCCTTCGCTCGACAACCCGGTCTGGACCGACAAGGGCCCGGTGCTCCGATCGAGCCAGAAAGACGATTTCAATGCGATCGACCCCAATGTGTTCGACGATGCGCAAGGGCGCCAATGGCTGGCGTTCGGCAGCTTCTGGTCGGGGCTCAAGCTGGTCCGGCTCGATCCGAAGACGGGGCTGCGTTCGGCCGAGGACACCAAGGTTCACGCGATCGCCCGCCGCCCCAGCCCGGGCGCGATCGAGGCGCCCTTCGTGATCCGGCGCGGCGATTTCTATTATCTGTTCGCGTCGTTCGACTTTTGCTGCCGGCGCGCGGCCAGCACCTATTACACCATGGTCGGCCGTTCGAAGGATCCGACGGGTCCCTATCTGGATCTGAAGGGCAAGAGCATGATGGACGGCGGCGGGCTGCTCGTGCTCCACGCCGAGCTCGACCGGAGCAAGCGCTTCGTCGGGCCGGGACATGTCGCGATCCTGCGCGAGGCAAAGCAGGATTACATCGTATACCATGCTTATGATACGCAACGCTCCGGCGTGCCGACGCTCCGCATCCAGCCGCTGGGCTGGACGGACGACGGCTGGCCGGTAGCACTCTGAACAAGCCTTCAGGAGAAGAACAAGCCCATGCCAGCCGTTCCCGTTCAACCCCGTGCCGGCGCCTCGGGCGCGGGCGCGCCCTATGGGGCCGCATTGTCGATGCTGGCCACATTGTTCTTCATGTGGGGGTTCATCACCGTCATCAACGGCACGCTGCTGCCGCATCTGCGCAGCGTAATGGTGCTCAGCTACGCGCAGACGACGTTGATCGAGAGCGTATGGTTCATCGCCTATTTCGTCGCCTCGATCCCCTCGGCCAAAATCATCGAGCGGATCGGCTACAAGAAATCGATGGTCACCGGGCTGATCGTGATGGCCGTGGGCGCATTGATCATGATTCCGGCGTCTATGCTGCTCTCTTATTACGTCGTGCTCACTGCGATGTTCATCATCGCATCGGGCATCGCCTTGCTCCAGGTCGCCGCCAATCCCTATGTCGCAGTGATCGGCCCGGCCGATAGCGCGTCGTCGCGGCTGAACCTCGTCCAGGCGTTCAACTCGATGGGCACTACGCTCGCGCCCTTGTTCGGCGCCTATCTGATCCTCGGTCGCAGCGTCTCGGGCACCACCGAAGGCGGCGCGGCGGCGCTGACGATGGAGCAGCGTCTCGCCGACGCGCAGACGGTGCAGCTTCCCTATCTGATCGTCGCGGTGGTGCTGATCGTGCTTGCCGTCGTGATCGCGCGCTTCAAGCTCCCTGCGATGGGTGCCGCGGTCTCGCGCCACTCGCGCGAAGCCCGCAAGAACCACTCGCTGTGGCAGCACCGCAACCTCGTTTTCGGTGTGCCCGCGATCGCGATCTACCTGATCGCCGAGATCGGCGTCGGCAATCTCTTCGTCAACTTCGTCTCACAGCCCGAGATCGGCAATCTGACCCACGAGCAGGCTGGTCACTATCTCTTCCTGCTGTGGGGCGGGATGATGGTCGGCCGCTTCCTCGGCGCCTTCCTGATGCGCTCGGTCAAGCCCGAGACGGTACTCGCCGTCGCCAGCGCGCTGGCCTTCGTGGTGATGATGATCACCACCTTCGCGCACGGCCCGATCGCGATGTGGTCGCTGATCTCGGTGGGTCTGTTCCACTCGATCATGTTCCCGACGATCTTCACGCTGGGCATCAAGGGCCTCGGCCCGCTGACCGAGGAGGGTTCGGGCCTGCTCATCATGGCGATCGCCGGCGGCGCTCTGGTCTATTTTCAGGGTGAGTTCGCCGACGCTTACGGTCTCCAGACCTCGTTCATCATCTGCGCGATCTGCGAGCTCTACGTGCTGTTTTATGCATTGTGGGGATCGAGGGTCACCAATGCGCTCGCCGACGAGCCGGCGACAGCCGCCGAATAAGAGGGACTATCCCGCCGCGGTCTCGCGGCGGGAACCTCTGGTGAGTTTGAGCTTGGGGGCTTTGCTGCGCGTCGTATCCAGAAACGCCATGTCGACCAAATGCGCCATCGCCGCGTGCGCACCCTCGGGGTCGCTCGCCGCGATCGCGTCGAACACGCGCTGGTGATCGGGGACCGGATCGCGGCGCAGCGGGCTGTTGCGCTGCTTGAAGATCGTCGTCCACGCCACCGCCGCGCTGACACTGGTGGTGAGCGAAGTGATGAACGGATTGGCCGAGGCTTCGAGCAAGGCGGCGTGGAAATCCTGATCGGCGATCCGCCCCTCCTCCACCGCGAGCGTATGCTTCTCCATGCCCGCCAGCGCTTCGGCCATGCGCTCCAGCTGCGCGTCGGACCGCCGGTCGGCGGCCAATGCCGCGGCTTCGGGCTCGAAGATCTTGCGCAGCTCGAACAGGCTGAACAGCAATTCGTCGTCGGGCTCGAATTCGAAGATCCACGACAGCACGTCGGGATCGAGCAGATGCCATTTCTCGCGGTCGCTGACCCGGGTGCCGGTGCGCGGGCGGCTCTCGACCAGCCCCTTGGCGGCGAGGATGCGCAATGCCTCGCGATACGCGGTGCGCGAGACGTGGAGCCGGTCGCTCGCGGCCACTTCGTTGTTGAGTATCTCGCCGGGCTTGTAGCGCCCCGAGACGATCAGGATGCCGAGATCGCGCGCGATCGTCCCGTGCAGGCGCAGCGATTTGCGCCGCGCCCGGACGTTCAGCGGTTTGGCAGTCTTGACCTTTGCAACCATCGCTCGATCCTAGCGCTGCGAAGGGGCCGGGTACAACATAAGGATCATTGCGGCCACGTCACGAACACGTTCCACGAAAGCGGCTTGAGCACGGCGCGGAGAACACCTTCCTCGAACCCGGCGCGTGGATGTGCCGCCGGCGCCACTTCGTCGGGCTCCTCCTTGCTGTTGATCGCCTTCAAATCCTCATGATGCAGTTCGTGCGCCTCGCCGAGCATGCGCGCGCCCATGCCGCGAAGCTCGACGTCGAGCGTCATCTCCTCGTCGAGGCTGCGGTTGAGCGCGAACACCGTCAAGGCGCCGGTATCGGGATCGTGGAGGATCGAAGTCACCAGCATCGGCGCCGATGGATATTTGCCGGCGGAGAAGCTGTCGGTGACCACCTTGGCGCGCAGCACTTCGCCGCGGCCCCAGCGGGCCGCTTGTGCAAAGGGATGGAAGATCGTCTGGCGCCACGCCGGCCCGCCGGTCTCGGTGAGGATCGGCGCGATCGCATTGACCAGCTGGGCGAGGCACGCCGATTTCACTCGATCGGCATTGTTCATGATCGTGATCAGCGCGCCGCCGATCACCAGCGCGTCCTCGAAATTGTAGATCTCGTCGAGCAGGTCCGGCGCCTGCGGCCAGCCGGGTTTGCGCAGATGCTCGCCGTGATGCGATTTGTACCAGACGTTCCACTCGTCGAGCGACAGCATGATCCGCTTCGAGGACCGGCGCTTGGCGGCGATCGCATCGGCAATGGCAGTCACTTCGGTGATGAATGCCTGGAGATGATCGACCGCGGTCAGATATCGGGCGATGTCGTCATCGTCGTTGCGGAAATATTGATGGAGCGAGATGTAGTCGACCTGCTCGAAGCAGTGGTCGAGCACGGTATATTCCCACGCCGCGTAGGTGGGCATGTCGAGATGTGAGGAGCCGCAGGCGGCGAGCTCGAGCCCGTCGCAGGTCCAGCGCATCATCTTGGCGGTCTCGGCGGCGACCCGGCCATATTCCTGCGCCGTCTTGCTGCAGGTCTGCCACGGCCCGTCCATCTCGTTGCCGAGGCACCAGAATTTGATGTCGTGCGGCGCCTCATAGCCGTGGCTGCGGCGCAGGTCGGAATAGTGCGTGCCGCCCGGATGATTGCAATATTCTAGGAATTGCTGCGCCTCGGCCGGCCCGCGCGTCCCGAGATTGACTGCGAACATCGGTTCCAGCTCGGCGAGGCGGCACCAGTCGATGAACTCGTTGGTGCCGAACTGGTTGGTCTCGGTCGAACCCCAAGCGAGATCGAGGCGCACCGGCCGCTCCTCCTTCGGCCCCACTCCGTCTTCCCAATTATAGCCCGAGACGAAATTGCCGCCGGGATAGCGCACGATCGTGACTCCGAGCTCACGGGTGAGATCGAGCACGTCGCGGCGGAAGCCGTTCTCGTCCGCGGTCGGATGGCCGGGCTCGTAGATGCCGCCATAGACGCAGCGCCCGAGATGCTCAACGAAGGTGCCGAACACCCGCCGGTCGAGCGAAGCGACAGTGAAATCGGGATCGGCGATTACGCGGGACTTGAGCATTCGGGGCTCCGCTTCAGAGGTTGTCGAGCACGGCGTTCACGCGGCGCTCCATATCGGAAAGGGTGCGATCGATCGGCTTGGCACCGGAGATCGCCGCCGCGGCCTCGGTGCCGACGATCGTCTCGATCGGGAACTGGCGACGCACGTCCTTGGGCAAAGGCTGCGCGGTGGTGGCGAGGATCGCGAGATTGTCGCGGTGCGGCAATGCGCGCCATTCGGCACTCTGGATGATCGCCTGAAACGCGGGCAGATGGCCGGTCCGCGCCCAATGCTTTGCATGGGTTGCGAAGAATTTGAGGAAGCGTATGGCGGCGGCGCGCTGCGCAGGGCTGCGGCGGCTGTTGCGCGGCATCACCCAATTGTGCCCGTCGGCAAAGGTGGCTTCGCGCTGGAACAGCCGGGGATAGGGCATGACGGTGTAGCCGCCATTGGCGAGCGCACCGCTGGTCTTGCGCGATTCCGCGTCGAAGGTGCCGACCATCCAGGTGCCGACGAGAAACACGCCGCCGTCGCCACCCAGGAACCCCGACACCGCGGCGCTGTAATCCTGGTTCTTGGTGGTGAAGTCGCGATCGTAGATCGTCTTGAACAACTGGATCGCGTTGCGCGCCTCCGGCGTACGGAAATTGGCGCGTCCGCCGACAAACGGCTGGCCGTTCTGCTGCATCACGAAGGTGTAGAAGTTGCGGGTGAAGCCGGCATATTCGTTGGCGGCGCCCTGGACGAGATAGGGTTTTCCGGTGCGCGCGCGGAACTGCTCTGCCTGCGCGAACAGTTCTTGCGGAGAGCGCGGCAGGATCGGCGTGCCGTGCCGCACCAGCCCCGCTTTGCGGAACAGGTTCATGTTGATGTGCCACAGCGGCGCCCAGGTATCGATCGGCAGACCCCAGGCATGGCCGTCGACGGTAACGGCAGCGCGCGCGGCGCCGGTGAAACTGGCCGGCGGGGCGCCGATCGCGGCAAGCTCCGCATCGAGCGGCTCGAGCAGATTGCGTGCCTGATAGTCCGGGATCACCGAGCCATGCATCGTCACCAGATCGGGGGCGTCGTTGGCCGCGAGCTGCGCGGTCAGCTGGTCGTAGCCGGGCCAGAACACGATATTCTCGACCACATCGATATCAGGATTCTCGGCCTCGAAGCGATTGATCATCGCGGTCATGATGCCGCATTCGCCCTCGGCCCTGGCGATGTCGGTGACCCGGCCATATTCGGCCTCGCATGCGCCGAAGAAGCGCTGGATCACCAGCCGCGTCTTGTCCGGCTTCGCGTCCGTGCAACCGGCGAGCAAGGCCGCCAGCGCCAACAGCCACCCCAGTCTCATCGCCCCGCCGCCCCGGCCACGGCCTGGACGATGTATTTCTGGAAGAACAAATAGACGATCAGCATCGGCGCGCCGGCGAACACCGCCTGCGCCATCAGAAAGCCGAGCCCCTCGGTCTGCGCGAAGTTCATCTGCGTCGAGGCGACACCGACGGTGAGCGTGAACATGTCCTTGTTGGTCGCCGAGATCAGCGGCCACCAATAATCGTTCCACGCATGGAGGAAGGTGAAGATGCCCAGCGTGGCCTGCGCGGGGATCGTTAGCGGCAGCAGCAGCCTCCAGAAAATCGTGAAGCGCGACGCGCCATCGAGCAAGGCCGCCTCGTCGATGTCCTTGGGGATCGCGCGGAAATATTGAGTCATCAGGAACACGCCGAAGGGCGCGGAGAGGCCTGGCAGAATCAGCGCCGGATAACTGTTGTGCATGCTGAGCCAGCTGAACATCTGGTGCCGCGCGATGATCACTGCCTGTTCGGGCACCGCGAGCCCGAGCAGCACCACCACGAAAAGCACGTCGCGCCCGCGAAATTCCAGCCGAGCGAAGCCGTAGCCGGCAAGCGACGCCAGCACGAGCACGCCGGCGGTCATCCCCAGCGAGACGATCAGGCTGTTGAGGATCCAGCGGAACACCGCGCCGTTGCCGAACAGATTGCGATAATTATCGAGCGTGTAGCGCCCGTTGAACACCGAGGCGGTGTCCGCCATCAGTTCGCTATTGGCCTTGAGCGAGAGCGCGAACACCCAGAGCAAAGGCACGAGCATCAGCACCGCGGCAAGCGCCACCAGCGCGACGGCGAGGCGGCTCCGCCTCACGCGACTTCCCTCCGCGACGAGATGCGGTACTGGATCATCGCGGCGATCAGGATCATCGCGAACAGGACCTGTGCCGCCGCCGCGGCATAACCGAGCTCCCATTGCCGCCAGCCGGTCTCGTAGATGAACAATACGATCGGCCGCGTGGCATTGTTGGGCCCGCCGAGCGTCATCAACTGCGCCTGGCCGAACAGCTGGAACTGCAGGATCACTTCGATGATGATGACGAGGAAGAAGGTCCGGCGGATCGCCGGCAGGGTGATCCGCGTGAGTGTCGTCCAGCGCGAGGCATTGTCGAGCGCGGCGGCCTCGTAAAGACCGCGTGGCACTTGCTGGAGCGCGGCGAGGAACAGCACCATCGGCAATCCGATGCACCACCAGATCGTCGTCACCGCGATCGCCGGCATTGCCAGCTTTTCGTCGTTGAGGAAGGCGATGGGGGTTTTGCCGAGCGCCTCCGCGGTCACGCCGAGCAGCCCGCCATCGGGCAGGAAGACCAGCCGCCACACCAAAGTGACGACGGTGACCGACAGCACGGTCGATGCGAAGAAGATCGTCCGCAGCACCGCCGCCCAGCGTTCCTGCCGGTTGAGCACCAGCGCCAGCCCGAGCCCGGCGAGCGTGAGGAAGGGGACGGTCAGCAGCACGAAAATGAAGGTGTTGGCCACCGTCTGGAGGAAGATCGCATCGCCGAACAGGCGGACGAAATTGGCGAGGCCGACCCAGCGTTCGGTTCCGAACAAGTCGCTTTTGGTGGTCGACAGCCACATTCCCATCGCCAGCGGGATCACCAACATCACCAGGAAGACGAACAGATAAGGCGCGACGAACAGCGCGTTGCGCCAGTCCCCGCTCCCGCGCAGCTTCGGAGCGGGCACGGACGCGACGATCGTGGCCATCAGCGCATCTCCGCGCGGTGGTGGCCAAGCCCGGCGGCGTCGAAGAGATGCGCGGCGGCCGCGTCGATCGTGAGGCCGATGCGATCGCCCGCGCGGACCGAGGACACGCCGGCATCCTCGGCGACCAGCCGCGAACCGTCGCTCAGCAGCGTGTGGACGAGCGTGCGCTCACCGAGCCGCTCGACGATTTCGACGATACCGTGAATCGCTGCGTCCTCGCCCGCGGTCACGCACACGGTCTCGGCACGCAGCCCGAGCGTCATCGGCCCTTGAGGCAGGCGCTCGAAAGGAATGGCGGTATCGATGATCGTGCCGTCGCCCAGCCGCACCTTCGCGGCGCCCGACACACCGGCTTTGACCGCGACGGGCAGAAGATTGATCCGGGGCGACCCCACGAAGGCCGCGACGAACTGGGTCCGTGGCCGCAGATAGATCTCCATCGGAGTGCCGACCTGCTCGATCCCGCCGGAATTGAGCACGACGATCCGATCGGCGAGCGTCATCGCCTCGACCTGATCATGCGTGACGAAGATCATCGTCGCGCCCAGCCGGCGGTGAAGCTGGGCAAGCTCGAGCCGGGTGCGGACGCGCAGCGCCGCGTCGAGGTTGGAGAGCGGCTCGTCGAGCAGGAACAGCTCGGGCTGTTTGACGATGGCCCGGGCGATCGCGACGCGCTGGCACTGGCCGCCCGAAAGCTGCCCCGGCTTGCGCTCGAGCAAAGCCTCGATCTCAAGGCTCGCCGCGGCGGCCGCGATTCGGCTGGCGATCTCGGGTGCAGGTACGCGGATATTGCGCAGCCCGAACGCCATGTTCTCGCGCACGCTGAGATGCGGATAAAGTGCGTAATGCTGGAACACCATCGCGACGCCGCGCGCGCCGGGCGGCAAGTGATCGACTCGCCGCTCGCCGATACGGATCTCGCCGCTGTCGACGGTCTCCAGCCCCGCGATCATCCGCAACAGCGTGGATTTGCCGCAGCCCGATGGGCCGAGAAACACCGCGAACTCGCCCGCAGGAATGTCGAGCGACAGCCGCTCGATCACCGTGACGGCACCATATGCCTTGCCGACCTCGGCCAGCTGTACGCCCGCCAAGCATTCTCTCCTTATGAATTGTCTGATGATTGTGGGGAAATCTGAGGCGTGTCAACGACCAATGCGAAGATGCCGCCGGCGCGATTGGAGCAGTTCGGCGTTGACCGGCAACGTGCGGCGACTAGGTTGCTCCCGAGGGGAGAATGAGATGAACGAGATCGCAGCATTGCTAGCGGCGGGGGCGAGCTGGATGGCCGTGAATGCCGGGCAGATCCAGACCGCGCCTGCGCAAGCCCCTGCCCCCTCCAAGGCGCTTGTGCAGCCCGCTGGACCGGCGTGGCAGCTGGTCTGCGCGCCCTCCGTAAGTCCCACGCCTTCGCCGGCTCCGGCTGCGAGCCAGCCGTGCAGCCTCGTGCAGAACCTGCTGGCCGGTGAACAGAAGCAGCGGCTGCTGACGGTTATCCTCCAGCGCACGCCGCAGGCCGGGCACAATATGACCGTCGCGCTGCCGCACGGCGTGTTGTTCCCTCCGGGCGTCAGCCTTCAGGTCGACGAGACGGCGGAGAAGCCGCTCGTGGTGCAGACCAGCGACCAGAACGGCGCCTATACCGGCACCGCGGTCGATGCGGCATTGCTGACCGCGCTGCGCGGCGGAAAGACGCTCAAGATCGGCTTCACCGCCGGCAACGGCCAGCGGATCATCGTGCCGGTGACGCTCAAGGATTTCCCTGCGGGGCTCGCCGCGCTCGACAAGAGCCCCCTGCCCGCCGTGCCCAAGCCGGCCGCGCCCGAGCCCGCGCCGGCAAAACCGAAATAACCAGATCCGCCTGGGTGTTCTCCAATTGTAGGGTCTAGATTCGCCGCATGGGACTATTGACCTTCAGCATCAACCTAACCCTGGACGGCTGCGTCGACCACGAGGAGGGAATTGCCGACGACGAGACGCACGCCTTCTTCACTCGCCTTATGGACGAGAGCGGGGCGATGCTGTGGGGTCGCGTCACCTACGAGATGATGGAGAGCTACTGGCCGGCAGTCGTCCGGGGCGACGAGGAGGCGCCGCCGGCGATACGCGAGTGGGCGGTCAAGCTGGAGGCCAAGCCGAAATACGTGGTGTCGTCGACGCGAAAGGCCTTCCCGTGGATCAACAGCCACCACATCGCCGGCGACCTGCGCACGAGCGTGCAGAGGCTCAAGGACGCCAACCCCGCCGGCGTGCTCCTGGGTAGCGGCAAGCTCGCGACCGAGCTGGACCGGCTGGATCTGATCGACGAGTATAATCTCCTCATCCACCCCAGGATCGCCGGCCACGGCCCAACCCTCTACCAGAGCGGGCTGACCGGCACGCGACGGCTCGAGCTGATCTCGGCCACCCCGTTCCGCAGCGGCGCCGTCGCCATGCATTACCGGCGCGCCCGCTAATCCATGCATCCCGTCATTTTGGGGCGAAAGCGGGGTGCAGGTACAATGATGTTCGAGAGATCCATCCTCACAGATCGACTCCGTCGAGCTTGGCCCCCGGCCTTCCCCAAGGGACAAAAATGAGTCCGGACCCTGACTGCGGTCAGGGTAGCGGGTTGCTCGGCGTCTGGGCGGTCCCGGCACTCGGTCCGGTCGCGGTACCCGTCAGGCTTACGGCGATGTTGGCCGCACTGGCCCCCGGCGTGTTGCCGTTCGCGTTCCACGTGGCGACGGCATCGTCCTCGATTCCCGGGCCGCCGTCGAGGAAGCCCTGCAGGAAGATCCGCGGATCGTGGGTGTTGTCGAGCTCGGATACGCGCAGGCGCAGCAGAGTGGGTGATGCGGTGGCGGTCAGGTTGTTGTTCGCGATGTTGGCGTAGATCTGGTTGGTCTCGATGGCCGTTCCCGACGACGAGCCGCTCTGGATGTTGATATCCGCAAGCGTGTTCACGTCGGTCGAGTCGATGACGTTGCCAGTCAGCGTCAGATCGAGGCGGGCGCTGCCCTCACGCGCGATCGCGTCGACCGCCGCACTGTTGTTGCCGGCACCCTGGGTCAAGGTGTTGCCGGTGACCGCGACGGTGAGGTGCGAATTCTCCTGCGCCAGCAGGCGGACGCTGCTGCCCGATGCACCGCTGCCGGCGGGAAGCTGGCTATAGACTTCCACATCGGCGTTGTTGGCGATCCGGCCCATCACGTTCGCGCTGATGAACGAAGTGATGTTGATCGCGGCGCCGCCGCTCGCGCGGATCGTCGGGTTGCCGATGATGTTGAACCGCACCGTCGCGGTGTCGTTGCCGTTGATGTCGATCCCGGCGCCGATATCGGTCTGGCTGTCGATGACGCTGTTGGTGATGTCGACGCTGACCACCGAATCGTCTTCGCCGATGATCTGGACCGCTTGGGTGCGCAGGCGCAGCAAGTCGCTGTCGACGATGTCGATATTGGTCGTCGGCGTGCCGCCGGCGACGCTGAAGCTGCGGAACTGGAGGCCACCCTCGCCGATACCGCTGCTCTGCGTGTCGCGGAAGATCACGTTGTTCAGCGTCAGGTTGAGGTTCACGTCGGTGTTGACGATGTCGAGGCTGTTGGTCTCCGACAGCGCGATCTCGGTATTGGTCAGCGACGACGTGCCAGAGAGGTTGCTGAACTCGATCCCGCTTTCGTTTGCGCCGTCGCCGGCGCCAGTAATCAGGCTGTTGTTGAGCTGGAAGTTGCTCACGTTGATCCCGGTGATGCCGTTGTCGGCGATCGTGCCGGTGATGTTGATGTTGTTGAACACCGCGGTGGCGACCCCGCTCATATAGATCGCGCCATTCGCCGTAGTGAGATCGAGATCCTGGCCCGCGGCCTGCCCGGTGGTGCTGGCATTGGTCAGGTTCAGATTGCTGATGTTGACCAAAGCGGTGTTGAGCAATTCGATCCCGCGCTGGGTGATGTTCTGGATCGTGCCGCCCGAGCCATCGGTGGTGCCGGTGCCGGTGACGGTGAGCCCCCCGCGCCGCCGGTGGTGTTGAGCACGATGCCGCGGGTGCCGCCATTCGCCGAGATCGACAGGAAGTCGAGCCCACCACCGGCGATGTTGGTGTTGACCAGGTTGAGCGCGATGCCGCCGGCCGAGGCGATCGTGTTGTTGGCGCCGGTGATCGTCAGCGAGCCCGCACCCGCATTGGTCGACGTGCCGGTAATGCCGCGTCCGCTCGTCGTATCCACATCGAGACCGCCGCCGGTGAACGACACCGCCGCGCCGGTGGCGGCATTGTTGTCGAACTGGAGTGCGTTGCTGGCGCCGGTGCTGAGCGTCTTGCTCGCGCCCGAGAAGACGATGCTCCCGCCGCTATTGTTGCTGAGCAAGATGCCGTTTGCCGCACCTCCGGTGGCCGAGATGGTGTTCGAGAAGGTGACCGTGCCGCCGGTATGGCCGCTCACCTCCACGACGTTGCCGGCATTGGTCTTGGCGATCGATGCCGCCACGGTGACGCTGCCGCTGCCGCCGGTGACATTGACTCCGTCGCCGGTGATGCTGCCCGCGCCGCCGGCGCCAATCGTGCCGCCGTTGATCGCGATCGCGCCGGTCGCCCCGGCCGCGCCGATGATCGAGACGCCATGCGCAGTGGTGTTGTCGATGTCGACGCTGGTGAAGGTCACGGTGCCGTTGCCGGAGCCATTGATCTCTATACCGTCGCCGCTGATCGTGCCCGTGCCGATCGTCGTCGCGCCGAAGCTGACATTGGCGGCCGAACCGTTGCCGATGAAGATCGCGTCGTTGCCGCCACCCGTGCCGGCAATCGAAGTGGTGCCGCCGATGAACGCGCCCCCGGCGCTGTCGAAATTGTTGAAGTTGATCGCGATCGTCGTGACCACGCCGGTGCTCTGCAGCGAAGCCCAGTTGATGCCGCTGGCGCCCGCGCTCACCCCGGTGAGGTCGATGACTTGCCCCGTGTCTGTCTGGATGCTGTTCCCGCCGCCCGCGACCGTGATCGTACCGCCGCCGGTCGCGTCGAAGCCGGTGCCGCTGGTGGTGACGATGTCGAGCCCGTTGCCGCCTGCCAGCGGCGCGAAGTTGACCGTCGCGCCGCTATTGTTGTTCAGCGTCACGGCGGCATTAACCCCGGTGTTGAGGCTGATCGTCTGGCCGGTAAAGGCGATCGTGCCGCCGGTGTTGTTGGCGATGCTGATGCCGAGGCTGGTATCGGTGAGGTTGCCCGAAAGGGTCGCGATGCCGCCGGTGCGGTTCGTCACCTCGACCGAACGCGACGCGCCGCCGCTGGTGGTCAGGGTGCCGCCATAAGTGAAGTTGAGCGCGTCGCCGTTGAGCGAGACGCCGCGGGTCGTGGCGGTGATCGCGCCGGCGGCGATGTTCACCGTGCCGGTGATCGTGCCCGCCCCGGTGCGCTGGACGAAGATGCCGTTGGCGCCGCTGGTATTGCTCGCCGAGGCGAAGGCGAGGTTGACCGCGGTCGTGGTGCCGCCGGTATCGGTGACGCTGAGCAGCGTTCCGCTCGTCGTCGTGATCGAATTGCCGCTGCCCTGGACGTTCACCGTTCCGCCTCCGGTGACAATCATCGCGGTGCTGGTCGTGCCAGTGATGTCGAGCCCGGTGCCGCCCGCATTGAAGGTGATCGTCGAGCCCGCGTTGCCCGACAGATTCACTGCCGTGCCAGTGCTGGAGATGGCCATCTGGCCGGTGAAGGTGACTACGCCGCCATTGCTGTTGGCGACCGAGATCACGTTGCTGGCATTGGCGATGCTGCTGCTGATCGCGCCGTTGAACGTGGCGGTGCCCGCGTCGTGCCCGTCGATCTCGACTGCAGTCCCGTCATTGTCGGTGATCGTGCCGTCGAAAGTGACGTTGGCGCTGCTGAGCAGCACGAAGGCATTGCCCGCGGCATTATGGGTTAGCGCCGTTGCCGAGCCGAAGGCGAAGGTTCCGGTCGCGCCGCCCAAGATGTCGATGCCGGCACCGCCGCCGTTGAGCGTCGTGATCCCGGTAAAGTTATAGGTGCCGTCGGCGTTGTTGAACTGCATGCCGGCGCCGTTGGTCGCATTGATCAGGCCGGCAAAGGCGAAGGTCCCGGCGGTGTGGTTGCCGGTGAAGTTCAGCGTCAGTCCGCCTGTCGCCTGAACGATCGAGCTCGCGCCGTCGAAACTGAAGCCGGCGGTGCCGCCGCTGACGGTCAGCGCGGAGGTCGTCGCGCCTGCGATGTCGACATTGGTAGCGTTGATCGTGCCGGCCGCATTGGTGAACGACAGGCCGGTCGCCGCGCCGGTGATGCTGACGTTGGTCAGCGTCGTCGTGCCGGTGGCATTGTCGATGATGATCGAAGTGCCGGTCGCGCCGGAAGCGGTCACGTTGGTGATCGTGCTGCCGGCGGCGTTGAGGAACGCGTCGTTGGTGTTGCCGGTGAAGGTCACGTTGTCGATCGTGGTGTTGGTCGACGGCGTGATCTCGATGCCATAGCCGCCCACCGCGTCGAAATTGCGGATCGTCATGAAGTTGACGATCGTGCCGGTGGCGCCGCCATTGTCGACGATGCCGCGCAACGCGCCGGCAGGGTCGCCGTCGAGGATGAAGCCCGAAATGCGGTTGCCGCTCGCGCCCAGCGTGATCACATTGGCGCCAGCCGCCGAAGTGAGCGTCGCCGCGCCATTGCCGGTGGGATCGGCGATATTGATCGTGTTGCTCGATAGCTGGATCGTCGCGGGGACGACCAGTGTAAGCGCCAGCGGCCCTTGGCCGAAGCCGCGCACCTGGGTGTCGGCGAGCAAGGCAAGCGTATCGTTGCCGTTCGAGCCCGCGGCGCTGATCGCGTTGCCGTCGTTGACGAGCACGATCACGTCGGTGGCGGCCAGCACGAGCTCTGCCGCACCGAGCGTCATCGGATTGGCGCCGTCTGCCCCCGATCCGTTGCCGCCGCCGGTGGCACCGTTCGAATCGACGAACCACGTACGGCCGACGCCGAAGCCGAGGCCCGGGCTCGCGCCGAACGTGACGTCGGTGAAGTTGTAGGTGCCGGCGACGGGCGCCGCCGCGGCGTTGATCCCGGTCGCCGCGGAAATGGTCGAGGTGCCGTCGGTGGCCGATTCGCCGTCGCCATAGGTGAAGGTCGCGTTGGTCGCCGCATTGAGCCAGACGCCGGTGGCGACGCCCGAGATGGTCGACGCGGCGCCGCCGACGGCCGAGTCGCCGAGCCGGATCACCTGCCCGCCGGTGGTACCGCGCAGGTCGACGGCAACCGATATCCCCGCCGCGGCCGCATTGGTCACGTCGAAATCGCCCGCGGTGATCGCCGCAGACAGCGTGGCGCCGTTCAGGTCAACCGCGATGGCAGCGTTATTGTTGAGGCCGATGTCGAGATCGCCGATCGTCAGTGCTGCGCCGAGCGTGCCGGTGACGTCGATACCGCGTGACAGCACGCCCTGCAGATTGACCGTGCCCAGCGTGATCGCGCCGCCGCCTGACGAACCGACATTGGTGAGCGCGATGCCGGTGGCGATATTGGTGGTGTTCACGCTCGCGAAGTTGATGCCGCCGGCGCCGGCCGTCACGCCATCCAGCACGATGACCTGGTTGCCGGTGGCGCTGATCGTGTTGCCGCTGCCGGTGATGTTCAGCGTGCCGCCGCCCTGCGCGAAGAGGCCGCTGGCGCTGCTGGTGATCGCCATCCCGCCGCCGGTGAAGTTGATCGTCGCGCCGGTATTGTTGAGCAATTCGACGCCGATCGTGGCGCCGCCGTTGATCGCGTTATTGGCGCCCGAGAAGGTGATCGTGCTGCCGCCGCTGTTGTTCATGATCGACCAGCCGCTGGCCGCGCCGCCCGAAGAGATGAAGCCGCCGAAGTCGATGCTGCCGCCGGTGCGATTCTGAATATCGATCGCGCGCGCCGCAGTGGTTTTGAGGATCCCCGCGTTGATCGTGATCGCGCCGCTGCCGCCATCGATGACCACGCCGCTGCCGGTCGGATCGTTGAGGTTGCCGATGTCGCCGCCGCCGACCGTCACCGTCCCGTCGGAACCCGTGATCAGGACGCCGTCGCTGGCAGTGTTGTCGATGGTGACGCTGGTGAAGCTGATCGCGCCGTTGCCCGCGCCGTTGATTTCGATGCCCTCGTCGCCGGTGCCGGCGATCGTGGTGGCGCCGAAGCTGACCGCCGAGCTGGAACCGCCGCCGACGAAAATGCCGTCGCTCGTCGCGCCGCTGGTGCCCGCGACCGATACGGTGCCGCCGTTGAACGCGCCGCCATCGAGATTGTTGATCCGGATCGCGGTGTTGGCGACGGTGCCCGAATTGCCGAGCGAGGCGAAGGCGATGCCGCCGGCGCCCGCGGTCACCCCGTCGAGATTGACGATCGAGCCGGTCGTCGTGGCGATCGAATTGCCCGCCCCGGCGACGCTGATCGTGCCGCCGACCGAGGCGATCAGCCCCGCGCCACTGGTGGTGACCACATCGACACCGGCGCCGCCGCCTGCGAAACTGATCGTCGCGCCGGCATTGTTGGTGAACGACAGGCCGATGCCGCTGGTGTTGTTGATGGATACCGCGCCGTTGAACGTCGCGTCGAGCGCGTCGGTCTGGGCGGTATTGTCCTGGATCGCGATACCGGCGGTGGTGGCGCCGGTGACGGTGACTGCCCCGGTGACAGTGAAGCCGCCCTCGACCTGATCGAGCAAGATGCCATAGGCGCCGCCATTCGCGGTGACGCTCGCCAGCGTCATGTTGACGGTCAGCGGATCGAGATTGACCGCGGTGCCCCCGGTGGTGTCGGTCGAGCCGTCGAGCGTGGTCAGCAGGAAGCTGTTCGCCTTGGAATTGGCGACGAGCAGGCCGGTGCCGCCAGTGTTGGCGATGTCGAGATCGCTGAAGGTCAGCGCCCCCGAGACGTTAGTCAGGCTGAGGCCGCCGCCCTGCACACGCGCGCCGGTCGTGCCGATGGTCAACGCGCCGCCGTTGACGGCCTGGATCCCGCCGGTCGCGAGGTCGCTGTCGAAGGTCACGGTGTTGAACACCAGGCCCGCAGTCTCGCCGCCGGCGGTGCCGATGTTCAGGTTCGACATGCCGGTAACGGTCAGCGTGCCGCCGGTGCCGTCGAGGTTGAGCAACGCGCCGGCCTGGTTGCCGGCATTGGCGAGGCTCAGATTCTGCAGGTTGACGATGCGCGCGAATGCGCCGGAGCGCAGATCGATCGCCGCGCCGCCGCCCGAGATCGTGCTGTTGCGGAGCGTCGCGGTGCCGGCATTGGCGTTGGCGAAGATGCCCGCGCCAGTGCCGGTGTTCGACACCACGACGCCGTCGATCACGCTGGTGCCCCCAAGCTGAACGGTGCCGGTGGCGTCCGCCGATGTCAGCAGCGGCGCGCCCGAGCCGCTGTTTGGATTGGTGATGGTACCGGTGGTGACGTTGAAGACGAAGACGTTGGGCGGCGCACCGCCGCCGACATTGAAGCTGTCGGTGTCACGGAAGCTGAGCAGCGACTGATTGTTCGCCAGCGTGAGCGTGCCCGAGAGCGTGTCGAAGCTGCCCGCCCCCGCCTGCGTATCGAGCAGAACGATGTAGCTCGCACTCGACGCGTCGGCCGCGGCGAGGCTCCCCGGATCCGACCGGCTGCCGACGCCGCTCGCGCCGGCGCGGACGAAGAAGGCGCTGACCTCGAGCGGACTGGTGTCGCCGACGAGGGTAGCGTCGCGGAAATCATAGGTGCCGGTCGCGCCGTTGAGCCCGGCGATGACGATCGGCGTGGTGGCGTTGATCGTCGAGGCGGCCAGATCGAAGTCGATGTTCGAGCCGTCGCCATAGCGGAAGGGCCCGGTGCGTGACGCATTTGTGAGGTCGACGCCGATGCCGACCCCGGTGATCGTGCTGCTATCGCCGACGATGAAGCCGGTGCTGCTGGTATTGCCGGTGAGATCGATGCCGCGCGTACCCGTGGCCGTGGCACCGCTGATGTCGAGCGTCGTGAAATTGAGGTTCCCGCCCATTGATGCACGCGCATCGACACCGCGCGCCCCGGTCTGCAAGCCGGTGATGTCGACATTGGCGAAGCTGATCGCACCGGTATTGCCGGCGCCAAAGAGGATGCCAGCGACGGTGGCGCCGTCGATCACGGTGTTGCCGACGGTCAGCGTATTGGTGAGACCGGTGACCGCGATGCCGGTGGCGCTGGAGCTGATGTTCACCGTGCCGATGCCGACGGCGCCGCTGTTCGTCGTCAGCGCAATGCCGGCGCCCACGGCGCCGGATATCGTGACGTTGCCGAGGTTCACCGGCGCGCTCGAATTGTGGAGCGAGACTCCCGAACCTGCCGCGCCGGCAACGGTGATGCTGCCGAAGCCGAGCGTGCCGAAACCGCCGATCGTGCCGAGATCGATTCCCGCACCCGCTGTGGTCGCCGAGACCGTACCAAAGGTCAGATTGGCGCCGTCGATGACGATGTCGGCGAGCGTCAGCAGCGCGCCCGAACCGCTATGCGACATATTGATGCCCGACCCGGCCACCGTCAGCATGCCGGCACCCGCGCCGCTCAGCTCCAGCGCCGAATCGGCGCCCGAGGCGGCAAGGCTGAGATTGGTGAGCGTCGCCGTCGCAACGACGCCGCCATCGGTGAGGCGCAGCGCCGTGCCGGCTCCCGAAAGCGTCGCGTTCGACACCGTGACGCCGGTGAGGCCGGCACCACGGATCGCGGCAAAGCCGGCCACGCTCTGCACGAACACACCGTCGACGAGACTGTTGCTGGCCAGCGTCACGGTGTTGGCCGCGCCGGTGGTGGTCACGACCGGAGCGCGGTCGGTAGCGGTGTCGCCGAGCACACCGTACGGGTTGACCACCTGCCCCGTCGTCACGCCGGTCAGGATGACGTTGGCCGGCGCGCCGCCGGGCAGGATAATCGTATTGTTGTCGCGGAAGCTGCGCAGCGCCTGATTGGCGTCGAGCACCAGCGAATCGTTGCCGTTGGAGCCGAGTGCGTCGAGCACGTCCTGCCCGCCGGTGGGGTTGTTGAGCAGGATGATGAAGTCGGCGGTCGCCAGTTCGGCGCCGGCGAGGCTGCCTGGATCGCCGAGCGTGCCAGCGCCGGTCGCGCCGGCCAGGACGTAATAGACCGTCGCCGAAGTCGCGAGCCCGCTGGTGTCGCCGATCAGGCTCACATCGGCGAAATTATAGGTGCCCGCGCCGCCGTTGAGGCCTGTGATGACCAGCGGCGTGGTGGCGGCGATCGTCGAGGCAGTCGGCGCGCTGCCGTCGCCATATTGGAAGAGACTGGTGCGCGAGGCGTTAGTCAGGTCAACGCCCACGCCCACGCCGGTGATCGCGCTGCTGTTGGTGATGACGATGTTGCCGGTGCCAGTGTTGCCGGTGAGGTCGATGCCCTTGCTGCCGACGGCCGAGGTGCCGGCGATGTCGAGCGTGTCGAACGTGACAATGCCCGTCGCGCCGGTCAGATTGACTGCGGTCTGGTTCGCGCCGAGGCCGGTGACGTCGACGTCACCAAAGGTGAAGGCGCCGCTCGATCCGTTGAAGATCGCGATCCGCGCGCCGCCCGACAGGGCCAGAGCGCCGAACGTGTAGGTCCCGTCGGCATTGTCGAAGCTGATGCCGAAGCCGTTGGTGACGTCGAAGGTCGCCGCGCTCAGGTTGATCGCGCTCTGATCGGATGTGGCGTGAACCACTTCGGACGCGGCAGGGGCGTTGGCCACGAGCGTGCCCGAATAGGTGATGTTCGCCTGTGAGGTGATGGCAATGAGTCCGACCATCATCGAAGTGACGCTCGTGGCGGTGCCGAAGCTGAAGGTGCCGGCCGAACCGTTGGCGACCCGGATGCCTGCCGAGGCCCAGCTCAGCGTGGTTGGGCCGGTGAAGTTGTAGGTACCGTCAGCGTTATCAAATCGCACGCCGGTGCCGTCGGTGGCGCTGATCATGCCCGTCTGGAAGGTAAGCGTGCCCACGCTGTGATTGATGACGTTCACCGCTGCCTGCCCGGAGGTCGCGAAGGTCAGGTCGCCGCTATAGGTCAGCCCGGCGGTCGAGTTCGCGATGTTGATCCCCGTGCCGCTCGGGCTGGTGATCGATGTCCCGGTGCCGAAGCTGAAGACGCCGGCCGAACCGTTGACGATGTCGATCCCGGCATCGCCGCCGTTCAGCGTCGTGGTGCCGGTGAAATTATAGCTGCCGTCGGCATTGTTGAACTGCAGGCCGGTGCCATTGGTGACGTTGAGCGTGCCGGTCTGGAAGAGAATCGTACCTACGCTGTGATTGACGACGTTCACCGCTGCCTGCCCGGCAGTAGCGAAGGTCAGATTGCCGCTATAGGTCACCCCGGCGGTCGAGTTGGCGATATTGATGCCTGCGCCAGTGGGGCTGGTGATCGACGTCCCCGTACCGAACGCAAAGGCGCCGCCCGAGCCGTTGACGATGTCGATCCCGGCATCGCCGCCGTTCAGCGTGGTGGTGCCGGTGAAATTATAGCTGCCGTCGGCATCGTCGAACTGCAGCCCGGTGCCGCCCGTCGCGCTCAGCGTGCCGCTGAAGGTCGCGGCATTGATGTTGCCGTTGCCGACCAGCACCAACGCGCCCGTGGTGATCCCGGTGATGTCGCCGGCATAGCTGAAGTTGCCCGCGCCCGTGTTGGACAGCTCGATGGCCGCGGTCGTGCTCCCGACGATCGACGAGCCGCTGCCGAAATTGAAATTGCCGCTGGTCGTGCCAGCCAGCACAACGCCGACGGCAGGGTTGCCAGTGACAGTCAGCGTGCCGATATCGAGCGCGCGCCCGCCCGCCCCCACACCGGTTACGTCGTTGGCGATTACGGCGATACCGGAACCTGCATAATCGACGCTGGTCAGTTGAATATCGGCCGAGAGATTGTCCAGCGCGATCGCATTGTAGTTGAGGGCGTTCATGCTATCGATGGTCCCGCCGGTGATGGCGAGGGTGAAGCCGCCGGCGTCGCCACTGGCGAAGAGCCCGACTGCTCCTGTGTTGAAGATGGTCGTCGCGAGGCTGAGCGCGCCCGTCGCACGTTCCATAATGAAGCCATAGCCCGCGACGCGATCGGCTGCGCTGCCGATGTCGACCGTGCCGGTCACCGTCTGGATCCCTGCCGCGGACAAATCCGCGTCGAAGACGACATCCTGGCCGTACACGCCCCCGGTCAGGAACCCGCCAGCGGTGGTGCCAGCGATGGTGATGCCAGTAAGTTGGGTGACGGTGAGCTGGCCGCCGCCATTGCCCATCAGAGAGAGCGTCGAAAGGCCGCCGAGGTTGCCGCCCGACAGAGCGAGGTTGCTCAGCGCAACATCGGCGGCGAGGCCGTTGTCGATGATCTCGATCGCGCTGATGCTGCCGAAGATCGCGCTGTTGCGGATGCTGACACCCGTCATGCCGGCGCCGTACACGCCCCGCGCATCGAGATTGCCGATCTGGACGCCGTCGATCAGCGTGCCCGAGGCGAGCGTGACCGTATTGGCGCCCGCCTGGCTGGTGGTGAGCAAAGCCGCGCCCGAACCCGCATAGGGATTGGTGACGGTGCCGCCAGCAAGACCGAAGAGCAACAGGTTCGCCGGCGCGCCGCCGCCGACGCTGAGCGTGTCGCCGTTGAGGAAGCTCAACAGGCTCTGGTTCGCGATGAGATCGAGGCTACCACCGGCCGAGGCGGCGTCGAGGACGTCCTGGCCGGCGCCGACCTGCGTATCGAGCAGGATGATGACGTCGGCGCCCGAGGCCTCTGCCGCGGCAAGGCTGCCGGGATCGGCGCGCGTGCCGGCGCCGACTGCGCCCGATTGCACCCAGTAAACCGTCTTGTTGGTCTGCAGACCGCTGGTGTCGCCGCTGAGCGCGACATCGGCGAAGTCATAGGTCCCGACGCCCGGATTGAGCCCGCCGATCGCGATCGGGGTGATCGCGCTGATCGACGATGCAGCGCCGTCGGCATCGGTGCTCGAGCCGTCGCCATAACGGAAAGTGCCGGTGATCGCCGCGTTGGTGAGATCGACGCCCACATCGACGCCGGTGATGCTGCTGCTCTCGTTGACGTTGATGTTGGCTGCGGTGGTCGATCCGGTCAGGTCGATGCCAGTGCCGCCTGTGCCGGTAATGTCGAGCGTCTGGAACGTCACGTTGCCGGTCGCCCCAGTCAGGTCCACTGCGGTCTGGCCCGCGCCGAGCCCGGTGATGTCGACGTTGTCGAAGCTGATCGCGCCGGCCGAACCGCTGGTGATGCTGATGCCCGCGCCGCCGGAGAGCTGGACATCGCCCAATATGGTGTTGCCGTCGGCATCGGTGAAGGTCATCCCCGCGCCCGTGCTCGCGCTGATTGTCGCCTGCGAGAAGTCGAGCGTGCCGCCGGTCTGACCGATCACGCCGAAGTTGTCGCCAGCGGTGGTTTGACTGAGGCTGCCGAGATAGGTGACGTTGGCATCCGAATTATGCAGGAAGAAATTGGAGATCGTGTTGTTTGTCGCGCTGGTCCCGGCGCCGAAGAACATGTTGCCCGATGAGCCGGACACGATGCTGATCCCGCCGTCGGCGTGCATCGTCGTCGTGCCGGTGAAGGAATAGCTTCCGTCGGCGTCGATGAAGAAAAGTCCTTCGCCGCCGGCTACGTCGATCGTGCCGTCGTGGAAGTTCGCCGTGCCGGTGTGGCTGAACGCCCACAATGTCGCGCCGGCGCCCGGAGTGCTGGTGATGTCGCCGGCAAAATCGAGATTGACGGTGCCACCCAGTTCGACGGCGTAATCGCTATCGTGCGTGATCGATGCGTTGGTGAACACATAGTCGCCGCTGCCGGCCAGGTGGAGCCCGCCGCCGGTAAGGCTCAGGCTGCCGACGTTGAGCACGGGTTGGCCCGCATCGGCTGCAATGCCATCGACCATGTCGATTCCGCCAGCGGTGGCGGTGATGCTGCCGAAATTGAGCGTGAGCGCGCCAGCCGCGGTGACCAGCGCGTCGTCGCCTGCAGTGTCGATCGAGCCCCGCGCACGGTGGTGGTCAATCCGCCGCCAGTGAGCTCCACACCGACGCCATTGGCGTTGAAAACGTTCAGGCTGGTCAGTTCGAGGCTGCCATCGCCCATGATGCCAAAGCCCGTGCCATCGACCCGCGCGCCCGCTGCGCCGATCGTCACCGCGCCGACGACGGTCTGCACGCCCGCAATCGCCAGATCGGCGTCGAAGGTCACGTCGGCAGCGGACAATCCACCCGTTTCGCCATTGCCCCCCCTGACGGTGATGCCGGTAAACGCCGTCAAGGTGAGCGTGCCGGTGCCGGAGCCGTTGAGCTCGAGCGCAGTGCCGCCGCTCGATGCGAGTTGCAGGTTACTCAGCGCCGCGCTGGACGCGGCGGGGCCGTCACCCAGATAGATGGCGCCCATATGCCCGGAGATGGTGCTGTTGCGAATGGTGACATTGGCCAGCCCGACGCCCAGCACGCCATACCCGCCGCCGACCGGCGTCTGGATCGAGAGGCCGTCGATCGTGTTCGACCCGCCCAGTGAAACGGCGTGCGCGCCTGCCACGGTCGTCGTCAACACCGGCGCGCCCGAGCCGGCATAGGGGTTGCCGATCTGCCCCTGTGGCATGCCGTAGAGCAGCAGGTTTGAAGGCGCCCCGCCGGGCAGCATCAGAGTGTCGCCATTGAGGAAGCTGAGCAGATCGCGCCCGGCCGCAAGATCGAATGATCCGCCTGCGCCCGCCGCGTCGAGCAGGTCCTGCCCGCCGGTCGGATCGTTGAGCAGGATGATCGTGCTCGCGGCGGAGGCCTCGGCGCCGGCGAGGCTGCCCGGATCGGCGAGCGTGCCGATCCCGGTCGCGCCCGCCTTGACGAAATAGAGCGTCGCCGAGGTGGTCAGCGTCGCGGTATCGCCGGTGAGCACCACGTCGAGGAAGTCATAGCGGCCCACCCCGGCGTTGACGCCGGTGATGACGATCGGCGTCACGGCATTGATCGTGGAGGCCGCACCGTCGGCATCGGTGCTCGAGCCGTCGCCATAGCGGAAGCTGCCGGTGATCGCGGCGTTGGTGAGATCGACGCCCACGCCGACGCCGGTGATGCTGCTGCTCTCGGCGATGATGAGATCGGTCGCGAAGCTCGCGCCGGTCAGATCGATGCCGCGCGTGCCGGTGGTCGAGCTGCCGGTGATGTCGAGCGTGTTGAAGCTGATCGTGCCGGAGGCAGCGCGCGCATCGACGCCTCTCCGCCCGGCGCCGAGACCGGCGATGTCGACGTCGCCGAACGCGATCGCGCCGGTGCTGCCCGCGCCGAAGACGACGCCCGAAACGCCCACGCCGGAGATGCTGGTGGTCCCGGTGAACGCGACGCTGCCGTCGATGTCGGCGAGCACGATCGCGTTGGCCGCGCCGTTGATCGAGAGGCTGCCGATGGACACGCTCGCGCCCGTCGCGACGCCGTTGATCGAAACGCCGGTGGCGGCGCCGCTGATCGCACCGCCGCCGACGGCGACGGTGCCGAGGCTGTTCTGAATCTCGAGGCCGGCGCCCGCGGCGCCGCTGACCGTGAGCCCGCCGATCGTGACCGCGCCGTTTCCGGCCAGCCCGACGCCGTTCGCGCCGCTGCCGCTCGCGGTGATCGTGCCGATCGTGATCGCGCCGCTGTTGTTCGCAAGCTGGACGGCGTCGCCGGCACTGCCGCTCACGCCGATCGACTGGACGAGGACGGCGCTGCTGCTGCCGTTGACCGACACGCCGGCGCCCGCCGCCGTTCCCGCCACTGCGATGCTGCCGAAGACGAGATTGCCGCCGGTGACGTTCTGCGCCGATACCGCGCCGGTCGCGGAGGTGCCGGCCGAGACGGAGCCGAAGCCGAGCCCGCCCGAAATGATGTCGGCAAGCGACAGCGCCGCGCTGGCGCCCGTGGCGGCGATGTCCACGTCGGCGCCCGACACGGTCAGCGTCCCCGCCCCGGCCCCGCTCAGCGCGAGCGTGGTGCCCGCGGCGGAAGCGAGGTCCAGATGGGTCAGCTGGACCGAGCTTGTCGTGCCGCCGTCGCTGATCGCGATCGCGCCGTTCGCGCCGCTGATGTTCGAATTCTGGATCCGGACGTTGCTGACGCCGCTGCCCTCGACGCCAACGTCGCCGCCGGCGTTGCGGATGATCAGCCCGTCGATCGTGCTGTTGCTGGCGAGGTTGACTGTCGCCGATCCGGCAATGCTGGTCGTCAGCACCGCGCCGCCCGACCCGGCATAGACGTTGGTGATCCCGCTCGGCCCGATCCCGCTGACGATCAGGTTGGCCGGCATGCCGCCGCCGCTCGCCGCGAAGAAATCGCCGTTCAGGAAGCTGACCAGGGATTGTCCGGCGGCCAGATCGAACGATCCGCCCGCGCTTGCCGCGTCGAACACGTCCTGCCCGCCCGCTGCATCGTTGAGCAGGACGATATATTGTGCGGTCGAGGCGTCGGCCCCGGCGAGGCTGCCCGGATCGTCGCGCGTGCCTGCGCCGGTCGCGCCGACCTGCGCGTAATACGCCGTGAAGCCGGCGCCGGTGAGATTGCTGGTGTCGCCCTGCAGCACGACGTCGGCGAAATTATAGCTGCCATGGCCGGCGTTCATCAGTTCGATGATGATCGGAACATTGGCAGTGATGCGGCTGCCCATCGCAGTCGCATCGCCGTCGCCGAAGCGGAACTGGCCGGTCATATTGGCCTGAGTCAGATCGACCCCGATGTCGACGCCCTGGATTACGCTCCCGCCGAGGATCATCACGTTGCCGGCGTTGGTCGATCCGGTCAGATCGATACCCGTGCCGACGCCGGTGCCAGTGATGTCAAGCGTATTGAACAGCACGTTCCCTTGCGCGCCGCGCACGTCGAGTCCGGTGAAATCGCCTAGTCCGGTAATGTCGACATCGGCGAAGGTGACGCCGCCCGACACGTTGCCGATGACGATGCCGTTCGCACCCGGATTGGCGATCGTCACCAGTCCATTGAACCGGATCGAGCCGGCGAGCCGGTTTAGCGTGATCGCATCGCCGACGGTGCCGGTGAGGGTGATCGCGCCGAAGCTGATCGCCGAACCCGCAAGGGTGTCCTCGACGAGGATGCGGCCGCTGCCGCTGATCGGCCCGGTGAAGCTGATCGTGCCCGTGCTGTTGAAGATCGCGACGATCGGCGAGGCCCCGGCCGGATCGGTGATCGATCCTGCGAAGATCAGGCCGACGCTGCCGCCGCTCCCGGCGACGCCCTGTTCGCCGATCCGGACCGAATTGCCGCCGCTGTTCGAAATCGCGCCGCCATTGACGCGCACCAGTCCGGTCGAGTTGAGGACGACCAGTCCGTCGCCGCCGCTGTTCGAAATCGTCAGCGTGCCGATGGTGAGCGCGTTGCCGCCGGTCCCGCCGCCCTGGACCGTGTTGAGGATCACACCCGGTCCGCCTGCGCCGACCGAGCTGACGCTGGCGAAATTGAGGTTGATCACCAGCGGATCGAGGTCCGCCGCGGTGCCGCCGACCGTATCGATCGTGCCGTCGAGGGTGGCGAGGGTGAAGCTGTTGACCTTCGCGTTGACGACGCGGAGGCCCGTCGCCCCGCTGTTGGCGATGTCGAGATCGGCGAAACTCAGGCTGCCGGTGACGTCGGTGAGGAAGACGCCCTGGCCGTTCACTCGCGCGGCGGTGGTGCCGACTTCCATCCGCCCGGCATTGACCGCCTGGATGCCCGCCGTGGCAGTGCTAGCGTCGAAAGTCGCGGAGCGGACGCTGACGCCGCCGGTTTCGCCGGTGCCGCCGCGGATCGTGATCCCCGACATTCCCGTGACGGTGACCGTGCCGGCGCCCGATCCGTCCATGTCGAGCACATTGCCGCCGGTGGCGGAGAGCGTCAGGTTCGACAGCGAAACGGCAAGGTTCGCCCCGCCGTCGTTGATGTCGACTGCGCCCGCGCCGCCCGAGATCGTCGAGTTGGCGAGGCTCACGCTGCTGCCGCCGTTGATCAGCACGCCCGCACCCGCGCCGCCGCGGATGGTGAGCCCGGTGAGCGCGACAGCGCCCAAAGTGTTGGTGAGCGAAAGCCCCGCGCCGCCGGTATTCTCGATGATCACCCGGTCGAGCGCGAAGCCGCCGACTCCGTTTGCGGCGATCCCCGCGCCCGCGCCGCGCACCGTGACGTCGCGCACCACCGAGCCTTGGCCGAGCGTCACTGCCGCCCCGCCCGCCGCGGTGCCGACGATGATGCCGTTGGTGCCGCCCAGCCCGTACGCGACCGTGCTGCCATTGCGCAGCCGCACATCGACTGCGCTTCCGCCGCCGAGCAGATATTGGTCGGTGGCCAGCGTCACGCCCGGCGTAGCGATGTTGCCTCCGCTGCCGAGGGCGACGACGACGCCGTTGGTGCCCGCGCGCGTGACTGCATCGACGAGCGTGGTGGGCGTCGCGATCGTGCCTGCTGCGCCGGCGGCGCCCGTACCGCTGGCATAATAGAAGCCGCCGAACTGGTTGCCCGTCCGGGCATCTACGGCGAAACGGGTGCTGGTCAGATCGGTGTACCGGCTGCCCGAGCGCGCGACATAATCGCGGCGCACCCGGTCGCCCATCTGGCGGTCGAGCCCGGTGGGCGCCGCGCCGCGATCGCCCCCGCGCCCGCCAAACGGGACCGACAACCGCACCGTCGCGCGCGCATCGGTGCCGAAGCGATTGTCGTGCTCCAGCGTGCCACCGAAGGTGAAGCGCGCGCCGCTGTCCTTGTCCTCGACGTCCATCTCGAGCCCGACGCGGTAGCCGCGGTAGTTCTCGTCGGCGTCCTTGTCCCAATAATCGAACCCACCGACCGAGCCGCGGATGCTGGCATTGTTGCCGATCGGCAGGCGCACGCCGGCCTCGCCGTTGAATCCCTGGAGCGGAATCGCCTCGAGCCGGAAGCCGCTATAGCGCTCGATCAGCCGATTATTCTCCAGCACCAGCGCACCCGCACCCGCGGCGGCGGGATCGATATAGCCGATCGTCCGGGTCTTGCTGAGCGGCAGGCGGTAATTGACTCGCACGTCGAACACCGAGGAGAAGCCCTCGAGCCCCATCGACAGCGCCGCCTGATCGCGCGAGCCGATGTCCGAACGATAGAAATCGGCGCCGATATTGGCCCCGATCGCAATGTCCTCGCCGGCGCGAAAGCGTGCGCCGACGGTGGCGGAACCGTTGCGGTCGAAGCGCGGGTCATAGCCGATGCGTCCGTCGACATAGACCAATGTCGAGTCGTTCTGCGCGATCGGCGCGAACAGCGAAGTCGAGACCCCGATATCCTTGCCGACCTGCGCATCGACTTCGGCCCGCGGCTTCCAGGTGGGCGCGTCGCTGGTCTGCCCCAGCGCGGGCGAAGCCGCGGCGAGGATCGCCCCGGTCAGGCACGTCGAAAAAAGGCGTGCCTTGCTGGACTTGCGCATCGATTTCATCCCCCGTCCGCCAGCCGCGATCAGCAGCCGACGCCCCCATCAAGCGTGCGCGTTCCCAAGCCCGTCTACGCGGACATTATCGAACCCAAGGGCGACACCTCGGTCGAGGACTAGCACAGGGCGATATCTGCAACAAGCGAGAGCTAAGTAGATCTACCGACAGGTTTAAGATGTGATTGGTGATCTTCTATCCGTGCGAGAGTCAATCGATGTGAAGATTAATTCTTTTTTATTATCACATTAGCAGTCTATTTTAACAAACTATCGCTGTCCAGAAGCGCGCAAGATCCCGCGCCGGACATCCTTCTTAAGGGAGTAAGAGTGTCGATCCGGTCGTCTCTCCCGCTTCGAGCAATCGATGCGCCTCGGCAGCCTGTTCGAGCGGAAAACGCTGGCCGATCTCGGGGCGTATTGTTCCGTCGTCCAGCATTGCGAACAACCGTGCCGCGCCGGCCGCGCGTTCTTCGGGCGTGACATAATAGTCGAACAGCTTGGGCCGGGTGACGAACAGCGAGCCGTGCGTGTTGAGCGCGCCCAGCGCGACACCCTCGACCGGCCCGCTGGCATTGCCGTAGCTCACGATCAGCCCGCGACGTCTGGTCGCAGCGAGCGACGCAGCCCAGGTCGCCGCCCCCACGCCGTCGAATGCCACCGGCACCCCTTCGCCCTGCGTGATCTCGCGGACACGCGCGGCGATGTCTTCCGAGCGCGAGAGCAGCACATGGTCGGCGCCCGCCGCTTTTGCAGCCGCGATCTTGGCCTCGCTGCCGACGGTACCGATCACTTCGGCCCCGACCGCCTTGAGCCATTGAACGAGGATCTGCCCGACCCCACCGGCGGCGGCGTGGACCAGCGCCGTCCATCCACGCTGCACTTTCGCCGCGCGCTCGACCATGAACTCGGCCGTCAATCCCTTGAGCAGCACCGCGGCCGCGGTCTCGTGGTCGACGCTGTCGGGGAGCTTGAACAGGCTCGCGGCGGGCAGGTTGCGTTCGGTCGCATAGGCGCCGATCGGGCTGAAGGTCGCCACACGGTCGCCGGGCGCGAAATCGGTGACGCCCTCCCCCGCCGCCTCGACCACGCCGGACGCCTCTAGGCCGAGTCCGCCGGGTAGCGGCACCGGATAGAGGCCGGAGCGGTGATAGGTGTCGATGAAATTGAGCCCCACCGCGGCGTTGCGCATGCGCACCTCGCCCGGACCCGGCGGCGGCAATTCCATATCTGCCCAACCGATCACTTCCGGACCGCCGGTCCGCTCGATCCTCGCCACGCGCGCCATATTGCCTCCGCTCAATGCACCGGCCACGTCCATAGGATGAGCGGCGTACCCACCACCAGCACGAGCAGCGACAGCGGTGCACCCAGCCGGGCATAATCGCCGAACTTATAGCCTCCCGGGCCCATCACCAGCGTGTTGCACTGGTGCCCGATCGGGGTGAGGAAGTCGCACCCTGCGCCGACCGCGGTCGCCATCAGGAATGCCTCCGGCCGATAGCCGAGCCCGGTCGCGAAGGTCGCCGCGATCGGCGCCATCACCAGCACGGTCGCGGCGTTGTTGAGGAACGGCGTCACTGCCATCGCAGCGGCGAGGATCAGCGCCACCGCACCCCAGGGCGGCAAGGTCGCGGCGAAATGCGAGAGTCCGTCGCCGATCAGCTCGGTGGTGCCGGTAGTTCGCAGCGTGTCGCTCACCGGGATCAGCGCGCCGAGCATGATCAGGATCGGCCATTCGATATGGTCATAGGCCTCGCGCACCGGCAGCGCGCCGCTGAGCACCGTCAGCCCCGCCGCGGCGAAGAAGGCCACGGCCACAGGCACATATCCGGTCGCGGTCGCGAACATCGCCACGGCCAGGATCGCGAGCGGCAGCAATCCCTTGCGCGCGCTGCCCAGCCGCAGGGTGCGCTCGGCGAGCGGGAGGCAGCCGAGCTCTCCCAGCCGTTCGAACAGCAATTCGAGCGGCCCCTGCAGCACGATCACGTCGCCGGCGCTGAGTTCGATGTCGCCGAGGCGTGTCGCCAGCCGCTCGCCCTGGCGCGATACGGCAATCAGATTGACGCCGAAGCGCTCGTGGAGCCCCAGCCGGCCCGCAGTCCGCCCGATCAGCGGGCTGTCGGTGCCGATCACTGCCTCGAGCACGCCGACGTCCCTGCCCGACCCTTCCGGCTTGTCGCGATGCTGCCCCTCGAGCTCGAGACCGTCCGCGGCGATGACACGCTCCAGCGCGTCAGGAGCGCCGGCGAGGATCAGCAGGTCTTCGGGCTTGAGCGTGGTGTCAGGAAAGGGCGTGCTGCGGATCCCCGCCCGCAGGATCGCAGTCACCGTCACTTCGTGATCGTGCCGTGCGCGGAACGCAGCGACCGTCTCGTCGATCGCCGGCGATCCGGCGGGAATTTCAGCCTCGGTCACATAATCCTGGATGTCCATCGCCTCGCCGAGCGTCGGCGTAGCGCGGCGGCCGCGCGGCAACAGCCGATAAGCGAACCGCAGGAAGATCAGCCCGACCAGGGTCAGCCCCAGCCCGACCGGGGCATAATCGAACATCTTGAACGGTTCGCCGGTCATCTCCTCGCGCACGCGACTGACGATGATGTTGGGCGAAGTGCCGATCAGCGTGATCAGCCCGCCGAGCAGCGAAGCGAACGCCATCGGCATCAGGAATACGGCAGGCGTGGCGTTGGAACGCTTGGCCATCTGGAACGCGACTGGCATCATCATCGCCAGCGCGCCGATATTCTTGACCAGCGCCGAGGCGAAGCCCACCGAAGCGCAGAGCAATAGCAATTGCGAGCGGATCCGGCGCACCCGGCGCTGCAGCAGCAACATCACGCCTTCGATCACCCCCGAACGCTGCACCGCGCCCGAGAGCACCAGCGCCGAGCCGACGATGATCACGATATCGTCGGAAAAGCCGCTAAAGGCGTGTTTGGGATCGACGATGCCCGTGGCAAGCGCCGCGAGCAGCGCCATGATCGCGACCAGATCGTAGCGGAAGCGTCCCCAGACGAAGAGCAACATCATGCCGGCGAGCACTGCGACCGACAAAATCTGGGGAAGCGTCATCGATGGCCCGGGGTTCCTGGAGGGACACCCTCAACCAACGAGCCTGCTTTAGGCTCCTCGGGAAACATCCGATGCCGGCGCGCGGCCGGCCGGGCTCAGCTGGTCTGCGGTTCGGGCCGCAGGTCGGCCCGGGCCGCGGCGGCGGCGTTTTCGCGGACGGCGCGACCGCGATCGGTGCGCTCCTGGCGCTCGGCCATCTGCATCCATGCCTGGGCGGCGCGCTGGTTGCGCTCGCGCACATTCTCGAGCGTCGCCGCGTCGGCTTCCGCCTGGGCTCGCTCGGCATAGCCGCGATAAGTAACTGCGAGATCGGTCATGGGTCTCTCCGCGAGGGCAAGGTCAAGAGACGCGGCGCCCGCAGACACGCGGACGCCGCTTCAACCTTACTGCGCCTGGAGATTCACCGCGGCCATCTTGCCCTTCTTGTCGGGCTCGAGATCATAGGTCACGCGCTGGTTCTGTTCGAGCGAGCGCAGGCCGGCACGCTCGACGGCGGTGATGTGGACGAACGCGTCCGGGCCGCCATTGTCGCTGGCGATGAAGCCATAGCCCTTGTCGGCGTTGAAGAATTTGACGGTGCCCTGCTGGCTCATGGTATTTTTCCTTCATTGTCGGCGCGCCCCGTGTGGACGGACCTCGTGCTGCGGAGGCTAGGAGAAGGAAAAAAGGAGCCGCAAAGCGCCCAAAGACCGTTCAAATGCGACTGTAGCGCATATAAGATGGTCTCGCGCGGCTGCGAATACAAGGCAAGAGTGTCGAAAACGGCCGCCTGGTGCACCGTTCCTAGTGCACCGTTCCCACTGCGCGCGGGATCGACATCAGCACCACGAGTCGCTCGATCTGGCGCCAGCGGCAGAAATGGACATGGTTGCCGAGATCGCGGCTGCGATCGGCGCGCGCCGCGGCTTCGGAGCCCGCCTCCTCGCCGAATGCGCGGATCAGCTCGGCGGCGTCGGCGACTTCGCGCGTGTCGGCAAGATAGGGCAGATGTTGCATAGAGACTCCGGCTACGCGCGGTCCGGCAGACCGACAGCCGCTTTTCTCACAGGAATCTAAAGGTTTCGCGGCTCAGCAAGGTGAAGCGCCGGTAACCATGGCGCGCCGCTACGCGACAGGGTAAGGGCCGCGAATGGCAAACTCCCCCTCCCGCACGCCGATGGCCGGCGGATTCCTGCTCGCGATCAGCCTGCTCGCCGGCACCGTCCTCGGCGCGGGCCGGGGCCAGGCCTCGATCGGTTTCGTCGCGGGTCTCGGCGTGGGGCTGGCGCTGCTGCTGCTCGTCTGGCTGGTCGATCGGGCGCGGAGCCCCCGGAACTAGCTTCGCTGCACCCGCGCCGCGCTTACCTTGCCCGCGGCGTCATACTCGATCCGATAGCTCTCGAAACTCGGCCCGGTCGCGCTGCGGCCGAGGAAATAGATGTCCGCCGCCGGCCCGGTCGAATCGGGCTCGCCGAGCAGCGCACGCACCGTCTCGCGAGGTGCGCCGACGACGATCCCGGCATCGTCGAGCCGCGCCACCATCCCGCCGCGACGGCTCTCGCCATCGTAATTGCCGCGCTCGGCCGCCCAGCCCGCTTTGTCGAAGCTCATATGCCCCCCTCCACAACCGGCCAACGCCAGCGCCAATACCATCCCGGGCAGCATCGCGCGGCCTCTCACGAACCGTTGGCGCTCGCATCGCCCTTGGGCGTGTTCATCACGCCGTTCGCCGGCGTCGGGTCGGCCATCCCGTGCTGCCCGCGCGCGACATCGTCGCTGGGTGCCAGATGGCCGCTGCGGTCGACTACCATCAACTCGCCATGGTCCAGCGCCTTCTGGACGAGATCGGCCAGCTCCGCCGGAGAGGCATTCGGGTTCTCGACTGCGATGCGGCGGCCGACTTCGTTATTGTACAAATCCATCGCCTCCCGCACTGCGCCGTTGCCCGGCAGCCCTTCATGCGCCGTGGTGAACTCCTTCGTCCAGTTCTCGCCGAACTCCGCGGTCAGGCGCGCGTTCCAGTAAGCGTGGCGGAACGCGTCGGTATGGCCGTCATTCTTGGGATAGGCCCGCGCCGCCAGCGCCTGATCTTCGGGCGGCAGCGCGTCGATCTGGCGCTGCGCCTCGACGGGGATCCTCCCGGGCGCCGGTACGCGCTGTTCCGACACCGTGAACGCCTCATCGGCGATATTCTTGAAATCGTTGAGCCCGACAAGGCCGCGGTCGCGGGTCAGATTGTCGAGCAGCTTGCCCTCGGTCTGGGTGATCGTGCGCGTGCCGCCGAGGCCGCCTAGCGGAATGAAGCCGAACAGGCTCGGGCTCCACTCGATCACCTTGTCGTCGGGCACCTGATAATTACGCTCGACCTGCTTCGGGTCGGGTCCGCCGGTGACCGGCGCAGGTCCACGCGCGTAAGACGCGCCGACCGAGCCGCCGCCATCGATCGCGAGCATAGCTGATCTCCCATGATGTACCGCGGGGTTTTCGCCGAAGCCGTCGCCCCGCGCCATAAGCGCTTCGACTAGAGCAGCGCCCGGCCCAGCCACGCGACGCGGCCGATCACTTCCACTTCCCCTCCCCGGCACAGGCGCGTCGGCCAGGCCGGGTTGTCGCTGACCACCTCGAGCCCGCCCAAAGCGACACGCAGCCGCTTGACCATCAGCGTGCCATCGAGCCGGATCACGAAGATCCCTCCCTTGCCGCGCACTTCGCAGCGGTCGCGGTCGACGAGGATCTCGTCGCCGTCGGAGAGCGTTGGCTCCATCGACTCGCCTTCGACGCAAATCATCGAGGCCGCGGCGGGGCGGACCCCGAGCTCGCGCAGCAGCGCCTGCGACAAGGTGGCGGGCCGCCGCGCCGCCTCGTCCTCGGCCAGCCGCCCGGGGCCTGCCGACGCGCGCACGTCGAGCCGCGCAATCTCGGTTAGACCCTCAGCCTCGCGTCCGCCCAGCCGCGCCTCGGGCACTCCGAAGAAGCGCGCAAGCAATTCGCGGTCGTGCTCGCCCAGTTCGCGTGGCGACCCGCGGCGGACATATTGCTGGAGATAGGCGGGGTTGCGCCCGATCACGCGCGACAGCTCGGCGAAGCTCGCACCCTGCTCCGCCATCAGCGCTTCCAGCGCGGCTCGTTGCGCGGCCGGTTCCATGCCTTGGCTATACGCATAGGAATTTTCCTAGACAAGTAGGAAATGAAGAACAAAACAGGATCATAGTCAGCGACTCGCGTTAGGAGAAGGTCCATGTCGGTGCATCGCAAGATCGAGAAGTATCTGCGGCGGACGCAGATGCCCGCCACCAAATTCGGCCGGCTGGCGCTCGGCGATCCGCGGCTGGTGCTCGACCTGCGCAACGGGCGGGAATTGCGCCCGCCGACAGTGGCGCGGCTGGAGGCGTTCCTCGCGGCGCAGGATGCCGGGCAATGAGCCGGGGTCCCGACGCGGCGACTCAGCTCGAACGCGCATTGGTGGCCACCGCCGCGGCGGCCGGCTGCCCGGTCGCCATCGCCACCGCCGACTGGACGCGCTGGGCGAGCGCCACTTTCACCGGCGCACGGCATGCGCTGACGCTCACGGCGAGCCCCGGCCCGATGCTCGACCATTGGCTGGTCGGGCTGAGCGAGGTCGAGTTCGCGTTGCGCGGCTATCTGGTGGCCGACATCCACGTCACCCGGATGCGGCGAGAGGGAGAGCTGGTGACCGTAACGATCGAGGCGCTGACGGTGGAGGAGCGTTAGGCGCGCTGCGCGAGGTTGCGCAGCGTGACCAAAGTATCCTCGATCCCGCGCGGCCTGGCGCGGCGTTCGACGCGCGGTGCGGACATGGACACCGGCGCGGACATCGGCACCGGCGCGGGCGTCGCGGCCGTCGCCTTGCGCACCACGCCGCGTTCGAGACGCTCGAGCAAGGCGTGGACCGTGGCTTCGGTCTCGGGCCGGGTGATCGCCTCCTCGCGCGGCGCGGGGGCAGATTCTTCCACTTCTTCCACGACGAGCGAGGGTTTCGCCCGCACCGACGGCGTGAGTTCGAATATTTCGAAACGCTCGGTCTCTTCGAACACGGGCGGCCGCGACGTGCGGCGCAGCGGCGGCGGCGCCACCGGCGCGGGCATCGGCTCGTCGGGCACTGCTTCGGGGTCGAAGGCCGAGAGCGGCTGATCGAGGTCGGTCGGCAAAGGCTGTTCGATGGGACGCGCAGGCACCGCGGCAGCTACCGGCTCGGGCTCAACGGCCGGCGGATCGCGGAACGGCGCGCCCAGATCGCGAGTCGCCAGCAGCGGCGGGCGCGGCGGTGCGTCGGGATGGGCGTCGGCGCGCCGGATCACCGGCGTCGCGACGGCATCGGATGCGGGGGCGGCCGTCTGCCCCACGGTCACCGACCGCGCGCCGACAAGCACGGAAAGGCCGAACCAGCAGAACAGCGCGGCAAACCCGCCGGAACCCAGTGCGACGACGGCGCGCGCCGTGAAGCCGAGCGGCGGTTCGGCGGCGGCGAAGACGGCGGGAAGACCACTGCCCATCACCAGCGCTTCGAGCACCGGCATCGGCACCGCCAGCGCGGCAAGCGCAACCGCGCCGCCCAGCACGCCGGCGATGACGGGCGCGATCGGCAGGTTCACAGGTTCACCGGAGATGCGTGCGGCCGCGAGTCCTTCATGGGAAGCGACTCTGTCAGATTCTGGTAAACAGATTGATAGCGCGCGACGTTGACCGCCCAGTTGCGCTCTTCCTCGACAAACGCCCGCGCCCGCGCCCGCCGGGCGTCCCATTGGTCACGCTCGACAAAGACTCGCGCCACGGCACTTGCCAGCGCCGCCGGATCGTCGGGGGCGAACAAGGTACCGGTGTCGCCGTCGCGGATCAGTTCGCGGTGCCCGCCGACGTCCGACGCCGCCACCAGCCGCATCTGCGCCATCGCCTCGAGCGGCTTGAGCGGCGTGACGAGATCGGTGAGCCGCATGTGCTTGCGCGGATATACGAGCAGGTCGATCACGCTGTAATAGCGCTCGACCTCCTGGTGCGGCACGCGACCTACGAAACGGATGCGATCCGCGGCGGGCGAGGCCTCGGCCTGCGCGCGCAACGCCGCGTCCATCGGTCCGCCCCCCACCAGGATAAGGTGCATCAAGGGTCGCGCCGTGACCAGCGCCGGCATCGCGTCGATCAGGACGTCGAGTCCTTCATAATCGTAGAAGCTGCCGATGAATCCGATGGTCTCGGCGTCGCCGAGGCCGAGTTCTGCGGCGAGCCCCTGATCATAAGGCAAAGGTTCGCCGAACAGACTGAGGTCGACGCCGTTGGGCGAAAGGAAGATCTTGGCCGGATCGATCCCGCGTGCAACGAGGTCGCGCTTGAGCCCTTCGCATATCACTGCCACCGCATCGGCCTTGCGCACTGCGCGGGTCTCGAGCGCGCGGGTGGCGCGGTATTTCAGGCTGCCCTCGCGCCCGGTGCCGTTGCCGACCGCGGCATCTTCCCAGAAGGCGCGGATCTCATAAACCAAAGGCAGATCGAGCCGGTCGGCGACGCGCTGCGCGGCCATCGCGTCGAGCACCGGCGAATGGGCGTGAAGCACATCCGGCCGCCATTTGCGCGCCACTGCCGCGATTCGCCGCGCGAACGCCGCGACTTCGCGCAACTCGCCGATCACCGGCGGACCCGAATTGACTCGCGGCGTGCGATGGAAGCGAATCCCGTCGATCGTCTCTTCGTCGGCATCGAACTTGCCGTGCCGCGATCCGGTGACCGCGGCGACTTCCCAGCCACGCGCCATCTGCGCCTTGAGGATCGCCCGGGTACGGAAAGTGTAGCCGCTGTGCAAAGGCAGGCCGTGATCGAGGACATGGAGAATCCGCATCGCGCTTCCCTGCCACGCGAGCACTTAACGCCGCGTCAACCGGAACCCGGCGCAAGGTCTCTCGCTGCTCGCCGCACAGGACGACAAATGCCCGGAGGCGCGGTAAGAGGCGTCTCGATGGCCCAAGTCAAAGTCGATCCCGGCAAAGTCCATGCGTTTGAGGATGCAGACGCTTTCTACGCGTGGCTCGGCGAGCACCACGACGTAGAGGACGAGGTGTGGATCAAAATCCACAAGACCGCTTCCGGATTGAAATCGATCACGCCCGTCGAGGCAATCCATGTCGCCCTGTGCTGGGGCTGGATCGACGCCATCCGGAAAGGTTTCGACGAGAAGAGCTATCTCCAGCGCTACACGCCGCGTCGGCCAAAGAGCATCTGGAGCCGGATCAACGTCGACAATGTCGCGCGGCTGATCCGCGAAGGACGGATGACCGGGCATGGCCTGAAGCACGTCGAGGCCGCCAAGGCGGACGGCCGGTGGGACCGCGCCTATGGCAGCGGCAAGGAGCTGGCGATTCCGGACGACCTGCAAATCGCAATCGATGCGGAGCCGGAGGCGAAAGCAATGCTCGCAAGGCTAAGCGCGCAAAATCGTTTCGCGCTCGCCTTTCGTGTTCACAACCTGAAAACCGAGGCAGCGCGAAAGCGAAAGATCGACGGGTTCGTAGAGATGCTCAAACGCGGCGAGACGATCTATCCGCAACGCGGAAAATGAACGGACAGTGTGATCGAAGCGGGCCCGCCACGTTCGGGACGCCCTGAGGCTAAACAGTCAAGCTCGGCCACGAGTGGCCCGGACAAAATCTTCCTCCTCTTCGGCGGCTGCCAGAGCGCCGCATCGCTCGAGTACGGCGAGCGATCGGGGATCGAGCGCCTCCTGCAGGCCGCGACCAAAAGACGGGAAACGACTGACATCATAGCCGCCGTCCCAGCCGGGGGAGAAGGTCGCCGCCGCATAGGCTTTCACGATCTCCTCTTCCTGAGGTGTTTCGGGAATTGCGACGTAATCCGCGCGCCATTGGCGGCGAATCGCTCCGCCAGCGCTCGCGTGTCTGGTGCGCTCGTTGAGCACGATGAGGTCGCCCGGCAGAGTGGACAGAATCTCTGCTTGCGACCTGTCGTCGATCGGCGGCCCCGCTTCGGATTCCCGGTGCGAGCCGGGCAAGACCCGCAGCGCGCCCGTTTCGGCATCCAGCGGATCGAGATATGCCAGCAGGCTCACGGCCGAGATGTCCAGATAGGTATCCCGATGCCACGAGGTTTCCTGTGAATACACGGTACCCTTGGCGCGAAACGGAATGACGGGACGCCCAAGCATCTGACCCGCCAGAGGCGCGCCGCTCAGCAGCAGTGCGAGGCTGGCGCGGGTTTCCGCCGTGGTCATGGGGACATAGGACGCGGTCACGGTGAGCCGCTCGCTTTCGAGACGAAAACCCGAGCCGCACCCCTTCTCGATCGCCCAATCGACTTCGGCTGTGATCGCAACCGGATCGAAGGCAGCCCGGACCAGCGCATAGCCCAGCCGATCGAGACGAGTCTGCGCCTCGTGAAGCGCGTTCGGGTCTAATGGCAGAAGCATGCTTTGTCCTCAATTTGCATCCGAGTGCTGGCTAACCCGCGCGGCGAAAGTCCGCAAAGGATCGAAGCCGGCGTGCCTTTGAACGGAGTCCCGGACGACTGCTTTTCTCCCCGCCGCCCGAAATGCGGCCTGTCCGCGAGCCGCCAAGCGGAGCCGTTCAGAGCGCCATTTGACGTCGATATCTGCCCGAAAACCGTCCGTCCGCTCTTATCGGGAAAATCCGCCTGTCGGCAGCTGCCCCAATTGCGGACAGCCGCGTTGCAGCCCATACTCCGGGAATGAAGGCTTTTGCTCTCGCTGCGATGCTCGTTTCTGTACCCATCTCCGCGAACGCCACGCAAACGAGATGCCGGTCGCCATTAGGCGCTGCGGTGCCTGATCTGGCAACCGCGCGAGCCATTGCAGTGGCGATCATAGCGGCCCGCCAGTCGTCCAGAATCTCAAGGAAATATCGGCTCATTGTCCAGCCCGACACTGAGCGAGAAGGAAGTTGGACGGTTTCTCAGGCGCTACCGGAGCCTCGCATTCGCAATCTCAACAAAGTGACAGTGCGCGCTGGCGGTGGAGGCCTGCAAATGCATATCGACGGCTGCTCAGCGGAGATCAGCAACATGTATTACGCCCGCTAACGAACGGCTGCTTTCCACCACTTCCCGCCATCCACGGCTCCTGCCTTTGTAGGGGCGCGGACGGGATGATCACTCCACTGACGAATCCTGCCCGCTACTTGCAATGTAGGATTTCGCCTGCTTCCATGATCATGGTCTGGCCTGAACAGGCCCGCTCCTTGACATCGCAGGCTCGATTCCCCTCACAAGACGCAAAACCGTAGCGCGCCGGTGACCTTGGTGGCGCCAGACGGTCGCGCCAGTGTGCCCCTCGTGTCGCGCGATTGTGACCTTCGTGGCGCGAAACCGGCGCTTCGGTGTCGCCTGCCCGGCGCACAGCGCGTACCGAGTCAAGCGCTCTTCTGATTTTATTCCATAATATCAATTACCTGATGCATCCATCGGACGACAGAATCCCGTCCGCGAGTCAACCACGTCAACCGCATGCGCCGGTCTCCTAGTTTACGCCGCGTCAACCGAACCACGCTACACCGCCCTCATAAAGGAGCGCGCGGGCGGACATGATCGACAATCTATCGCTCGGGCTCTCGCATGGGCTGATGCTGCTCGCGGCCTTTTTGCTGCTGCGCCGGCCCGATCTCGATCACGAGCCCGGGCCGGACGATCGGCCGGCCAATCCGAAGAAGAGCCGCTGGGGAAAGCCCGGTGCGTGATCTCGCCTTCATCGCATTTCTGGCCGCATTGCTGGGAACGGGCTTTCGCCGGCCGTTCCTGTTCGTGCTGGCTTATGCCTATATCGACATCGTCTCGCCGCAGCGGCTGACCTATCTGCTGCTCAATTCGGTGCCGATCTCGATGCTCGCGGTGGCGTTGGCGGTGCTCGGCTGGCTGGCGTTCGACGACAAGAAGGATGTCCGCGTCGCCCCGCGCCAATTCCTGATCGTGCTGCTGCTCGGCTATTGCTTCTACACCACCCTCCACGCCGACTTCCCCCTCGAGGCTAAGGACAAATGGGAATGGGTGTGGAAGGCGCTGGCCTTCGCCGCCTTCCTGCCGCTCACCCTGCGCACCCGGCTGCGGATCGAATCCCTGCTGCTGTTCATGGTGCTTTCGGCGGCGTCGATCATCATCGTCGGCGGGATCAAGACGGTGGGCTCGGGCGGCGGCTATGGCGAATTGAACCTGATGGTGACCAACAATTCGGGGCTGTACGAGGGCTCGACCATCTCCACCGTGGCGATCGCGATCATCCCGCTGATCGTCTGGTTCACCCGCTACGGCACGATCTTCGCGCCCGACTGGCGGGTGAAGGCCTTCTCCTACGCATTGATCTTCGCCTGTCTGCTGATCCCGGTCGGCACCTCCACCCGCACCGGGCTGCTGTGCATCGGCCTGCTCGCTCTGCTGATGATCCGCGATGCGAAGCGCAAGCTCGTCTATCTCGGCGCACTCGGCTGTCTGGCGCTCGCAGCAATCCCCTTCCTCCCCTCGGCGTTCACCGAGCGGATGGAGACGATCAAGAGCTATCAGGCCGACGCCTCGGCCTCGACGCGGATCGCGGTATGGCAGTGGACGATGGACTATGTGAAGACCCACCCGCTGGGCGGCGGCTTCGAAGCCTATCGCCAGAACCAGATCCGCTACGAAAAGGTCGCGGTCCAGCAAGAGGACGGCAGCTCGGCCAGGATCGATCGCAGCCTCGAGGTCGACAAGGCGCGGGCCTATCACAGCGCCTATTTCGAGATGCTCGGCGAGCAGGGCTATCCCGGCCTCGCCATCTGGCTGCTGATCAACGTGGCCGGACTGTTCCGCATGGAAGTGCTGCGCCGGCGCTATCGCAAGCCCGAACCGGGGCAGGAATGGATCGCCCCGCTGGCCTCGGCGCTGCAGAGCGCGCATTTCATCTATCTGCTCGGGGCGGTGTTCATCGCCATCGCCTTCCAGCCTTTCGTCTACATGCTGATCGGCGCGCAGATCGGGCTCGACACCTATTGTTCGCGGAAACGCGCCGAGAACGCATGGCGGCCCTTGCGCAAACCGCGGGCGGCGATTGCGTGAAGGCCGAGCTACGGGCGCTCACCTCGGCGCGCGGCATTGCGGCGTGGCTGGTGGTGCTCTTCCACATCCGCCTGTCGCTGCCGGCCCTGCCCGACACCGCCGAGGCTGTTCTCGCCAAGGGCTATCTGGCGGTCGACTTCTTCTTCCTGCTTTCCGGCTTCGTCATCTGGATGAGCTGGTCGGAGCGCCTGCGCGGTGGTGGCGCGGCGGCGATCCCGGCGTTTCTCAAGCGCCGCATCGCCCGGATCTGGCCGCTCCATCTGTTCGTCCTCGGTTTCGGCCTCGCTTTGGCGTTGCTCATGCGGGCGACCGGACGCGAGACGCCGCAATTCCCCCTCGCCGAGCTGCCGCTCCACGTCGCCCTGCTCCAGAACTGGGGGTTCACGTCGGCGCTTTCGTGGAATGATCCCGCCTGGTCGATCTCGTGTGAGTTCGCCGCCTATCTGCTGTTCCCGCTGCTGGTCCTCACCATCGACTGGCGCAGGGTTCCGACCCCCGCGATCCTCGCCGCAATCGGTGCGTTGCTGATCCTGCTCCATGCCGTCTTCGCCTCGCAGGGTGTCAGCACGCTCGGCGTGCAGATTCCGCGGTTCGGGCTGATCCGCTGCATCCTCGAATTCGCGAGCGGAACCGCGATCGGCGCGCTGTGGCTTCGCTGGCGGGACCAATGGCACGCGCCCGCCTTGCTCTCGCTCGCTGTGTCGGCGCTGCTGTTCGGCGGCTGGATCGCGGGTTTGCTGCCCGAAACGCTGGCGGTTCCCGCCGCATTTGCCGCATTGCTGCTCGCCCTCGCACTCACCGCAGGACGGCCGCACAACCCCCTGGAAATCGCGCCGCTCCCTTATCTGGGCGAGATCAGCTACGCGACATATCTCGCGCATTTCCTGCTGTGGTTCGCCTTCAAGCTCGTCCTGGTCCGCGACCCGCACGCCGTCGGCTGGCCGCTGATCGCGTTATATGTCGCGCTGGTGTTGGCGAGTTCGGCAGCGCTCTACCATGGGGTAGAGCGGCCGGCGCAGCGCTGGATTAACGGGCTGGCGTTCAGGCGGGCACCGCCAGTTCCTTCGCCAGGCAGTCGATAATCGCCCGGTTGAACATCGGAATATCGTCGGGCTTGCGGCTGGTGATCAGTTTCCCGTCGACCACCACCGGCTCGTCGAGCACGCTCGCCCCGGCATTGGCGAGATCGGTCCGCACCGATGGCCAGCTCGTCGCGCGCCGGCCGTCGACCACATCGGCCTCGATCAGCAGCCACGGCGCATGGCAGATCGCCGCGACGATCCGGTCGGTCTCGAAAAACTCGCGGACGATCTCCACCGCGCGCTTGTCCATGCGGAGCTTATCGGGATTGGCGACGCCGCCCGGCAGCACCAGCGCGTCATAGCCCTGGGTCTCGATCTGCTCGATCGTCGTATCGGGCGTGATGCTCTCGCCTTTCCGGCCGGCCTTTTCGCCGGTAATCGGATCGGGTCTGAGCGAAGCCAGCGTCACTTCCGCCCCCGCATCGAGCAGCGCCTTTCGCGGCTCAAACAGCTCGGATTCTTCGAAACCGTCGGTAGCCAGCATCAACACGCGCGCCCTGGACAAGTCGACCATGGAGAGATTCCTCATATTTCCGAGAAGTTGGTCGTCAAACCTCTGCAACCCCGCGCAGGTTCCGGAACGAAGCGATGGGCTGCGCATTCAGTGCGACAAGCGAGGGAGGCCCGATGACGCTCGACGCCATCGTCTATGTCGATGATCATGAACCGGGAATCACGCGGCGCAAGGTTCGCCACGGCTGGGGCTATTGGGATCCGCAAGGCAAGCGCATCGCCGATCGCGACGAGATCGATCGGCTGAACAAGATCGGCCTGCCCCCTGCCTATAGCAACGCGTGGTTCTGCCCCGACCCGAACGGCCACATTCAGGCGGTCGGCTGGGACGACAAGGGCCGCAAGCAATATCGCTATCACACCGGCTTCCGCGAGGCGCAGGAGGCGGCGAAATACGATCGCTGCGCGGGCTTCGGTCATCGTCTCTCGAAGCTGCGCGAACGGGTCGAGACAGACCTCAAGCTACGCGGCCTGTGCAAGCAGAAGGCAATGGCAGCCGTCGTCCGCCTGCTCGATCTCGGCACGATCCGTGTCGGCAACGAAGCCTATGCCCAGGAAAATAAGAGCTTCGGCGCGACGACGCTGCGCAAGCGCCACGTCAAGGTGAAGGGCGAGACGCTCAAGCTCCAGTTCCGCGCCAAATCGGGCAAGCTGCGGATCATGACGATCACCGACCGGACGCTGTCGCGCTTCGTCAAGCGCTGCCAGGACCTGCCCGGCCAGCATCTGTTCCGCTGGGTCGATGAAGCGGGCGAGGCGCATCCGGTCACCTCGACCGACGTCAATTGCTACATCCGTGAGGCGATGGCGGACGATTTCACTGCCAAGAACTTCCGCACCTGGGGCGCCAGCGTGATCGCGTTCGAAGCGCTCGCCGACGCGAAATCTTATCTTGGCGTCAAGACGATGCTCGAGCCGGTCACCGATGCGCTCGGCAATACACCCTCGATCGCCCGCAAATCCTATGTCCATCCGCGGCTGATCGATCTGGCGAAGAGCCGCGAGGCACAGGCCGAGTTCCGCGAGCACTTGCGGCTGCCGCGCGCCACCCGCTACCTCAACCGTTACGAACGCGGTCTGATCACCTTCCTCGAAGAGGTCGCCGCTCCCCAAGCCAAGGCAGCCTGACGACTCGATGACCAATAGCACGGCCAATAAACCGCTCATCCCCGCGGGTCCGGACATGGAGGCGCAGGCAAGGACGCTGTTCGACGATTCGCTGATCTGGATCGAAAGCCACTGGCTGAACATCGCGATCGCGGCGGGCGTCGCGGTGCTGATCGTCGCCTCGCTCCATGCCGTCCGTGCCTGGGCGATGCGCCTGTGCCAGCGCGGTGCCGGCACTGCGAACTGGTATTCGGTCATCGGCCGCGCGCTGTCGAAGACCGGCAACTTCTTCATCATCATGACGGCGCTGCGGCTGGTCGCAGGCTATGCCAATCCGCCGCAGATGGTCGCGACCACGATCGGCTTCCTGTTCACCATCGCCGCGGTGTTCCAGGTCGCGATCTGGGTGCGCGAGCTGATCTTCGGCGCGATCGAGCACCGCACCACTTCCGAAAACTATAATGGCGAGGGGCTGGCGAGCGCGATCGGCATCATTCGGCTGCTCGTCTCGATCGTGTTGTTCGCGATCGCCACGGTGATGGTGCTCAGCAATGTCGGCGTGAACGTGACGGGTCTGGTGGCCGGTCTCGGCATCGGCGGCATCGCGATCGGTCTGGCGGCGCAGGGCATCTTCGGCGATCTCATCGCCGCGCTGTCGATCATCTTCGACCGCCCCTTTCGCGTCGGCCAGCACATCAAATATAACGGCACCGACGGGACGATCGAGCAGATCGGGCTCAAATCGACGCGGCTGCGCTCGGTGACGGGCGAATTGCGGATCATCTCCAATCGGCAGCTGCTCGACAAGGAGATCCAGAATTTCAGCGACCGCCGCCTCATCCGGTTCAACTGGATGCTAGGCGTCGCCTATGAAACGCCGCCCGACCTGCTCGACCGGCTGCCGCAGATCCTTGTCGAGATTGCCGAGGCATGCGGTGCTCGCACGACCCGCAACGGTTTCGCCAATTTCGGCCCCAGTACGCTCGACTATGAATTCATCGTCGAGATCGACGGCACCGACTGGACGGCGGCGAACCGGATCCGCGACAAGCTCGCGACGACGATCCTGCGCCGCTTCGCGCAGGAAGGGATCGACATGCCCTACCCTGCCCAGGCCAGCTTCACGGCCGCGCCGGACGGAAAGCTGATCATGCCATATCCGGAGGTTCAGCCCGTGCGGCGCGTTGACAAGGAGCCCGACGAGACCTGACACCCCGGCCGAGTCGGGGCCGTACACGGGCCTTTCGGAGCGCTTTTGAACATCGGGTTCGCTCGATCGACCGCCCTCCCCGCGCCGCCACGAGAGCCGGACGCTACGTCCATCGGCATTTTCAAATTCTCGGTCGGGTGAGACTTGCGATAGCCCCCCTGACTTCCCTAGATGGTGCCTAGTCACGCTGAAAGTGGCGGGAGAAAGCCTCAGTGACCACGGGACCGATCACCGTCGAGCAGATGACCGAGAGCATCGGCACCGAACGCGTGTCCGACTGGGTCGAAGTGACCCAGACGATGATCGACCAGTTCGCCGAGGCGACGGGCGACCATCAGTTCATCCATGTCGACCCCGAACGTGCGGCGCAGACTCCGTTCGGCGGCACGATCGCGCACGGCTTTCTGTCGCTCTCGCTGATGCCGATGCTCGCCGCCAAGACCGATGCGCCGAAGATCGCCGGCGTGAAGATGGGCGTCAATTATGGTGGCAACAAAGTCCGCTTTCTCACCCCGGTCCGCTCGGGCAAACGCGTCCGCGGCCGCTTCAAGCTGCTGCGATTCATCGAGCGCAAGCCCGGCGTATGGGAGCAGGTTCAGGAATATACCCTCGAAATCGAGGGTGAGGAAAAACCCGCGCTGATCGCCGAATGGATCGCGCTCATTTACGTCTGAGAGGAAAGAAAATGCGCTCCGCAGTCATCGTCTCCACCGCCCGCACTCCCATCGGCCGCGCCTATCGCGGCGCGTTCAACGCGCTCCCCGCCCCCACGCTCGGCAGCCATTCGATCAAGGCCGCGGTCGAGCGCGCCGGAATCGATCCCGCCGAGGTGCAGGACGTGATCTTCGGTGCCGCGCTCCAGCAGGGCAGCCAAGCCGGCAATATCGCTCGCACCGCGTTGCTCCGCGCCGGCCTGCCGGTCTCGGTCGCCGGCATGTCGGTCGATCGCCAGTGCGCGTCGGGGCTGATGGCGATCGCCACTGCGGCCAAGGAGATCATGGTCGACAATATGGACATCGCGATCGGCGGCGGCGTCGAATCGATCAGCCTCGTCCAGACCCCGGCAATGCGCGTCGAGCCTGATCGCGAATTGCTCGCGCTCCAGGGCGACATCTACATGCCGATGCTCCAGACCGCCGAGGTGGTCGCCGCGCGCTATGGCATCGGGCGCGATCGCTGCGACGAATATGCCCTCCAGTCGCAACAGCGCACCGCCGCCGCGCAGGCCGCAGGCAAGTTCGACGACGAGATCGTCCCGGTCACCGCGACGATGAACCTGGTCAACAAGGAGACCAAGGAGGTCACTCAAAAGGAAGTCACGCTCGCGAAGGACGAAGGCAATCGCGCCGACACCACGCTGGAGGGCCTGAAGGGTCTCAACCCCGTGCTCCCCAACGGCACCGTCACCGCGGGCAATGCCAGCCAGCTCTCCGACGGCAGCTCGGCCAGCGTGCTGATGGAGGAATCGCTCGCCTCGAAGCGCGGCCTGACACCGCTCGGCCGCTATGTCGGCATGGCGGTAGCGGGCACCAAGCCCGACGAGATGGGCATCGGCCCGGTCTACGCGATCCCCAAGCTGCTCGAACGCTTCAACCTAAAGATGGACGATATCGGCCTGTGGGAGCTCAACGAAGCCTTCGCGGTGCAGGTGCTCTATTGCCAGGACACGCTCGGAATTCCGGGTGAATTGCTCAACGTCAACGGCGGCGCGATCTCGATCGGGCATCCTTATGGCATGAGTGGCGCGCGCATGACTGGCCACGCGCTGATCGAAGGCAAGCGCCGCGGCGCGAAATATGTCGTGGTGACGATGTGCATCGGCGGCGGCATGGGCGCGGCAGGGCTGTTCGAGGTGCTGTGATCGATTGACGGGAGGGTGTCGCAACGGCACCCTCGACGTCAATGACCGCGCGCAAACCTTGGGAAGAGCTGAAGCTCGTCGGCAAACCTTTCTGCGACATCGCAGTATTCAGCGGCCGCTCGACACGCGCAGAGGCGCTGATCTTCGTCTGGCTGACGTTCATGCTTCTCGGCTGGGGGGGCCGTGCGTTGGTTCCGACCGACTCACCCGCCGCCCTACCGCTGAATTGGCTGGTATTGGCCGCGCAGATATTGCCGCTTTTCGCGCTGATGGCGCGACGCGCACACGATTGCGATGCGCCGGGGTGGGTCGGCTGGGCCCCCGTGCTGGTCCTACTCGGAACGCTGTGGTGGGCCGGAGAACTGCCCGGGCAGCAAGAGATTGATATTCCTGGACTTTACGACCTGATCCGGCTTATTGCGATCCTCGCCTTCTGGGGACTTGCGCTCTGGACGCCCTCCGAAGGCTCCAATCGCTACGGCCCGGATCCCCGTCCGCTCACGGCGCCTGCGCAATAATCTGGCCTTTATTCGTTGCCGCTTGCATACAAAGCTGCAGCTTTAAGCTGATGACAACGCGCCATCTTTCTCATTGTTGTTTCCGTAAGTTATGTTAGCGATACCAACGCCGAGCTTCCGCCAAAGGAGGCCGTGAAGGAGGGGCCGCAATGGCAGGAGACGTGGCATTGGTAGCCGATATCGGCCGCCAATCGGTTCGATTTGGGCTGACCGGCGGCGATGCGGGCCTGATCCCGCGCGACGTGCGCAAGTTCATGACTGCCGAGCACCCCACCTTCACCAGCGCATTGGTCGCCTATTTGAACGGTGTCGGGCTTCAGGAAGCACGGCTGCCAAGCGTGCTCGCCGTCGCGGGCGCCGTGCGCGGCGACTTGATCAACCTCACCGGCAGCCGCTGGTACATCTCGCTTTCTGGCGTGGAGGCCGTGTTGCGCGTCCGTCCCCGCGCGCTCAACGAATGCGCCGCCAACGCGCTCGCGCTCACGATGCTGCCGATCGCGGCCTTCACGCCCTTGCAGGGGCCACCGCCGCGGCTGGTGGAGGCCGGCGGAAACTATGTGGTGATCGGCACCGGCACGGGGCTCGGCGTCGCTGCACTGATCACCGCGGGCGGGAAACTCAGCGCGCTGCAGACCGAGGCCGGGCACATGTCCTTCTCGCCCGGCAGCACGGACGAACGCACCTTCGCGCAATATTGTACTTCGAAGGGCATCGTCTTCGACATCGAGACGCTGCTCGGCGCGCCCGGCCTGCTCCTCGCGTACGAGGCGCTGTCGGGCGGCAAGAAGCTCGAAAGACCCGAGGACGTCACCCGCAATGTCGGCCGCGATCCGGTGAGCACCGCGGTGGTGCGCATGTTCGTCGAGCATCTCGGTGCCTTCGCGGGCGATCTCGCGCTCGCTTATGGCGCGTGGGACGGGGTGTTCCTCACCGGCGCGATCGCCCGCGCGCTCCAGCCCCAATTGATGGATCCGGGCTTCCGCCGCCGCATGGAGGGCAAGGCCGCGTTCCGCCGCCAGCTTTCCGAAGTGCCGGTCGCCTTGGTCAATCGCACCGACCTCGAACTGCTCGGCGCCGCCGCCGCGCTCGGGAACGCCTGAACCGGCACGTCGTTACTCTCCCGAACGCAATCCGGGAGTGAAACATGGCCGACACCGCCGAACTCAAGAAGGATCTCTGGTCGAAACTGGCCGCCAGCCCGTTCGTGATGGTCGGGCTGATGGACAGCCCCGAGCACCATATCCCGCTCACCGCCCAGCTCGACGAGGATCAGGTCGACACCTTGTTCTTCTTCATCGGCAAGGACAATCGACTCGCCCCCGGCGGCCGCGCGATGGCGCATTTCGTTTCGAAGGGGCACGATTATTTCGCCTGTTTCGACGGCGCCGCGCGGATCGACAACGACTTCGCGATGATCGACAAACTGTGGAACAACCATGTCGAGGCGTGGTTTCCCGGCGGCAAGGATGACCCCAACCTCGCTTTGCTGCGCTTCGACATCGAGAGCGCGGAATTGTGGGAAACCGACATATCGGTGTCGGGCAAGCTCAAGATGCTGTTCGGCGGCAAGATCAAAAGCGGCGAGGAAGGCAGCCATGCGGTGGTGAGCACTACCGCTGAGGGCTAATGCGGAATTGACCAGGCGGGCACGGCACGCGAGGTCCTGAGCCATGGGACCCTCGCTCGCGCACCGCATCCGCACCGAAGCACATGCCGTGTACCTCGCGGTGCGCGACCCACGCACGCCGATCTACGCGAAGCTGTTCGGCTTGCTGGTCGCGGCATACGCACTGTCGCCTATCGACCTGATCCCGGATTTCATTCCGGTCCTCGGGCTGGTCGACGACGCGATCCTGATTCCGGTCGGCGTATGGCTGTTCGAGAAGATGATCGCGCCCGAGCAATTCGCCGAGCATCGCGCCAAAGCGGAGATCGCCACTCGCCGCCCGGTCAGCTGGGGCGGCGTGCTGATCGTCCTGACGATCTGGGGGCTGCTCGCGCTGCTGGCGTGGAGCGCGCTGGTGACTGCCTATGACTGATCAGTCGTGCGCGGCGATCCACTGCTCGAGCACCGGCGCGATCTTCGTGCGCCACTTGGAGCCGTTGAAGATGCCGTAATGGCCGACTTCGGGCGCCATGTAATATTGCTTGAGCTTCGCCGGCAATTTATCCGCGATGGTCAGCGCCGCCCTCGTCTGGCCCAGCCCCGAAATGTCGTCGCGCTCGCCTTCGATCGCGAGGATCGCGACGTCGGTGATCGCCGAAGGATCGACCCGGCGCCCGCGGTGCAGCATCTCGCCCTTGGGAAGCGCATGCGCCTGGAACACCACGTCGATCGTCTGAAGGTAGAATTCCTCGGTCATGTCGCAGACCGAGCGATATTCCTCGTAGAATTTCATCGTCGAATCGGCGCCCTCACCGTCGCCGTCGACCAGATGCCGGAACATCTCCCAATGGCTGACCATGTGGCTGCCGAGGTTCATCGTCATGAACCCGGCAAGCTGCAGGAAGCCGGGATAGACCCGCCGCCCTGCCCCCGGATAGGTCACCGGAATCGTCGCGATGACGTTCTTCTCGAACCAGCTGTGCGGCCGCTCGGTCGCCAGCGTGTTGACTGCGGTCGGCGCCTCGCGCGTGTCGATCGGGCCGCCCATCATCGTCAGCGTCTTCGGCCGGTTGGGATGCTTGTCCGCGCTCATCAGCGCCGCGGCGGCGAAGGCGGGGACCGAAGGCTGGCACACCGCCAGCATGTGCGGGCGTGCGTTACCCTCAGCCCCGACATGGGCGAGGAACTCGACCAGATAGTCGATATAATCGTCGAGGTCGAAGCGGCCTTCGCTCAGCGGCACCAGCTTCGCGTCGCGCCAGTCGGTGATATAGACATCCGCCACCGGGAGCATACGCTCGACCGTGCCGCGCAGCAGCGTGGCATAATGGCCCGACATCGGCGCGACGATCAGCAATTTGGGGCCGCCTTCGACGCCGTTCCGTACGAAGCGCTTCAATTGCCCGAACGGTTTGCGCAGCACGACCTCCTCGTGCACCTCGACCTGCTTTCCGTCGATCGTAGTGTGATCGAGCGCGAAATCCGGCTTGCCGCGCGGCGCGGAGGCGTGCGCGAACACCTCGAGCGCCGAGGCGAGCACCGGTCCGCCGCCGAAATAGGCGAACGGATTGGCGGGATTGTTGAGCAGCCCCGCGGAGAAATTGGCCCAGGCACTGGCGCCGGCGAGGAGTGACCGTTGAATCTCGTACGCGTCGTAGAGCATCAAATTCCTTCCACCGTCACCCGTTGGAACGGCGGCGACTTATCATACTAATATAGCGCGCCGTGTTGCGGTGCAACGTTGTCATACCAAATGTTCCAAATTTGGGACGAGTTCCCATTTCTCCCTCTCCGTCGGGAGAGGGAGGGAGCCGACGCAGTCGGCGGAAGGGTGAGGGTGACGACCTTCTTCCGCAGTCACCCTCACCCTTCCCACCGCTGCGCGGCGGGCCCCTTCCCTCTCCCGCCCGGGAGAGAGCGGGAGCAAGAGAAGGTTCCCCTCTCCTTTCAATCACGCTAGTCCGCGCGCCATGCCCGATCCCGTCCCTGCGCCCGCCCCACAGTCCCGGCGCAAGCTCAGCAATCTGCTCGTCGTCTGGAGCTTCACCCGCCGCTACCCGCTCCAGCTGGCAGTGGCGACGCTGTCGCTGGTCGCCTCTTCGGTGGCGACTTTGTGGATCCCGCGCACTTTCAAGCAGATCGTCGACAACGGCTTCGCCGCGGGCGCGGACACCAGCAAGATCGGCGTCTATTTCCAAGGGTTGCTGCTCGTCGTCGTAGCGCTCGCGGTGGCCACCGCGGTGCGCTTCTTCTTCGTCTCGTGGGTCGGCGAGCGCACCGTCGCCGACATGCGCATGGCAGTGCACCGCAATCTGCTGCGTCTGCCGCCCAAATGGTTCGAGGAGAACCGCCCCTCCGAAATCGCCTCGCGCCTGACATCGGACACCGCGATCGTGGAGATGGTGGTCGGCAACACCGTCTCGACTGCGCTGCGCAACCTGCTCACCGGCATCGGCGGCATTATCTACCTGTTCACGCTCGCGCCCGCGATCGCGGCCTATCTGCTCGTCGGCATCCCGGTGATCGTGCTGCCGATCGTCTGGCTCGGCAGCCGGGTCCGCAATTTGTCGCGGTCGAGCCAGGACCGCGTCGCCGATATCGGCGCGATCGCTTCGGAGACGCTCGGCGCGATGCGCATCGTCCAGGCCTTCGGACAGGAGAAGCGCGAGGCCGAGCGCTTCGAGGGCGCCGTCACACGCAGCTTCGCCGCCGCCAAGCGCCGCTTCGCGCTCCGCGCCGTGATGACCGCGGCAGTGATCGGCCTGCTGTTCACTGCGATCACGCTGATCATGTGGGACGCCGTATATGGCGTCGCCGAAGGCCGCATCTCGGGAGGCTCGATCACTGCCTTCGTGATCACCGCCGGGCTCGTCACCGGCTCGTTCGGCGCGCTGACCGAAGTCTATGGCGAACTGCTCCGCGGTTCGGGCGCCGCCAGCCGCCTCGCCGAGCTGCTGCGCGAGGAGCCCGACATTGCCGCTCCCGCCAACCCGCTGCCCCTCCCACAGCCGCCGCGGGGTGCAGTTGCCTTCGAGCAGGTCACCTTCCGCTACCCCACTCGCCCCGAAGTCTCCGCGCTGGCCGATTTCTCGCTCGACGTGCGCCCCGGCGAAACCATCGCCGTGGTCGGTCC